>CALYRG010000052.1 GCA_945482615.1 uncultured Clostridia bacterium | reverse complement strand
TGAATGCATTCCCTACGAGAGAAACCGGGCGGTTGATAACCGCCCCTACGGGTGCAGAGGATGCGGGCGGTTGATAGCCGCCCCTGCGGGGCCACGAAAAAAGCTGTCCGGGGAAAACGGGCAGCAGCGGCAAATTCTGTGAAGCTTTTTCGACACACTGAAAAGAGCACTTGCGAAAGCAGGTGCTCTTTTTGCGATATTTGCCATTTTGGAAAGAGAAACGGCTTCTGCTGTGACTCAGCTGCACAGCTCCCATGCGCTTAAGAAACCGTCCCGGCTTTTCAGCACCTCAAACAACCGCTCTTTGCCAAGCTCCAGATCAAGCCTTCCCCAGAGGAAGCAGCCCACATAATAGGTGGGATATTGGGAAATGCGGCGGATTTCCCCGGTTTTGAGGGAGGTAAAGGTAAACTGCTCATACTGCCGGACCAGCGCATCGACCTGCTCCATGGTCATAGCTTTCGCCTGTTCTCCATCGGACAGTACCTTCCCGATCAGTTCCTGATGCTGCTGTGCATAGAACTTCCAATCATTTTCATCCATGGCGAACATTTTCCCGGGGTACTTGGAGGGCTTTCCGGGGGTAGCCGCATTGTTGCAGAAATGCACCGCAAGTCCTTCAAAAGCGAAATTCACAAAGAAATACTGCTGGGGTGTCATGTCCTCCGGGAGAAGCTGAGAGAACATAATGTGATGGATTTCATGGGCGAGCACATGAAGGAAGCTCTCTTTGTCTGTCAGAGTGTCCAGATTTGCCACATCAAAATGGATATACTTTCCATAGGGCCACCCCATAGAGTTCCCAATGGAGATGGTCAGAAGCACCGTAAACGCATCCATTTCCTGCAAAAGGTCCTCAGGAAGACCGTTTTCCAGAAGCCCCTCCACCAGTTTCAGGTCATCGGGCGTAATGCTGTTGATCAGTTCAATTCTTTGCAGACGGGCATCCAGATCGTTGTAGAATGCCAAAAAGGAATCCTTTTTTCCGGCAAGCCTGGGATTGTCAAAATCCTTTTCATCAAAGTGCAGGAAAAAGTCCACTGCCTCCTCAAAGCGGATGCCGCATACCGGCAAATTCGGTTCTCCGTACCGCCGGAACTCAATCTCATAATCCGGCATGGACAAAATCCGTCTCAATTCCTGTTCATCCCGGATGCCCGATGCCCTGGCCCGTTTCAGCCACGCGGTCATAGGCGCAACGGAAGCGTTACTGATTTTGATGTCCATCCCATCTCACCTTTTTCCTATTCCTGTCAAGCCTCTGCCCCGGCCAGGGCCAGGAATTTTTTATCCGATTGAATCCCCTGGGTCAGGAATTTGCCATCCCGGAACAGAGCGTATGTGGTAACCGGGGCCGGGACATTCTGTGCATCCTCTCTGCTTGTAATATGGATTACCTTTAAGGGAATACCGTGCTCCCTGGCCGCCTCCTCCACCCTCGGCACCCAATAGTAGGTAAAGGGGCACTGATCGGTGTAGTAGAGGACAAAGCCTGCATCCTGGATTTTGGGGTGTCTGGCGCATTCCTTGAACTTCGGAGGATTTTCCGCCGGATCAAAGGGCAGGTACATGAGGGTGATCCCATTGTCCGAGGAATCAGCCACAGCAAATCCTTTATATGCCAGGTACTTTGGATCGGCGAGGAACTCTTTCTTCTTTTTTTCAGAGGAAAGGATGCAAAGCCCCTTTCGGCCCTGGGCCTTGGCATCGCAGATACAGGCATCCAGCAAATCGTTGGAATAGCCATGTCCCTTCATGGCGCCGGAGACCCACAGGCAATTGATGTAGATGTATCCCGCCGCCTGGATTGGAACCCACGCATTTTCCGCCGGGATATACTCAATAAAGCACTTGCCTCGCTCCTCACTTCTGTAAAAGACCAGACCTTCTTCAAACCGCTGTTTCAGCCACTGCTTTTTCACATTGCTCTGCTTGTTGGACATGGCGCAGCAAATATGCTCTTTGTCAATATTGTCCTTGGTGATTCGAATATAGTTCATCCGGCAGCTCCTTTCGATATGCAGGGAGACAGCGCTTTCTCTATCCGTCCTTATCCCCTGCCGACGATATCCAGAACTCTGTCCATCTCGGGTAAGGAAAGGCCGTAATCACTCAGGGCCTTCAGATCCAGGCGGACGTTGGTTCCGGTTCCCTCGCCAAGGGAGGCCAAAATGGTAAACACCTGCTCACAGGCATCGTTATAGCCGTTGTACATCAGGGCGTAGCCGTAATAATAGCAGGCAAAGACGGACTCCGGCTGGAGCTCCACAGCCGTGGCAGCATCGTCCAGAGCTCCGGGGTAGTCCCCATCGAAGATCAGTTTCCGGTAGGAGCGCCAGGACAGATATTCGGACATGCAGGCATCTCCCAGCTGTTCACAGACCGATGCATACAGGGAAAGGCCCTCGTCAAAGCTCTCTTTCGCAACATCGTATGCGCCTTCCTTGAAGGCATTTTCGCCGATGTTCATGCAGGCCTGGGCCAGAAGCCGGATATCCGGGGCAGCCTGAGAGCCTTCTGCAATGGCGGCATACAGGTCGTGGGCCTGCTGCAGGAATGGCGATGCCTGAGCATACTTCTGCTGCATATTGCAGAAGTTGCCGTACAGATTATAAAACGAGGCAGCAGCCGAGAGGGCCTCCCGGTTGTCCGACGCCTGCACCAGCACCTGCGCCTCCGACTCCGCCTGGGCATACGCCTGAGCGGCTTCGTCCACCTTGCCCTGCATGTTCAGGCACAGGGCCAGCTGGGAGCGGATGCTCAGCTCGTCGATGCTCACCTCGCCCTGGGAAAGATCATACATCTGTACGCCCCTGCGGAGCACCTCCTCCGCCTCCGAATACCGGCCCATGGTGGACAGCGTGGTACCCCAGTTCAGAAGAAGCTTGCCATACGCGCTGCCGGACAGTTCGTCAAAGAGGGTATCTGCCTCCGCGAACGCCGCAAGCGCCCCCTCATAGTCGCCGACGGACAGCAGCAAAGAGGCCTGGTTTGCCAGGATGGAAGCCGCCACGCTCCGGTTGCCTCCCTGCCTGTCCGGGAGAAGCTTCATAGCCTCATCAAAGGCTGCCCGGGCCTGCTCCAGATTGCCGGAGCGCAGATATACAATGCCCAGATTGTTCCTGGCGGAAGCCAGCGCCGCAGCAGAGGCCGCAGGATCAAGGGCATACTGCTCCTCCATCAGGGAGATGGCCTGCAGCTCATACTCCTCTGCCTGGGAAAGGTAGCCCATACGCTGCTGGGCTGTGGCCAGCTTTTCGTAGTTGGCAGCCATTTCCATACGCACAGGCGCCTTATCCTCCGCCATATCCAGAATCTCATTTATCTCCACAGTATTATCGCAGAGGATCTGGGACAGCCGCGCATAGGTTCCGGGATAGGCTGCCAGCCGATCCGGCAGCTCATAGGTCAGCTTTTCCAGCAGCTCCATGGTTGCTGCCTGGGTATTCCGGGAGGATTCCCGGTATTGTTCCGCCTGCTGCCAGAACATGCCGCAGGAAATCCCTACCACGGTAAACAGCGCCGTCATTCCCGCCGCGATCTTCACCGCGGCAGAACGCTTGCTCATAGTCGCCTCCCGGCGCAGGTCTGCCTCCGGGCAGTCCGCCACCCGGGCCACGACCTTTGGCATAGCTACATCAAATCGACTCAGAATATCCTTCGCCCGGGGAGAAGCACACCGCACATCCATCACCCGCTGGGCAATATCCGGCACCTTTTTCAGCGCCTTCGGGAAGGAGGTCTCCGGATCGCCGGTGATGAGAAGGGGGTAAATATACTCGGCTCTGCCCTGCTGAATAAAGTTCTCCACCTCCCGATCCACCCATTCAGAGCTGGGGGTATCGGTAGAGCAGATGACGATGAGGCACTTGGTGGAGGTCAATGCCGCCCGGATGGTATCTGTCAGCACACGGCTGACGGACAGTTCCTCCGTGTCCCGGAAGACACGCCGGACTCCCTTCTTCCCCTGCTTTACCAGGGAAGCGGGCATCCGAAAGCTCTCCAGCCTGTTGAGAACACCCTGGGCAATGGCAGAATCCAGAGGCTTATGCCGGTAACTGATAAACACATCATACTGATATTTCTGCATATTACCGTCCCTCCCGAGTCAGGCGCTCCAGCGTCTGACTGACCTCGTCAACCACCTGGCCAATCTCCTCCTGAGCTGCAGGAATGTCCGCAAAGGCAGCCGGCAGCTCCTCCAGCAGGCGGCTGGCCGTCTGCTGGCCCAGAGCCGTCTGGCGGGCATAGATATCCCCTGCACGCTTGGCACTCAGGCCGTAGTAGCCAAAGACACCGGAGGCTGCCAGCAGCACCGCACTGACAGCTGCCGCCGTGCGGTACATCCGGTTTCTGCGGCGGCGCTCCTGCCGGTTGACCAGCTCGTCCGGGTGCAGCTCCAGCATGGAGGCCACAATGCGAACCACCTCATATTGCAGTCTCTGCCGGGCCTGACGGGGCGTGTCTGAGCGCAGATCCGCCGCCACCGATTCCACCGTCTCTTCCCGCTCCACCACGGTCATATCCGGCAGGATGCGGCGAACCGTCTTGACCTCCACAAAGTGGGGCGGGAAGGAATCCTGGGGCTCTCCCTCTGCCAGCACGCCGATGATGTTCTCTCCCACATAGGTACGCTTATAGTACTCCATTCTGCGGCACATGGCCTCGGACTTTGGCGTGCGGGGTGTGCAGATCATCATCAGGAAGCGGCAGGAATTGAGCATTTCCCTGACATCGTCATCAAAGGGCTTTTCGTCGGTGTCCAGGAGAATGCGGCGGTAGTCTCTGCCCTCGGGGATGCGCACATCCCTGGGCAGACGGTATGCCCCCAGCTTCTGGGCCAGGAGCTGGGCAATGGCCCTGTCCTGAATGGTGCTGCTGATGCAGATATCATACTGCTCCATAATATGCCTCCATTGCTTTTCTGTCAGGCCTGCTCAATGGTGAAACTGCCGGTACTGCTCACCTCAAAGATCAGCTCTCCTGTTTTGGCATTGTAAGTACAGGTAAGGATCTGCTCTGTGCCATCATTATCGACAAAGCGGATACGCAGATCCTCCGCCCCCAGTCCCTGGGGCATGGTATAGGCAATACGCACCGTGCCCCTGGTCCCGAAGCGGTGAATCGCTCCGCTTTCGTTCCGTGCAATCAGCCAGAAATGGCCCTGATTGTCGGATTCCAGACGCAGCTCCAGGAATCCCTCCGCAAGATTCACGGCGGTGCCTGCCGGAAGCCAGACGCTGCCCTGCCCGCCGGTAAAGGCGACGGTTTCCACATTGTTCGTGACCCGGGCTTTCAGTTCCCGGGTATCCAATTTTACTGACATATTGCCGGAAGCGTCCTCTGCCGGGATAATGACCACGCCAGTCTGAGGCTTCTGCGGCGTACCGGAGTCCGGTTCTATAGTGTCGTCCGGGTCTGCGGTGTCGTCCGGGTCTGTGGTATCATCCGGGTCTGTGGTATCATCCGGGTCTGTGGTGTCGTCCGGGTCTGTGGTGTCGTCCGGGTCTGTAGTATCACCCGGGTCCGTGGTATCATCCGGGTCTGTAGTATCACCCGGGTCTGTGGTATCATCCGGGTCTACAGGTTCTTCGGGCTTTGCAGGGGGATCTTTGAAGCTAATCTCCGGCGTCGAGCTTGTGGCGTCGCCCAGATTGACATTCTGGGAGCCTCCATGGACGATTCCGCCGCCCAGGATACCGTTTCCGGTGCCATTGGAGACAATGCCGCCGTTGGTTCCGCCCGCTTCCTGTGATGCATAAACCTCCCAGGAAATCGCTTCCCCACGAAGAATTTTATATGCGTCACCGACACGGAAGCTTCCGGAATCTACATACCCTCCCGCATCGCTGCTATACACTTGCTTCAGAAAACAGGCCTGAACGGGGCCATTTTCCTCTGCCTGATAGTAAATGACAAAGTAGGTAACGGGAGAGTAGGGATCTTTGGGAATATAGCGCTCAACAGCACTGGACAGCTTGCTGTAGGTGACGGTGCCGTCCGTAAAGGTTTTGTTCCACCAGTCTGTGTTTGTTTGCAGCGCATCAACAGGAATTTCCTGTCCCGCAATCCACTTGCCGGTTACTCCCTTCACATAGACAAAATTGTCACTGGACGTGATGGGGAGAAGATTATCGGCAGTGGAAAGTGCTCTGTAAAGCGTTCCGTCCCGAAGAATCATGCCTGCATCCAGATTGGCCGTTCCTTCCATGGAGCCAACGGAGAGAATGGCGCTGGGAGGGCTGGCAGACTCCGACGAACTGATATGATAATCGGTTCCCGAGAGGTTTCCTGTGACAGAGGCGCCCTGTTCGTAGTACAGGGTATTTCCTCCCGCAAGCTTCACGCTGGCAGCCGCGGCGTTTTCCTTTAGATATACCGTTATGCTGTCCGTAACTGCCAGGGAGGAGTCTTTTCCATAGTAGATGATATCGCCGCTTCCCCGAATGTCAGAACCGCATTGCAGGTTGCCGGAGCTGCCCACGGTGAGTTCTCCATCCACCGTCACATTGGCATTGGACGCGATATTCATGGTGCCGTCAACCTGCATTTTAGCTGTAGCCGTGCTGGTAAAGGACTTCGACTGCCCTTCTTTGTAGGCGCCGCAGTTCTGGGAGAAGGTCACGTTCTTGGTGTCCGTTCCCTTCTTCACTTCCAGCGTACCGCCCTCTGCCACAGTCAGTGTCGAACCCTCCGCAACAGTGAGACTGCCCTCTATGAAATCCGCATTCACGGTTCCGTCCGCCGTCGTTTCCGAGGTGATCTTTGTGCTGGCCACCAGCCGGAGTTCCGTGCCGTTGCCGATAACAAATTCATAGCCGGAGGGCAGGGTGAAGCTTCCGTCCAGAAGGCCGGGATGGGACGAAGGATTCAGCAGCTGATAGCTCTTGTCCGCATTCTTGTAGAAGACTGCGGCGGTACCGGTTTCACCAATCGACTCATAGGTATTGTTTTCCAGGGTCAGGCCATTCACCGCAATCTCGTCCACCAGCAGCAGACCGGAGCCGGCAATGCTGACAGAGCCGGTGCTTTTCAGGGATGTAATGGTGTTAAAGCCGGATACCAGCAGCTCCAGCTTGTCCACGGTGGACTGAATCACCGCCTCCTGGACATCCTTCAGTGTGACGGTGCTGCTTGTTTCTTCCGTAGGCTCCCCCTGACCGTCCGTGGTCTCCTTGACGGTCACTTCATCCACCTTCACCTCGGCAGTCGCATTCGGCTGCTGGACAGGGGTCACCACCTCGACCTTATCTTGGGTCAGGGGATTTCCCTCCGTATCCTCCGGCTGGGGTGAGGAAACCACATTCTCCTGGGCATCCCCGGAGGAAGCTTCCAGGGTCATTCCCACAGCCCTGGAAGTGGACTGGGAATCGGTTTCGCCTGTCTGTGCCGCGGCTTCCCGGGACCCGGACTGGTCTGTGTTCTCTGTCAGCACTGCCGGAGTCACGGCGGCGGAAGCATTTGGGGCGCCTTCAATGACTACATTGTCATCCTTCACGTCCTCGGTCTGAGACGCGGCTGCCCCATTGGGCAGCACGGCAAGGGTCAGCACCAGTGCGGATGCGGTCAGGGCAACCCGCAGGGCTCTTGCACCGGAGGTCTTCTTCTCTTTCTCTGAGTATTGCATATCAGTGGCTCCTTTCTCTGAAAAAGGTTTTAAAATTACTATTCTGTTTCTGCGCCGGGAATCTCTCCGATGAGCTCCCAGGCGTAGTCATCCTTTGCCTGCTCCTCCGGGGACAGGTCTTCGTAGGGAACCAGAAGCGGATGCCGCCGAAGGGCATTGTTCCGAACCGGGGCATACTGCCAGTTGAAGAACTGGTGGAAGCGCATCCAGCGGGTATGCTCCAGAGCGCGGAACCATTCCGCCTTATGTAGATGCTCTGCCCGGAACCGGGCAACAGCCTTTTCACACAGCTCATGGGTGATCCGGGTGTCCTGGGTTCCCAGCAGCAGACGAACCTTCACAGCGATATGGTCGGCAGCTGCGATGTTGGACTGGCGCTGGAACTCCGTCAGCTCCTCCCAGGCAGCCCCGCCGGGGTAGGCCCGGGAGTAGATATCATGCATGGCCATGGCCCGCCGGTTAAGCAAAGTGCCCATCACCAGCTCCGGGGTGAACACCTCGGTATCGTTTCCGAATACCTCCGGCTCGCCGATGCCATTGAGCAGACGGACATACAGCTTTCCCCGGAGGGCGAAGTGCCGCCGCAACTGGCGAAGCTGCACCAGATTGTCGGTGTCGGAATCGGAGCAGATGATGATCCGGTCCGCATTTTCCAGGATTTCGTGGTCGGAGGCAGAGCGCTCCCCGTGGAAGAAGACACTGTCCCTTCCTTCTTCCAGCCGATCCACAGCCACCATGGATTCCAGCCGGGAATGCTCCCAGCGGAAGCCGGTGTAGTCGCCATACATATGGTAGACGATCTGCTGATTTGGATCAAAGATGTTGGTCAGCAGCGCCCGGCCCAGCAGGGTCTCGGCATACCGCCCGCTGCCCAGCAGCACAATGCTGTGCTCCGCCCCGCTCGCCGGATGGTTCTGCCAGAACATCCGGGCGCAGCAGTCGTACTGATTAAACAATTTCATGTTTTCCGGCAGCACCGAAGGTTCAAACTCGGTCATGCAGTAGATCCGGCAGCCCAGGCTGCTTAAGGCGGCCGCCTCGCTGTAGTTGGAAGCCTCGTCAGAGCCCATGCAGAATACACAGATGCTGTCCAGGGATTTTTTGATCCGGATCAGCTCGGAAACCGTGCCGGTAAACCGGGTGCACCGGACTGACGGCAGCGGCAGGGGCTGATCGGTATTGAGGAAGATGAAGAAGGCGGATTTGTCCTCCCCTGCCAGGTTCACCGCCAGGGCGCAGGACTCCGGGTCATTGCGGGTAAAGACATACCACTGGCTTTCCCTGTGGGACAGGAAGCGAAGGACAGAGACCATCCGCCCAAAGAACACGGAGACACCGGCACCCACCAGCACGGCAAAGAAGCCCACGCTGAGGAACAGGAAGATACCGCCGATGATCCGTCCGGCCACCGTCACCGGGAAGTAGTCGCCGTACCCGACGGTGGTCAGGGTTACCAGAGAGTACCACAGTGCGTCCTTCAAAGAGCGGATGCTGGATTCCGGCGAAAAGGATTCCGCATATACCAGCAGTTCCAGTACGGCGAGGTATACGCCAACGCCGATGGCCGCCCACATTCCCTTCTTTTTCATACTAACTCCATCCGTTCCCTCTGCATTTTCTCAGCAGCTTCTCAATGGCCAGGACATTCTGGATGTCCATTTCCTTATAGTCCAGGTTCTTTCCGGTAATTTCGTTCTCCCGGCGGGACAGCTCATCCAGCTCATCCCAGGGGATCAGGCAGGCGTGCTCCCGCTCTGCCGCATTTTTGGTGATGCGCACCTGACTGGCGCCGGTCTCCTGCTTCTGGCGCAGGTACTCCGCCGCCCGCTCCTCGAAGGTCTCAGGGGGCATGGGTCTGTAGCCCATTACATAGTGGAAGGCGCACCAGCGCAGATGCTCCGTCATACCCAAAACCTGCCGCTGCTCAGGGGTCAGGTTCAGGCCGTTTTCCACCACTTCCTGCTCGGTTTTGCCCACGGCATAGAGCATGGCGGGCATAAAGTCTGCCGAGGCCCGGCTGCTCATCCGGCTGAAATAGTCGCATCCGGCCCAGTCCTCCGATGCCGTAGAGTCGGGATTGGAACAGTACATGTGGTTCAGCTCCATGGCCATGGCATCCAGCCGGGAATCCCGGATAAGATTCAAGCGGTAAATATCCTTCATCTCCGTATCCAGAGTGGCAGGATTCAAGTGCCGCAGGCCGCTGTAGGTGCACTGGTACACCTGCGCGCTGCAGTGGATGGCCCGCAGATGTCGGGACAGATCCTCCTCAATCTCCTCGTTGACCTTTTCGCTGCCGCAGCAGATGACTGCATATTTTAATGTGTGTGCGTGAGCCCGCAGATAATCATACATCTGCCGGCTCCGGGCGTCCGCCGCCCGAAGCTCGATATCGTAATTGGCAAGAAGGGTCTCATAGCCTGTATGGTAGTAGCCGCTGATGCTGTCCATGTCCCGGGAGAAGACAGCCGCATGGAAGGTGCTTCCCTGGAACTGACCGTTTTTCACCAGCTCTGCCAGCACCGCCTGGCCCACACGGCCGAAGCCGATGATCAGTGCGTCAAAATCCTCGGCAGCCGAGCCATCCTCCCGGAAGCGAAGGGTCTTGTAGGGCGGATAGCTTCGAATCAGCATTCTGGCCGCCACGGAGGCATCGTTGAATACCGTCACGCTGCCAAAGCCGTACTTCTCTCCCAGAGCCTGGAACTTGGAGCCTACGGAACTCTCCGAGCCGTTTAGGATCAGCGCTGTCTGCTCCGGCTTCAGTTGAGCCTGCTCCATGCCCTTCATGCACAGTCCGGCAAAGGAAATGTTATTGGCGGGATTCCAGTCCACCGCGTACACGCTGATCTTTCTTGGGCCGGGACGGACGCCCACACTCTTGAGGAATGCGCCGTCACAGCTCAGCGCCGAGGCATCGGTGCGCAGCACCGCTCTCGTGGAGCTGATGGTATTCATGAGGGAGGAGCTTACACTCTTATCCACGAATACCACGGAATTTCCCCTGCGCTCCATGATCTGCTGGCCCAGGGAGACGGAGTCTTCGTTGACTCCATAAATGATGGACAGCTCACCCCGGCGGGCCATGAGCACACGAATCCGCTTCATGGCCTTGGCGCCCACCGTGGTGATGGCAGCGCTGGCGGTGGCGCACAGGGCGCAGGTACAGGCAAACCACAGACCGGCGGCCAGAATGGGGGTTTCGTATACGGGAGTGTCAGCCACAAGCAGCGCATCACTTCTGCCCAAAAACATTCCGCACACGCTAAAGCAGGTGCGCAGTACGGCAAGGGGCAGATTGTCGGGACTCAGGTACGCATAGCCCGCTCCATACAGCGGAACGCCCAACGCCACAGCCAGGAACATAAAAATGCCGGTGGCCTTCTTGGAAAAGCGGAAGTTCCCCGCGAGAATGAAGATAATCGCAGCAAACAGCGCTGCCGAAAGAAGGATCGTAACAAAGCTGAACATGTGTCTTCCCCCTACTGATTCCGTATCGGATGATATCGGCAAGGCAGCAGCCCCGCCGGACAATGCAAATAACGGATTATTGGGTATAACTTTACAGAATAGATTATAGCATGGTTCATCAATGATTGCAAGAATTTCCAGGAGACTTTCCCATCATCTTCTGTCCTGTATCGGATATGGGTTTCCTTTCCCAAAACAAAATATTCGAAAATGTTAAAATTAATGCTTGCATTTTCTGTGAAGGTGTGCTATTATAGCTTGGCACTTGAAAAGGTGTTATGCGCCGGTAGCTCAGTTGGATAGAGTGACTGACTACGAATCAGTAGGTCGGG
>CALYRG010000051.1 GCA_945482615.1 uncultured Clostridia bacterium | reverse complement strand
CCCGTGAGCGATTGCGGGGCTAGATAGATGGCTGTCAAGACAGAACCCGGCTTACAGGCCCGGTCGCACCAAAAGCTTCCCGCCCGGGAGGCTTTTTTCGTTCGTATGGGAAAAAGGAGAACCGTATGCGCATCGGGCATATTGCCATGTATGTAACCGAGCTGGAACAGGCCAGGCGGTGAGCCTGGCCCCAAAGGTGTATCTATAGGCTGAGCATAGAGGTAAGACACCATAAAATGGTATGAAACCATTTTATCGAAATATGAAAGACAAAGAACCGATATTCTATTGGACGCCGTCTGCCAGGGCGATGATGGCGTCTGCCAGCTGGTCGGCGGCAAGCAGCGCCTCGTCGTGGGTGTTTCCTGCGGCGCCTACCTCGATGAGGAGCCCTCCGGGGCTGAGATCCTGATTGAACCGCTGGGGGCGCAGCTGCAGAGGCCGCATAATCCCCGGGGCGGCGGCGTCCAGCAGAGCATGGAGCTTCAGAGCCAGGGCCAGATTCTCCCGGAAGTGCTTGTGGTTGGTGCCCAGCACCACCATCAGCTGAGCGCAGTCGCGTCCCTGGACGTCTGCCAGGGTGCGCAGCTGTCCGCCGGTGCCGTCGGAGGCATCCCGGTGCAGATCCAGCACCAGCTTCACCGTGGGGTACTGGTCCAGAAACGCCTGAATGCTTTCCCGGGCGTCCACATAGGAACCGTTGTAGGAGGGGTAGTCATGAAAGCTCCGGTCCTGCACCGTGGGGATGCCCGCCTCGGTGAGCTTCTGGGCCACCCGGGCGCCGATGGAGAGCATGTTGAAGCCTGTGTCCAGGGTGCGCCAGGCGGAAGTGGGGACATAGTCGCCCTGATTGGTATAGCTCTCGGTGGTGTGGGTATGCAGAATCAATACCGTGGGACGCTCCCCCCGAAGCTGCCAGGAAAGCGGCTGCCGGAGCAGGGCCGGGATATCCACGCTGACACCGCTGGTGTTCAGCACCTCCGGCTCTGCCGGGGGGTCAGGGATTTCGGGAGTCAATGTCACAGCCGGGGGAGATTCGGCGAAATCCGGGGAAAAGGCCCCATCAGACGGAGAAAACCGGACGAGACGTCCGGTTTCTATACAGGCATGAAATGCGGCGGCCTGGGGCGGCAGCAGAAGGGCGGCGATTTCCCCGGCGGCACCCATGCTCCAGAACCGGAGCAGTGCCGCGCACACCATGGCGGTGAGCCCCACCCGCGCAGACGTTTGTTCCCGCAGCTCCAAATAACCACCCCACAGCAGATTACTCAGGCTTCTTCCACTTTGGACGCTGGCGCACCCGCACCCGGAGCTCCCGGAAAAATTCCTGGAGCAGGGCGGCGGCCTCCGCCTCCCGAACGCCCCCCTGGGCCTGGGGATGGTGGTTAAAGTCCATGGAAAACAAATCGCACACCGATCCGGCGGCGCCGCATTTTAAGTCCCTGGCACCGTAGACCACCCTGGGAATCCGGGCATTGATGATGGCCCCGGCGCACATGGGGCAGGGCTCCAGGGTGACGTACAGGGTACACTCCCAAAGCCGCCAGCCTCCCAGAGCGGCACATGCCTGCCGGATGGCCTCCACCTCGGCGTGGGCCAGGGCGGACTTGTCCGTCTCCCGGCGGTTCCGGCCCTGTCCGACAATGTCGCCGTTTCGCACGATGACGCAGCCCACCGGCACCTCGCCGTCTTCCAGCGCCTCTCTGGCAAGGGCCAGGGCCTTATCCATAAAGTCCAGATCGTCCATGGGAAACAAGCCTTTCGTTAGAAGTGTATCACACCGGCGGGAAAAAATGTGTCAAAGGGGAACCGGAGAAAAATCAGGATTCCAGCCGGGGGGCCTCGGCGGCTTCGGGGAGCTGGTCGGGACGGAAGCCCTCAAAGATGGGAAGCCAGCCGTCTTCCCTGGCGGTTTTGTAGTCCTCGGGGGTGCGCAGGGTCCAGCTGACCCCCTGAGCCTTCCACAGCTTCCGGCAGAGCATGGGGCTGGGGGAACGGCCCCGGTCTGCAAACTTATAGGCCACAAAGTCCGGCAGGGTGAGGAAATTGGTCAGAAGATGCTTCATCAGGAACTTGATGTAGTCCGGGTAGTCGCTGCGGAAGCGGAAGCTGTCCTCCGCCAGCTGCCCCCGGATGATCTGGGGACGGTGCTTTTTCAGCCAATAAATACACCGGGGGTCGAAGGACTCCATGCAGTAGACACCCTTGTAGCCCTCCAGCATCCGGCAGGCTGTCTCGGTCAGCCGGGCATGGTTGCCGTCCACGGCCTTGAGCTCCAGGATCAGAGGGGTCTTCCCCTCAAAGATGTCCAGCACGTCACTGAGCAGCGGGATGGTCTCATCCGTGCCCTGCAGATGGTAGCGGGGCAGATCGTCGGTGGTCAGATCCTCGATGCGGCCGGGCTGGCCGGTGGTGCGGTTGAGCAGGGAGTCGTGCATCACCGCCAGGTTGCCGTCCTTGAGCAGATGCACGTCCAGCTCCGCGCCGTAGCCGTGCGCCACCGCTGCCCGGAAGGCGGCAAGGCTGTTTTCCGGCACGCCGTCGCCGTGGAGCCCCCGGTGGGCGTAGTCAAAGCCCTGCAGAGCCTTGAGGCCGGGGTGGTTATTCCGGCAGCGGATGGCCAGAAGGTACAGCCCAATCAGAACAATCAGAAGTTTCAGCATAACAGCACCTCATTTCGGTTTCGATAGGGCTATTATAGCAGTTTCCCGGCGAATGTAAAGGGCTGTAAGGAATTGTTAAGAATGCGTAAACTTTCTCCCGGGAGTCGGAAAAACAGCCGAAACCGCTTGAAGAAAAAACACCCGGTGGTATAATAGAAGCACAAGGAGTGATTGCATTACTATGGGCAAAAAAATGCTTTATATTATGAATCCCGTGTCCGGCCAGAAAAAGGCAAACCGGGTGCTTACCGATATTCTCACCGTCTTCTGCGAGGCGGGGTTCGATGTGACCACGGTGATGACCACCGGCACCGGCTCTGCCACGGAGGCAGCCATCCGGCTGGGGGGCGAGGCTGACCTGGTGGTGTGCTGCGGCGGAGACGGCACCCTCAACGAGACCGTCACCGGCGTCCTCCGGGGCGGCTGGACCTGCCCCATCGGCTATATCCCTGCGGGCACCACCAACGACTTTGCCAACAGCATGAAGCTGTCCCTGAATCCGGTGGAGGCTGCTGCGGATATTGTGGGCGGCCAGCCTGTGCGCTATGACGTGGGCCGGTTCGGCAGCCGGTATTTCTCCTACGTTGCCTCCTTCGGCGCCTTTACCCGGGCCAGCTATCAGATTCCCCAGAACATCAAGAACGCCCTGGGCCACACCGCCTACGTGCTGGGGGGCATCTCGGAGCTGAGCCAGATCCACAAGGAGCACATCCGGGCGGAAATCGACGGCCAGCTGGTGGAGGATGACTTCCTGTTCGGCGCCATCTGCAATTCCACCTCCATCGGCGGCATCCTGACCCTGGACCCCAAGCAGGTGGACATGGGGGACGGCCGGTTTGAGATCATGCTGGTGCGCCAGCCCCGGAGCCTGGAGGAGCTGTCGGAGTGCATCCAGGCCGTGCAGAGCCAGCACTACGACTGCGAGATGATTACCT
This sequence comes from uncultured Clostridia bacterium, assembly GCA_945482615.1. Taxonomy (GTDB): domain Bacteria; phylum Bacillota; class Clostridia; order Oscillospirales; family Oscillospiraceae; genus Faecousia. The sequence goes on along the minus strand of CALYRG010000051.1, from coordinate 9,100 downwards.
TCCGCAGCGCCCGGCACATCCGCATCTGGGCAGACCCGGAGATGCCCTGGACCCTGGACGGCGAGCGGGAGGACGGCCATGAGGAGGTGGAGGTGGAAAACCTCCACCAGGCAGTGGCGCTTATGGTGCGGCCCCAATGAAAAATACGACGCTTTGCTATATCACCCGGGGAAATGATGTGCTGATGCTCCACCGGATCAAGAAGAAAAACGATCTGAATCAGGATAAGTGGATCGGCGTGGGGGGTAAGTTCGAGGGGGAGGAGACCCCGGACGAATGCCTCCTGCGGGAGGCCCGGGAGGAGACCGGCCTGACCCTTACCTCCTGGCGGTGCCGGGGTGTGGTGACCTTCCTCAGCGATATCTGGGAAGGGGAGTACATGTACCTGTTCACCGCCGACGGCTTTGAAGGAACGCTGAAGGAATGCGACGAAGGGGACCTTGCCTGGGTCAGCAGGGAATTTCTGGATGGGCTTCCCAAGTGGGAGGGGGACAAAATCTTCCTGGAGCTTCTGTGGCAGGATGCACCCTTCTTCCTTCTCAAGCTTCGCTATGAGGGGGAACATCTGGCAGAGGCTGTTCTCAACGGAAAGCCCCTTGCACTTCATAACCGCTGAAAAAGAGGCTGCCTTGTGAGCAGCCTCTTTTTCTGTGAATCTTCCAATGAGAGAAATCTTATGCGTTGTTCTTAGGGTGCCTTTTCAAAGCTTCAACGATCTTCCGCACATTATTCAGACACGCCTCACGGTCCTTCAATGCGCCGAAAATCAGGCGAATATGATCCGAATCTGCGCACATCGAACCGCCAGAGACCAATACACCCGCTTCCTGGACAAGATACTCCACAACTTCCTGATCGGTTCCGTACCAAGACGTATTGATCCAGAAGAAGAATCCGCCCTGAGGCATCACATAGGAAACATGGGGTGTTTCGTCCAGCATGGCGGCAATGGCTTTTGCGCGGGCCATATACTCCTGGCGGTACTCCTCAATAAATCCATCATTGCGCAGTGCTGCCAGGGCGCCTGCCTGGGCAATGGTATTTGGAGCACCCAGGAAGAAGACGGAGATACTCTGGAGCATTCGCGCAATTTCCTCAGGTGCAATTACATACGCTACCCGGAAGCCGCACATGGCAAATCCCTTGGATAGAGAGCCAAATACGATTGTGCGCTCCTGCATACCGGGAAGTGTTGCAATGTTGGTCATGGGGGACCCGTCATAGACGGTGTCTTCAAAGGCCTGATCCACTACCATGATGAGGTCGTGCTGAATCACGAAATCCGCCAGCTTCTGCAGCGTTTCACGGGAATATACGGTGCCGGTTGGATTGTTGGGGTTGGTAATGACCACCATTTTTGTCCTGGGGGTAACCCGCTTTTCAAACTCTTCAATTCGCAGATCGAAGCCGTCTTCCGCGTAGGTGGGTACACCCACGCTGATGCCACCGAATAGGGGCGGCACAACGAAGTTGTGGGCATAAGAGGGCATGGGCATCATAACCTCGCTTGCCTCTCCATCTGTAAAGAACGGGCGCATTGTGAAGGCAAAAAGATTGTCGGAACCCGGGCTGATGACCACATTTTTGTAGCCATCAATCTCCAGACCGTAGAGCTTCTTTGCCCGTTTTGCAACCTCAACACGCAGATCGTTGTCTCCTGTGGGGAAGGTGTAGTGACCGCCTGTGGTGTTCAGACAGTCGATTACTGCCTGCTTCACATGCTCCGGAATGCAGTCATCGGGCCGGAAGGGGTCAGCCCAGTTCATCTCGGCAGGACGGCCTTTCAGCCCCATCTGAAAGGTCATCACATCTCCTGCAGGAGCCGCAAAGGGACGAAATGCAGGATTCATTTTTTCAATTGCATTGAACATAGCCTTCTGCCCTCCTTGGAAAGATCAGAGAATACCGACAATCAGATAAAGGACTGTAGTGATTGCTGCAAGTACAATACGAGGCATCAGCTGTGCCTTGCCAAGATCCAGCACATCTACACCTGCGCCGGTGGCAGACTCGATGACCATATCGGAGAGCGGAGAGGTGATGTCGCCAAAGGTGGAGCCGCCGACCAGAGCACCAAGAACCAGAGGAATATTGGCACCACTGCCGGCAGCCAGCATCAGAGCGATGGGACCGAGGAGGAAGCAGGCACTGATCAAGGACCCGGTGGCGTAGGAGGCGACTGCACAGATTACAAACACAGCGGCAGGCAGGATGGTTGGGGTGAGAATCCCCTGCGTTACACCGACAATGTAATCGGCAAATCCTGCAGCAGCTACTGCTTTGCCGAAGCCGAAGGCCAAGGACAGAAGAATGACAACGGACATCATGCTCTTGCCGCCATTGATCAGCAGGCCGGGGACTTCGTTAAAGGAGAAGTATCCGCGGAAAACCGGATATGCCACAGCTACGATAAACGCAATAAGGCTGGGAGTCATAAGACTGAACATGCCGGTCTTGACCCGAATGACGATCAGCGAAACAATCAGAGAGAGAATGGGAAGCAGGAAGCTGAGAATATCCGCCTGATCTCCACCTTCCATTTCTTCCAGCTCCTTGGCTTCCAGAGGAACAGAACCGGGACGGATAACTTCCCCCTTTTCTTTTGCGGCAAGCTCCCGCTTCTTCATATAGCCGAAATCCGGGAGAACCTCCAGCGCTGTGAGGAGGGCAGCGACGATGGAAAGAACGCAGAAGAAGTTATACTTGATGGACTGCAGATAAACCGCCTGACCATCCATATCCGGCAGCACAGCGGAGACAAGACCGCTGAAAACAAGGATGTAAATGGTAAAGGGAACCAGTGCGCATACCGGCTCCGCCGTGGAGGAGAGAATGTAGCCCAGCTTTTCGCGGGAGATACGGTGCTTATCCGTAGTGGGGCGCATGATAGAACCGATGCCGATGGTGCCGAAGCCCTGATTGATCACAACACCAGACAGCAGCCAAGTGAGGAATTTGACCTTTTTGGGCGTATTGAAGCTTTTATCAGCAAGCTTGGAGAATGCGCTGAATCCGCCGCCCATTTTTATGGCTGCCAGGATGGCACCGAAAATAATCATGAACACAAACATGTCCAGATTTCCACTGATGCCGCTGAAAATGTATTCATCCAGGATAGCACCAATAAATCCCCACCCGTTTGCCAGGATAGAGCTTGTGACAATGCCAAGGAAGAGTGCCAGGAAAATGTTCTTTGTTACCAATGCAAGCACCAGTGCCAAAATTGGCGGGATAATAGTGATAATTCCTAAGTTCTCCATAATTCTTTTCCTTTCTTCTTTAGACTTCTGCGATTACCTCTACCTCGCACAGCACGCCTTTGGGAAGATCCCTGACCGCCACGCAGCTGCGTGCGGGATTGCTGACGAAGTATTTGGCATAGACCTCGTTGAATGCAGCAAAGTCACGGATGTCAGCAAGAAAGCAGGTCGTTTTGACCACTCGGGTAAAGTCCGAGCCCGCTGCGGCAAGAATTGCACCTACATTCTTCATGGACTGCTCCGCCTGGGCTGCAATACCGCCCTCAGATACACTTCCGGTTGCGGGATCCAGGGGAATCTGTCCGGAGGTAAATAAAAATCCTCCGCACACAATTGCCTGGGAGTAGGGGCCAATGGCAGCCGGCGCTGCCTCTGTTGAAATTTTGTTTGGCATGGGACTTCCTCCTTTGGTTATTTTTCAGTGAATCGGTACTGACAATGCTAATATAACGGGTTAATATATTTCAGTCAATAAAAATTTGTTTATTCATTGACTTTTCATTTATGTGCACAATTTCGACCTGCTGATTTTGTGGTTATAGCTAAAACATCCAAAAGGGATTGCAAAAATGTTACGATGGTAGTATTATGTGGATAATCTTATACAATAATGGAGTAAATCAACGTGTACAAAAATGGTATTGTTCTTACCACGGCCGACAGGATTGTACTGGAATCCTACCGAAATCTCTGTGAAGGAATGGCCAATTATCTGGGAGACGGATATGAAATTGTTCTCCATTCTCTGGAGAATCTTGACAGTTCGGTTATCAAGATTATCAACGGGTATCATACCGGTAGAAAAGAAGGTGCCCCCATCACGGATTTGGCACTTCGTATGCTTGAAAACATCCGTGAAAAGGGCGATGTCGGGTATATTGCCTATTTTTCCAGAAACAAAAAGAACGAGCCTCTTCATTCCACTACCATAACGATCCAGGGGGAGGAGGGGCGAATCATCGGACTACTGTGTATCAACTTCTACATGAATACGCCCCTGTCTACCATGCTGGAACACTGGACCGACAGAGAAAGCGCCAAGCAAAGCCTGCCCGGAGAGACATTTGTGAATGCATCGGAGGATCTGATCCGGGAGACTGTCAACGCCATCCGGGCAGAGGTTCTGGCTGATGAAGCCGTCAGCGCAAGCAACAAAAACAAAGAGATTGTTTCCAGACTTGAAGCAAAGGGAATATTCAAGCTGAAGGACAGTGTGGTGCAATGCGCAAGGATGCTGAATATCAGCCGGAATACCGTGTACATGCATATCCGTAACGTGCGCGATGACGCGGATTAGCAAAACAGCTGTCTTGCGGGAAAACGGGTCAGATGGCAAAAGAGCACAATTATGCCCCGCAAAAAAGAGGCTGCTCACAAGGCAGCCTCTTTTTTGCGGGGCTTAGCCGTTTTTCCGGCGGGGTTTAGCGGTTTTTCCGGAGGAGATCTGCGGCTTTGCTCCGGGTCAGCTCGTCGTAGGCGATGAGCGTGGTCTCCATGGCGTAAGCCATGGCCTCCTCCTGGATGTCAAACCGGGCGTTGTGGGCCGGGGATTGTGTCTTGCCGGGGACGCCGGTTCCCACATTGAAGTATGTGGAGGGACGCTCCTTGGCGTAGTAGGCGAAATCCTCGGCGGCCATGATGGGCGGGGAGGAGACGGCGTGAATGCCGCCGGCGCGCAGGGCGTCTGCCAGAAGGGGCGTGACTGTGTCGTCATTGTAAAGGGAGGGATAGCCGGGATGGAGGAGAAATTCGCACCGGCACTCCTTGGCTGCGGCGATGTTTTCGGAAAGCCGCCTGGCCCGCTCCGCCAGAAGCGCGGCGGATTCGGGATCATGGCTGCGGAAGCACCCCTCAATCACGGCGCTTTCGGGGATGATGTTGTGGACGCCGCGCCAATCCCGCACTGGACTGGTTTCCGGAGCATCCGGAGACAATTCGCCTGGCGGGCAGTGACCAACCGGCATGGGTAAATCGGCCCCGGGAATAAAAATTCTGCCCTTTCCGGGAAAGGCTCCCGCAAAGGGCAGAATGCTTCCAAAGGAAATTACAGGACGGCCACAATCAAAAGTGCAATCACAGCGATCACAACGCTGACGCCCAGGGTAACGGCGTGCCCCTTGATCTTCTCTTTGCCTGCGGCGGGATCGTAGCAGCGGCCATTCTTTGCATTGACCCGCATCTCGTAGACCTGGCCATTGACAAGGCGTCCGTCTTCTCCCTTCTTCACCAGCTCCTGCATGGTTTCGGAAATTCTGCCGCCGTCATAATAGCCTTCCAGTGTGTACTGGCAGATGTCCAGCTTCTTGTTCTTGGGCTGACGGTCCGTCAGTCTGGCTGTGACCTGGCAGGGGACGGTGGAGCTCATCTTGCTGCTGTGCCTGATGGCCTCCACAATGAGCATAACAATGCTGTATAATCCCCAGATGATTGCTACCTGTAACATGAATATCCTTCTCTCTTCTGTATTTTCGGGATAACCCCCCACCAAGGTACCAAATAAGCAGAATCGTGTCAAGCAAATTATGACAAGTTTTCTATCATCTGCCGCAACCACGCCATCGCTGCCGTTGACGCCGCTGAGGGAAAACGCATCGAACGTCACATCCGCAGACTGTAACATATGTCTCTTCCCTATGTGTTACCTATGTTCCTCCTGACACCTCCCGGCCTGCCCGGGCACCGGGTGATGGATTCGCCTGGGCCTGGTTATAACGGTAAGACCCCACCGCCGGGCAGCCGGGGACGGCTGCCCCTACGAGAGGAACGCACCCAACAAAACCATACCGCTGCCGAACCATTTACCCCGGACACGCAGGGTGTCCGGGGTGGTGCCTATGGGCTGTCGTTTCATTGGACGCTGTCCAGGTGGACATTCAGGTGGGGATAGGTCATGGTGATGTGCTGCTGGTCGAAGATGCTCTTGACCCGGCGGTTGATTTCAAAGTACACATCCCAATAGTCCTCGGCTCTGACCCACACCCGGAGGGTGTACTCGATGGCGCTGTCGCCGTAGCGCAGCACCATGGCGCAGGGGGCAGGGTCCAGCAGGGCGTTGTCCACGGTTCCGGCCTGCACCAGAGCGTCCAGCACGGTCTGCACCGGGGCATCGTAGGAGGCGCTGACGAGAATTTCCGCCCGGCGGGTACCCAGCACGGAGTAGTTGACGATCTGGGCGGCGGTGACGGACTTGTTGGGGATGGACACCAGCCGGTTGTCCGGGGTGGCCAGCATGGTATAGGTCATGTTGATTTCCCGCACCGTGCCGGACTGCCCGGCGATTTCCACAAAGTCCCCGGAATGGAAGGGATGGGTGTACAGAAGGATAAAGCCGCCGATGATGTTGGACACCATATCCTGCAGGGCAAGAGACAGGGCCAGGGTGAGGACGCTGGCCAGGGCCACAATGCCGGACACATCCAGCCCCAGGTTGGAGGCGGCGATAAGGCACAGCAGCAGGTATAGACCCGCCCTGCACAGAGACAGAATCAGACTGTGGGCCGCCCGCTCCAGCCGGGAGCGTTCCAGCGCCCTGGTCAGAAGACGCATCGCGATCCGCACGGTCAGAATGCCCAGAACCAGGATCACCACCGTGGAAAGCACCCGGCGTATAATCGGTTCGTTCCAGAGAAGCTGCATGAACAATCCCCCTTTTTCCCTATTATACCCGGTCAGACGGCAAAATGCAAGCGAATGAAATTCTGTATATATACGCTATAAAGTGCATATCAATTCAATGCGCATCAAGGCAAAATGTGTATATCAGCCTTTAATATACGTATATACATAGGGAATATGAATATAATTGTGAATATTGCACGAGGAACAGAAAGAATTACCAAAAATCAATTGTATATTTATCCGCTTGACATTGCATACCGTCTGGGATATAATGCAGCTACATTCAAACCCGCAAGGGCTTGCAAAAAAGGAGTAATGAAAATGAAAAAGTTGATTGCTTTTGTGCTGGCACTGACCATGCTGGCCTGCCTGTTCGCAGGCTGCGGCGCATCCTCCACCCCCGCCGCTACCACCGCCCCCGCTGCCCCTGAGGCTCCCGCTGCCACCGAGCCTCCCGCCGCCATCAAGACCGTCACTCCCGGCGTTCTGACTGTGGCCACCTCTCCCGACTTCGCTCCCATGGAGTTCGTGGACGCTTCCAAGGAAGGCCAGGACAAGTTCGTAGGCTTCGACATCTTCCTGGCAAAGTACATCGCCGAGCAGATGGGCCTGGAGCTGGTTATCACCCCCATGAGCTTTGATGCCTGCCAGACCGCCGTCGCCATGGGCACCGTGGACATGTCCCTGTCCGGCTTCTCCTGGACCGAGACCCGTGCCGAGAACTTCAACCTGTCTGACTACTACAACACCGGTAACGAGGACGCCCAGGTTCTAATCACCCTGGCCACCAACGGCGACAAGTACGCCGATGCCGCCAACATGGAAGGCATCAAGGTCGGCGTGCAGACCGCCTCCCTGCAGGAGCAGCTCACCGATGACCAGCTGGCGGGCGCCGAGAAGGTTGTCTTCTCCGATCTGACCACCGCGCTGATGCAGCTGCGCAACGGCGACTTTGATGTCATGGCCGTGGCCGAGGGCAACGCTACCTCCATCATCGCCAACAACCCCGACATCGCTCTGGCCGGCTTCAACTTCGTTGTGGATCCCAAGTACACCGGCAACGTGGTCATGATGCAGAAGGGCGCTGACGCGCTGCTTGCCAAGGTCAACGAGATTATGGCGCAGGCTGTGGAGCAGGATCTGTATGTCGGCTGGTACGAGACCGCCAAGGAAATGGCCAATACCGGCACTGAGGTCAGCTACGACGACGCCGGCAACGTCGCCTGATTTTCAAAAAGACGCCCGGGCCCTCCTCCACAAATGGGGAGGGCACGGCTTTGTAAGCAGAGCATACCGCGCACATCGTGTGGATGGTCCGATATAAGGGGCCGGAAAGGAAAGAAAGATGAATTTTGAAGTGATCGGCGCCAATATCGTGAAGATCCTGTCCAAATACTGGCGTGTGTTTCTCATCGAAGGACTGAGTGTCACCCTGGAGCTGGCGTTTATCTCCGTCCTTCTGGGTGTCCTTCTGGGCACCGTTGTGGCAATGCTGAAAATGTCCCGGTTCAAGCTGGTTCGGGCCCTGATCTCCGTCTATGTTGAGGTGATCCGGGGCACGCCCATTCTGCTCCAGCTGTACATCTTCGTCTTCGCGCTGCCCAGCATGATTACCTTTGTCAAGCTGAACTACTTTACCTGGACGGCCATCGCCCTGTGCATCAACTCCTCGGCTTATGTGTCCGAGGTGATCCGTTCCGGCATTCAGGCTGTGGACAAGGGTCAGACCGAGGCCGCCCGGAGCCTGGGCCTCAGCTCCGGCCAGACCATGCTGCGCATTGTTCTGCCCCAGGCTGTCCGGAACATCCTGCCTGCCCTGGGCAACGAGTTCATTATGATGCTCAAGGAAACCTCCCTGGCATCCACCTTCTTCGTAGGCGACCTGATGACCTCCTACCTCACCGTCAAGGGCACCACCTATCTGGGCTTTGAGTGCCTGGTGATCGTAGGCGCCATCTACCTGTGCGTCACCTACCCCCTGAGCAAGCTGGTGGGCCTGCTGGAAAAGAAGATGTCCGGTGAGTCCAGCTACCGCAGTCACAAGAAGAAGGCAAAGGCCAAGGCTTAAGGAGGATTTACCATGGAAATGATCAAAACAGTTGACCTGCATAAGAGCTTTGGCAGCCTGCACGTCCTGACAGGAGTCAACGAGACCATCCACAAGGGCGAGGTGGTGTCCATCATCGGCCCCTCCGGCGGCGGCAAGAGCACCTTCCTGCGGT
>CALYRG010000050.1 GCA_945482615.1 uncultured Clostridia bacterium | reverse complement strand
CCAGAAGGTCATAAAGCTGCCGGGGAGAGCGGATGGCGGTAAACGGCTCCTTTGACGGCAGTTCGCCCTCAAATTCGTTTCCATAATAATGGTAGGACATAGGGATTCTCCTCGAATAGAACATACCCTTTCCCGCTGGAGATGTTGCCATTTTGACGGGGGGTCGGGCGAATGCGGAAAGACCAGGTAGGGGCGATTACCAATCGCCCGAAACGTGGGTTTCCTTGTCTGTATGTTGAATAGTATGGTGCGGGTCTTCGATACGGATTCGCCTGACATTCGCAAAATGACATCATCTTACCGCTGCGGGCGGTTAATAACCGCCCCTACGGGTACGGCGGGGTAATCAGCTTCACCGCTGGTTGTACTTTGTACGAATTCGCTGATCGGTGCATTTGAAATCGTTCAGCTTGGTACATTCGTAGAACATCCGTTCCATGTCGGCGACCATGGAAGTATCAAAGCCGGAGACGTCGAGAGCAGTCAGATTGCTGCAGCCGGAGAACATACCGCCCATATTGATAACATTGGAGGTATCAAAGCAGGAAAGGTCCAGGCCTGTCAGACTGCTGCAGTCGCAGAACATCCAGCTCATGCTGGTAACATTGGAGGTATCAAAACCCGAAACGTCCAGCCCGGTCAGGCTGCCACAGCCGGAAAACATACCTCCAATATTGATAACATTGGAGGTATCAAAACCCGAAACGTCCAGTCCGGTCAGGTTGCTGCAGCTGCAGAACATCGCACACATGTCAGTAACAAGTGAGGTATCAAAACCCGAAAGATCCAGCGATCTCAGGCTGCCGCATTCGAAGAACATTGCCCACATGTTGGTAACATTGGAGGTATCAAAGCAGCCGCCAAAGTCAATGGCTGTGGTGTTTACAAAACTTGAAAACAGGAAGGAAGCGTTGGGATTGGGTGCGATGATGCCGTCCGCAGCCACGGTCAGGTTTCCATCCTCCATCCAGGCGAGGATGCTCCTGTCTCCCGCCTCCGACACATCCCAGGCAGCCCGGGGGGCATCCGTGAGACTGCCCTGGAAGGTGACGGTTTTTACATCAGAGCGCTTGTACGCTACCTGTCCCCAGAAGGGCTGATCTGCTCGTTCGTAGAAATCCACATCGCGCTGATCCTCTGCCGCCGCCATGACGTTGACCTTGATCGGCGGCTCGGTGGGCACGGTAGTCTCCTGGGGCACGGTTGTTTCCACGGCCTGGGTCTCAGGGGGGAGGGCCATTGCGGGAGCCGCCGGTTCCTTCTTCGCGTTTACGGCAAAACCAAGAGCAATACCCAGCACAACCACCACAGCGGCAGCTGCGGCAATCATGGCGGCGGGTTTGCTCCCCCGCTTCCGGGGGGCACTGCCCTTCTGCAGCTGGCTCAGAAGCTCCGCCATGGATTGGGTTCTTCCCTTTACCGTGACGGTCATGGCCTTTTGCAGGGCGGAGATGACATTTGCAGGAACGCCCCGCTGGGACAGCAGCTTCCAGTTCAGACTATCCTTTTCCACCCGCTCCGTGGCATTGGGAGGCAGCACCCCGGTGAGGGTGTAGTAAATCGTTGCCGCCATGGCGTAGACATCCGACCAGGGGCCGGAGCCGCCCCGCTGGGTGTACTGCTCCAGAGGGGAGAAGCCACCCTTGGCCACCTGGGTGGAGGATGCGCCATTGCTGGAAGACAAATCCTTGGCAGCGCCCAAATCCAGAATCCGAACGCCCTTGTCCGTCAGCATCAGGTTATCCGGGCTTAAATCCCGGTGGACAAGTCCCGCCTGATGCACCCGTTCCATGGCAGAGATGGCGGGGAGGAAGATGTCCTTTGCCTGCTCCCAGGGCATGGGGCCCTTTTCTTTCAGGACGGAGAGCAGGGTCTTCCCCTCTATATAGTCCATGATGATGTAGGCGGTATCGTTTTCCCGGAAGCACTCCCGGACGCCCACAACTTCCGGGATGTCCTCCACCTTGGCCATCTTCTGGGCCTCCCGGAGGAAGGAATCCATGCCGGTGGTGCGGACGTCCTGAGAAGCGGCATCGTCGCCCCACTGCAGCTGCGCGCTCAGCGTCGCCATGCGCATGGCCTGGCCCTTGGGATAAAATTCCTTGATGGCCACCCGGCGCTGTAAGCTCAGGTCGAAGCCGATATAGGTGATGCCAAAGCCGCCCTGACCCAGCACCTTGCCCACCACATAGTGGCCGCAGAGCACCGTGCCGTAGGGCAGGACATAATTGGAAGCCGAATTAGCCCGGGGGTCAAAGCCGCAGTGGGGGCATGGGTAGCCCTTGATTTCTTTCATGCAGCCAAAGCAGCGGTTAAACTGCATACGTGATTCCTCTTTTCGCCTTGTTTTCTACATCATACCACAGAAAATGCCAATTCGCAACGAGAATGTGGCGAACGAGGGAACTACTTTCAGAAGACATACCCTCTCTTGTAGGGGCAGGCCCCCGGCCTGCCCGGCGGCGGGGCCCTGCCATTGCAACTGGGCCTGGGCGAATACGAACCTGATCCCCGGGCAGGCGGGGACGCCTGCCCCTACGAGAGGCGGCGGGGTTGTGCGTTTGCATTGTCCCTCTTGCAGGAGATGCCGTTCCTGGTATTGTCCCTACGGAAAAAATCTCGGCTGCACCGGGGTGCAGCCGAGAAAAGGATTTTGATCAGCGGATGTCGTAGACGCTTCTGGCGGTGGGGTCTGTGGGGGTTCCCCGGAGAATCTTCACCCGGCGCTCCCCGGCGTCCATGTCGAAGTAGTTGTCCTCCAGCACCACATCGGGGCCGCACTGGATTTCCACGCTCCGGGCGTAGGCGTGGGACTTGACCACCACGGTGTCCCCCTCCAGCCGGGCTTCCAGCTGAGGATCGATAAAGCGGAAGTGCTTGGGGGCGCAGAACAGGACGCTGCCGCTGCCCACGGTGTTTCCGGCGGCATCCTCCAGGGCGTAGGAGAAGTAGCAGCCATAGGTGTCCTCGTCGTGCCAGTCCTGCTCGTCCAGCCAAACGCTGCTTAGGGCCGGGACGTGCACAGGCTCGCTGCCCTGGGCGATGACGGAGGCATCGGGACGGCGCAGGCTCCAGCGGACGGTGCCGTCAAAGTCCCGGAGGGTCTCGTTGCTGACGTTCAGATGGGTGGACTTCTTCAGGTCGTAGGGCTCGGCGTTGACGTTGGTGTCCTGGGACAGAATGCCCTCCTCCTGGCAGGAGATCAGTACCGGGGCGAAGAACCGCTTCTCGTAGTAGTGCAGGGCCTTCCAGCGGCCAAAGTAGTCAATACTTGCCCAGCTGATCACCGGCCAGCAGTCGTTGAGCTGCCAGACCACCGCGCCCATACACTGGCCTCTGTGCCGCCGCCAGTGCTCCACGCCGTACTGCATGGCCTGGGCCTGCAGTAGCTGGGAGGCGTAGGTGAACAGATCCAGATTGTGGGGGTACAGGTAGGTCTGGGACAGGTAGGAGGCGATCCGGCCGTTGGCGGAGGCGTTGCGCTGGTGCTTCTCCATGACGTAGGAGAAGACGTTCCGGTCCCCGGGCTCGGTGAAAGACTCGATGGTTGCCATGCAGGGGAAGGACTGGAAGCCGAACTCGGAGACATAGCGGAAGTTGTAGTTGCGGTAGTCGGTGAAGGGCTTCAGGCCGTGCCACACATCCCAGTAGTGGACGTCGCCCCGGGTGGGGTCGGTGGGGAAGTCGAAGCTGCCGCCGCTGGAGGGGCTGGCGGGCCAGTAGAAGGTGGAGGGATCCTCCTGCTTGAGAATCTTGGGGATGATGTACTCGTACATCTTGATGTAGTCGGCCTTCTGCCGGGGGTGGCTGACCCAGTTGTTCATGTCCACGAACTGCTCCATCTCGTTGTTGCCGCACCACAGGGCCAGGGACGGATGGCTGCGGAGCCTGCGGATGTTGTCCACAAACTCGGCGCGGATGTTCTCCTCAAATTCCTCGGTGAGGTTGTACACCGCACAGGCAAACATGAAGTCCTGCCACACCAGAAGACCCAGCTCGTCGCAGGCGTCGTAGAACCAGTCGTCGGGGTAGTAGCCGCCGCCCCAGACCCGGATGCAGTTCATATTGGCGGCCCTGGCGTCCTCCAGCAGGCGGCGGGTGCGCTCCGGGGTGACTCTGGGCAGCAGGTTGTCCTCGGGGATATAGTCCGCGCCCATGGCGAAGATGTCCACGCCGTTGCACTGATGGCAGAAGCACTCGCCGTACTGGTCCTTCTCCCGGTGGACGGTGAGCACCCGCAGGCCGATGCGCTTTTCCCAGGTGTCCAGGGTCTTTCCGGCTTCCAGCTCCACATGGACGGTGTACAGGGGCTGATCCCCCAGACCGGCAGGCCACCAAAGCTGGGGATTATCCACTTCGATGACGGCATCCTCCCCGGCGGCGGTGAAGACCTGCCCGTCGGGGGCGGTGACGGTGACCTGCACGGCAGTATCACCCGGGGTTACGTGGGTCACATGGGTATGTACGGTGAGGGTGACCCTGCCGCCTTCATGGCACTGATCCACCCGGACATCCCGGATGCGGGCGGCCTCTACGCCCAGAATGGAAATGTCCCGCCAGATACCGGCATCGGGAAGCCGGGGGCCCCAGTCCCAGCCGAACATGCAGTGGGCCTTGCGGATGGAGGGGAAGCCCACCATAGCATCGGTGGAGCCGTCGGCGGGGTTTTCCTGATAGGCCTTGCGGATATATTTGGTGGGGGAGGCGAAGGTGACGGTGATCTGGTTTTCCCCTGCCCGAAGTGCGGTTTTGACATCATACTCCCAGGTTCGGTGCATGTTGTCGGCAGTGCCCACCGGGATGCCGTTGACAGCAATGGAGGCCAGGGTGTCCAGGCCCTCACAGCGGAGCAGCACCCGGTCACAGTCCAGGAGCGCCGGGCTGACCTGGAAGCAGCGGCTGTAGACAAAGGTATTCTCCATCAGCTTCAGGGCTTCTACTTCGTTGTCCCGGTAGAAGGGGTCGGGGATCAGCTTTGCAGTGTACAGGTCGTGATACACGGAGCCGGGGACAACGGCATCCACCTGGGGAAAGGAGCTTTCCGGAATGGAGAGCTTCCAGGGGCCGTTCAGGGAAAGAACTTGCATCGGATTACCTCCTGTTTCTGAAAATGAAAGGAAATGTATGCACAATTGGGAAAGAGGGGCAAAAGGCTGGGCAGAAAGAGACGACAAAGGATAAAACGTCGGAAAAGGGTGAAAACGTTTTCGAACATCTGCACAACTCCTCCAGATAAATATAGTGCTTTCGTTGGCCAATGTCAACAGAAAAATAAGCTGTTTGGTGCTGTTGCATAAATTGGCTGCAAACAACTTGTGCAATAGGCACAGAATTATCAGAATAAAGCAGAAAACGAATTGGAACTATTGACAATTTGTGAATTTGATTTATAATGAGTCGTGTAGAAAACGTTTAAGTGAGTTTCGGGCGCTTTCCTCCCGAATGCGCACTTCCGGCGAAAAGGACGTCCTTTTCGTTTCGTCCCCCTTCCGGGGACGAAAATGAAGGGCTGCCCCAATCGGCGGCGTTTCTGCAAAAGAACGTCGTTATTGCTTCCCGATGCTGGAAGCAAAACAAAATGATTAGGAGGAACATACATGAAAAAGATGAGCAAGATCCTGGCTCTGCTGCTCACCCTCGCCATGGTCTGCGGCATGTTCGCAGCCTGCGGCGGAAGCAGCGCTCCCGCGGCTACCGAAGCCCCCAAGGCCACCGAGGCCCAGGCTGCAGCTCCCGCTGCCACCGAAGCCCCTGCCGAGCCCGCTCCTGCTGATGACAACACCCTGCCCCGGAATGAGACTCTGTACTTCGCCGGCCAGCAGTGGGGCCCTGTCAACAGCTGGAACATCGTTGGTACCAACCAGAACAACTCCATGGCCATCGCCGGTAACGCCGGCGGCTACCGCTCCCTGATGTTCGAGACCCTGTTCATGTTCGACTTCATGTCCGGCGAGAAGAAGGGCCTGCTGGCCGACTCCTACGAGTGGAACGACGATCTGACCGAGATGACCGTCACCCTGAAGGATGCTGCCAAGTGGAGCGACGGCACCCCCGTCACCGCAGCTGACGTGGCTGCTACCTGGGAAGTGGCCCTGCTGACCAACAACGGCACCGGCGGCAGCTATAAGGCTTACGTCGACACCGTCGAGGCCACCGGCGACAAGACCCTGGTGATCAAGTCCAAGCTCAACGACGCCGGTAAGCCTGTCAACCCCCTGAAGGTTGAGGACTTCCTGACCGGTACCCCCATTGCTCAGGCTGCCTGGATCAAGACCCTGCGCGAGCGCTGCAACGACGATCCCACCGCTATCCTGAACGACAAGGGTGAGGACGTTGTCTGGTCCGGCCCCTACACCAAGTACTTCGCCGACGAGCAGAAGGTCGTTCTGGTTCGTGACGACAACTACTGGGGCCAGGATGCTTCCATGTGGGGCAAGCTGCCCGTTCCCAAGTACATCGCCCACAACATCTATGCTGACAACGCTGCCGGCGAGCTGGCTCTGAAGGCCGGCGAGGTCGATGTCTGCCAGCAGTTCATCGGCAACATCCAGAACCTGTGGCTGGAAGACGATCTGCCCATCTCCACCTTCTATGATGAAGCTCCCTACGGCGTCTGCCTGACCATGCCCACCGCATGGTACAACATGAACATCCCTGTTGTGAAGGACAACGTTGCTCTGCGGAAAGCCATCGCCATGGCTACCGACTACGAGGCCATCATTGCCAACGCCATGACCAACCAGTCCCCCACCTTTGCTGAGGTTCCCCGTTCTCTGATGAACCCCACCGCCGGTGAGCAGGCTCTGTACGACCACGAGGCCGTTAAGGATCTGCAGTGGGCCGGCAACGACATCGAAGGCGCCAACAAGCTGCTGGACGAGGCTGGCCTGCTGGATACCGACGGTGACGGCTGGCGTGAGTACAACGGCGAGAAGATCTCCCTGAACGCTGTCTGCCCCAACGGCTGGTCCGACTGGCAGGCTGCCATGCAGATCGTTGCCGCTGCCGGCGATAAGATCGGCATCAGCATTGAGCCCGAGTACCCCGAGTGGGATATTATGCAGACCCGCTTCACCGATCCTTCCCAGACTGACTACGCCATCTTCATGTGGTCTCCCGATGCTGCTTCTCCCTCCATGCCTTGGGGCCGCTGCAACCAGTTCCTGTCCAGCGAGTTCGTTGGCCTGCAGAACAACTGGTCCGGCAACTGGGGTCAGTATGTCAACGAAGAGGCTGACAAGATCCTGAAGGAGATCCCTCTGACCACCGATGAGGCCAAGAAGGTTGAACTGTACACCGAGCTGGTGAAGATCTACCTGACCGATGTTCCCTCCTTCTCCCTGATGTATCGTCCCAACCTGTTCCACGCTGTCAACGAGTCCGTGTGGACCAACTTCCCCTCCGCCGATGACGGCCGCAACATTCCTCCCGCAGACTGCACCGATGGCTACGGCATCCGTGCCCTGTACGAGCTGGAGCTTGTTGGCTGATCCTGTCTTGAGTATTGGCCATGCCTCGGGTAACCGGGGCATGGCTTTCTCAAATTTCATTCCAACGTTTGGAGGGAGCGCACATGAAAGGTTATAAAAAATACTTCGGCAAAAAGATCCTTTGGTTTCTGATTACGCTTGTCTTTGCGGTGATCCTGAACTTCGTTCTTCCCCGCCTGATGCCTTCTGACCCTGTTTCCGCCATTACCGGCAAGCTGGCCGCCGGCATGTCCGACGCCGCCGCTGTTCGTGAGATTTACGAGCATTATCAGGAAGAGTTTGGCACCAACAAACCTATGATCGTTCAGTTCGGCATATTCGTCAAGAACATGCTCCGGGGCAACTTCGGCAAATCCTTCAGCCAGTACCCCCGGGAGGTCAGCGACATTCTGGCAACCTCTGTGGGCTGGACGGTGGCTCTGCAGCTGCCCGCCATCGTGGTGGGCTGGCTCATCGGCAATATCCTGGGCGCCATGGCCGCCTATCTGCGCAAGGGCTTTGACAAGGTCCTGCTGCCGGTGTCCATTTTCTTTGGAAATATTCCTGCCTTTGCTATGGCAGTTATTCTGTTGGTCGTCTTCGGCGTGGAGCTGAAAATTGCACCTCTTGCCGGCGGCTATGCAGCGGATATGATTCCCAATCTGTCCTGGCCCTTTATTAAGTCCGTTATTTCCCACTACCAGCTGCCCTTCTGGTCTATCGTGCTGATCTCCATCGGCGGTCAGGCCATCGGCATGCGCTCCATGTCCATCTATGAGCTGAACGCCGACTACGTGAAATACAGCCGCTTCCTGGGCATCAAGGACAGCAAGATCGTGGGCTACGTGTTCCGCAACGCCATGCTGCCTCAGATCACCGGCCTGGCCCTGTCTCTGGGCACCATGATGGGCGGCGCTCTGGTTGCGGAGAAGATCTTCTCCTACCCCGGCCTGGGCAGCACCATGTACAAGGCGGTTCTGGCCTCTGACTATCCCCTGATCTCCGCCTGTACCCTCATCATCACCATCATGGTTCTTCTTGCCAACTTCATTCTGGACATTGTGTACGGCTTCATTGATCCCCGGGTCAAGGCCGCACAGCTCGACTGAGTAGGGAGGGGAGAATTATGAAACATACACTTCGGAATATTTTCCATTCTTCCAAATTTGTGGTGGGCTTTGCCATTTTCATGTTCCTGCTGGTTATGATCATCGTCTATCCGCTGATCAATCCCGGCAGCCCCCTGGAGCAGATCGGCGTGGGCACCTTTGCCAGGCCCGGCACCTACGTATCGCTGTATGACGCGGTAAAGACAACCCCCGAAACCCTGCGCATCCAGGACGCGGATGAAAAGCGTATGGCAAACGCTCTGACCACCGAGGACAAGGTTGCCATGCTGGAGTGGTTCAGTGCTGTGGGCGTGGACGTTTCCGGCCTGGAAATGGACGACTCCGAGGGCTTCCTGGAGCTGTGGTTTGCCAATTATGACGAGTCCGCCAAGCCCAAGGGCTTTACCATGGCCAAGCGCAACTACTACAAGCGCCTGAACCGGACGGTTCTGGATCTGCAGACCGGCGAGGCTCTGGTGGTTGCCGACCCCGACAACGAGACCGGGGAGCTTGTGAAGATCGGCGAGATCAAGAAGACCGACTATGTCAACGTGGGCCAGGTGACCAACGTCAAGACCCTGCCCCTGGGCACCGACAACTTCGGCCGTGACGTGCTGAAGGAGCTGGTGGGCGCGACCAAGACCTCCCTGGGCGTGGGCCTGGTGGCAGGCATTGTGGCCACCGCTCTGGGCCTGACCATGGGACTGCTGTCCGGCTATATCGGCGGCATTGTGGACGACCTGATTATGTTCGTCACCAACCTGTTCACCGTTATTCCCGGCTTTATCCTGCTGATCCTGATCTCCTACTCCATCAGCCCTGACCTTCGCGGCCCCACCACCGTTGCTGCGGTTATCGGCTTTACCAGCTGGCCCTGGACGGCCCGTTCCGTCCGCAGCCAGGTCATCTCCCTGCGCAACCGGGATCACGTGAACCTGAGTAAGCTCTCCGGTCACAGCCTGCTGCGCATCGTTGTCACTGACATCCTGCCCTACATCGCTTCCTACGTTGTCATGGCGTTCATTCTCCAGGTTTCCTCCGGCATCCTCAGCGAAGCACAGCTGTCCCTGCTGGGCCTGGGCCCCAAGACCACCGTCACCCCCACCCTGGGCCTGATGATGAACTGGGCCATGAGCTATTCCGCACATATCAACGGCACCTGGTGGGCCTATCTGCCTGTCATCCTGACCATCACCCTCATCTCCTTCTCCCTGAATCTGATGAACACCGGTCTGGATCAGGTCTTCAACCCCACCCTGAGAGACTAAGGAGGCAGTTATGGGTAAAGTGATACTGGAGGTCAAGAACCTCAAGACCAAATACGTCACCCGCTTTGGTGAGAATGTCTATGCTGTTGACGGCGTCTCCTTCAAAATTGAGGAGGGCAAGTCTCTGGGCATCGCCGGCGAGTCCGGCTGCGGCAAATCCACCCTGGCCCTGTCCCTGATGGGCTACTACTTCCCGCCGCTGCACTACATGAGCGGTGACATCATCATCGACGGCAAGAATATCTCCGGTATGAACCCGGACGAGGTGCGCAAGACCATCCTGGGCACCGAGATTGCCTACATTCCCCAGGCGGCCATGAACGCCCTGAACCCCACCCAGAAGATCATCCGCTTTATCGAGGATGTGGTCCATGCCCACGACCCCAAGGCGGACAAAAAGGTGATCCGGGAAATCGCTGAGAAGCGGTTTGCCGAGCTGGGTCTGCCCGCCAAGGTGCTGGATCAGCACGCGGTGGAGCTGTCTGGCGGTATGAAGCAGCGTACCGTCATCGCCGTGTCCACCATCCTCAACCCCAAGGTTCTGATTGCCGACGAGCCTTCCTCCGCGCTGGACGTTACCAGCCAGAAGATGGTCATCAAGATGATGCGGGAGCTCATGGACAAGGGCTATATCAAGGCCATGGTCTTCATCACCCACGAGCTGCCCCTGCTGTACAACGTCACCGACGATATCATGGTCATGTACGCCGGACAGATCGTGGAGCGGGGCACCGCCAAGGAAATGGTGTTTGATCCCACCCATCCCTATTCCCACGGCCTGATGGGCTCCATCCTGGTTCCCGAGGAGGGCACCCGGGGCCACAAGCTTACCGCTATCCCCGGCACGCCTCCCAACCTGAAGCACCCGCCGGATGGCTGCCGCTTTGCCGACCGCTGCAAGTACGCTGCCCCGGAGTGCCGGTACTACACCATCCCAGAGAAGGAATTTGGCGACAACCGGATGTACCGCTGCCTGAAGAGCCTGGATGAACTGAAGGAGGTCTACGACCATGAGTGAAGATAGAATCGTTCCTTCCAAGGATTTCACCAACGCGCCTCTGTGCCTCAGCGGCCGCCATGTGACCAAGGTCTTCGGCTTTGGCGACAAGAAGACCATCGCCGTCAACGATGTCAGCTTTGATTTCCACGAGGGCGAGTTCGTGTCCATCGTCGGCGAGTCCGGCTCCGGCAAAACTACCCTGAGCAAGATCCTGCTGGGTCTGCTGAATCACACCGAGGGCGAGATCCTGTTCCAGGGCCAGCCCCGGGATATCTCCACCGGAAAAAAGAGAAACGCCTACTGGAAGGGCATTCAGGCCATCTTCCAGGACCCCTTCTCCTCCTACAACTCCTTCCATAAAATCGACAGCGTGCTGCTGGACTGCATCAACATGCGGGGCGGCAAGAACCTGCCCATGGAGAAAAAGGTGGAGATGATGACCGAGGCCTGCTCCTTCGTGAACCTGAAGTTCGCGGAGCTGACCAACAAGTACCCCTTCGAGCTGTCCGGCGGCCAGATGCAGCGCCTGATGATCGCCCGGATTTTCCTGCTCAAGCCCAAGATCCTGCTGGCGGATGAGCCCACCTCCATGGTGGATGCCTGCTCCCGGGCCACCATCCTGGATATGCTGCTGCAGCTGCGGGACGAGATCGGTATGACCATCATCTTCATCACCCACGACATCGGCCTGGCCTACTACATTTCCGACACCGTCTACATCATGGAGCACGGCAAGTTCGTGGAATACGGCAAGGCAGACGAGGTCATTCTGAACCCCAAGGCGGCCTACACCAAGCGCCTGATCAGCGACGTGCCCAAGATCCACGAGGAATGGGATCTGTCCACGGTGGAGCTGGCCACGGAATAACCTTCCCCAAGACAATAATGCCCCGCGCCCACAACGGCGCGGGGCAAATTGGTTGACTTGGAAAATGCACTGCGGTATAATGAAGGGCAAGGAAAGAGAGGCGAATTTTATGAAAACCACCACCCAAAAGGCAGACTACGAGCTTGTCGCGGCCAAAGCGCCCTACCCGCACAAAAAGCCCAAAAAGCCCAATCTGTTCTTTCGCACGCTGATTCGCCTGCTGACCATTCCGGGTCTCGGGGGAACCGGGTTTCACTACACCTCAGAGGGGATGGAGGCCCTGGGGCCGGACGAGCCCTGCCTGATTCTGATGAACCACTCCTGCTTCCTGGACATGGAAATCGCCTACCGGATTCTCTACCCCCGGCCCTTCCAGATCGTCGCCACCTCCGACGGCTTTGTGGGTATGCACGGCCTGATGGAGTGGCTGATGCGCGCCATCGGCTGCATTCCCACCCAGAAATTCGTCACCGATCTGACCCTGGTGCAGGACATGGACTACAGCCTGCACAAATTAAAGAGCAGCGTGCTCCTCTACCCGGAGGCCAGCTACTCCTTTGACGGCACCTGCACGCCGCTGCCCCGGAAGATGGGGGTGCTGCTCAAGCGCTTTGACGTGCCGGTTGTGATGATCGAGACCTTCGGGGCCTTCTCCCGGAATCCTCTGTACAATGCGCTTCAGGTGCGCAAAAGCGTCCCGGTGTCTGCCAGAGTCCGGCTGCTCTACACCCGGGAGGACATTCACACCAAAACCGTGGAGGCACTTTCCCAGGGACTGGACGAGGCCTTCGGCTTTGACCACTTCCGGTGGCAGAAGGAGCAGGGCCTGCAGATCACCGATGACTTCCGGGCCGACGGCCTGCACCGCATTCTCTACCGCTGCCCCAGCTGCGGCGCGGAGGGGAAGACGCTGGGCAAGGGAACCACCCTTACCTGCAATGCCTGCGGTAAGCGCTGGACGCTGACCCCTCTGGGAGAGCTGGAAGCGATGGATGGGAACACGGAGTTTCCTCACATCCCGGACTGGTACGCCTGGGAGCGGGCCCAGGTGCGCCGGGAGCTGGAGGAGGGAACCTACCGGCTGGACACCGATGTGGATATCGCCATGCTGGTGGATTTCCGGGCCATCTATCAGGTAGGGGAGGGGCATCTTACGCATGACACCACAGGCTTCCACCTGACGGGCTGCGATGGGAAGCTCCGCTACGACCAGAAGCCCCAGACCTGCTACGGCCTGTACGCGGACTACTACTGGTATGAGCTGGGGGACATGGTGTGCATTGGGGACAATAAGAGACTGTACTACTGCTTCCCCAAAACCGATGCCCCGGTGGCGAAGGCCAGGCTGGCGGCGGAGGAGCTGTACAAGCTGACCAAGGCCAGAAGACGCAAGACGACCCAGCCGACGGAGGCCGCGGTATAGTCAAACAGGGACAATTCCGAAGATGACACGGAATTGTCCCTGTTATCATGTTGAAAGTTGTAAAAGAAACGGAGGCCTCTCCCATAGGGGCGATTATCAATCGCCCGAAGGTAGGGGCGGTTATCAACCGCCCGAAGGTAGGGGCGGTTATCAACC
>CALYRG010000049.1 GCA_945482615.1 uncultured Clostridia bacterium | reverse complement strand
GGTACCATTCAAGCGGGGGGTGTGTGAACGTGAGGTCTGCATGCAAGGATAAAAAGGGAAATGAAAAACCTCATTTTGTTTCCAAAATGAGGTTTTTCAAAAGCATTCTGGCTTTTTTGGTGGAGATAAGCGGGATCGAACCGCTGACCTCTTGAATGCCATTCAAGCGCTCTCCCAGCTGAGCTATACCCCCAAATAGGGCAATCAGCCAGAATGCAATTTATTAAGTTGAGGAACATGGGGTATGTGAACGGTAGCTTTGGGCTCCCAGCTGAGCTATACCCCCATATATGGAGAAAGCCGGAAAAAGCTGAATTGTTGAACTATTAAGTTGAGGAACGTGGGGTATGTGAACGGTAGCTTTGGGCTCCCAGCTGAGCTATACCCCCATACGCTATTCCGATCTATTTCCCGGACAGCCTTTGTATTATAACACACATTCGGAAAATGTCAATATATTTTTCTTCTTTTTTTCAATTTTCTTGCACCTGGATCTGCAGCGCTGCGCTTTTTCGCCGGATTACCTCTTTCTACAGCCGCTTGGTTGACTTTTTCCTCGGCAAAAGTTATAATCTTCTTGCAAAATGATGCTTGTTTGGAGGATTCGTATGCAGCGTGAGCATTTCAGCAGCCGGTTGGGATTTCTTCTTCTCAGCGCAGGCTGCGCCATCGGTATCGGAAACGTTTGGAAATTCCCCTGGATGGCAGGGCAGTACGGCGGCGGGGCATTCGTCCTGACCTATCTGGTTTTTTTGCTGATTCTGGGCGTGCCTACATTGACCATTGAATTTGCCATGGGCCGTGCCTCCCAGAAAAGCCCGCTGAAAATGTACCAGCAGCTGCGCCCCGGCACCGGCTGGCGCTTTCACGGCTATGTGTGCCTGCTGGGCAACGTCATGCTGATGATGTTCTACACCACCGTGGCAGGATGGATGCTCCAGTATCTCGTGGACACGGCTGCCGGGCGATTTGCCGGGCTGGACACCGCAGGGGTGGAAGCCATGTTCGGCACTATGCTGGCCTCTCCAGGCAAAATGACCTTGTTCATGGGCATTGTGGTGGTCTCGGGCTTTCTGGTCATCTCCTTCGGCATTCAGAAGGGCCTGGAAAAAATCACAAAGCCTATGATGATGCTGCTCATCTGCATGATGCTCATTCTGGCCGGGCACAGCCTGACTCTGAAGGGCGGTGCGGAGGGCCTTGCATTCTTCCTTCTGCCCGACCTGAACCGAATGCGGGATGTGGGCATTGGCAATGTGCTGGTAGCTGCCATGAATCAGGCGTTCTTTACCCTGAGTCTTGGCATCGGCGCCATGGCGATCTTCGGCAGCTACATCGACAAGTCTCATTCCCTGGCGGGAGAATCCCTCCGGGTATGCATCCTGGACACCGCCGTGGCCCTGTGCGCTGGCCTGATCATCTTCCCCGCCTGCTCTGCCTACGGCGTCCCGGTGAACCAGGGCCCCGCCCTGATCTTTATGACCCTGCCCAATGTATTCAACAATCTTCCTCTGGGCAGGTTCTGGGGGAGCCTCTTCTTTCTGTTCATGACCTTTGCTGCTTACTCCACAGTGCTGGCCGTATTTGAGAACATTGCCTCCTGCGTCATGGAGCTCACTGGCTGGAACCGGAAGCACGCCTGTCTGATCTGCGGCGCCGCTCTGTTCGTGCTGAGTCTGCCCTGTCTTCTGGGCTATAACGTGCTGTCGAACGTTCACCCCATTCCCGGCCATGACATTCTGGACACCGAGGATTTCATCGTCAGCAATCTGCTGCTCCCCGGCGGCTCCGTGCTGTTCATCCTGTTCTGCACCACCCGGTATGGCTGGGGCTGGGACAACTTCCTGGCGGAGGCCAATGAGGGCCGGGGGCTGAAGCTCGCCAGATGGCTGCGGCCCTACATGACCTACGTGCTGCCGGTGATCGTGGCCGTGATCCTGATTGCAGGTCTGATCAGCTTCTTCTGAATCTATTTCGTCTTTTGGTAAAATAACCCTGAAAAGAGGAATTCCTATGCCTGGAAAAAAGCTTTTGTGCCTGGCGCTGGCTGCACTCCTCGCCCTGTCGGTGCTGCCGGCAGTATTTGCGGCGGAAACCTCCTCCACGGAGCCTTCTGCCGCCACTGCCCCTACGGAAGCAGCCACCCTTCCCGCCGGGACAGAGGACGTACCTGCGCAGACGGAAACAACCGCCGCCACGGAAAGTACGGTTCCCCCCACCGTGCCGGAGACTGTGCCTGAGACCGTACCGGAAACCGTTCCTGAAACCACCCCTGAGACGGCTCCTGAAACCACTCCTGAGACGGTTCCGGAGGAGACGAAACCGGAAGCCGTCACCGTCACCTTCGATCCCTGCGGCGGCAGCTGCTCCGTTAGATACGCAGTCACCGCTTACGGCGGCTTCGTGGAAGCGCTCCCCATCCCCACCCGGGAGGATCACACCTTCCTGGGCTGGTTCCGGGAGGAATTCTACAGCGACGCCTTTGACACCGACACACCACTGGACGCAGACATCACCGTATATGCCCACTGGGCCAGAACAAAAAACCGTGGTGTCCTTGCCGCCTTTGACCCCTGCGGCGGGCAGCTCCCCCAGCCCATTGGCCGGGCGCAGGCTCAGGCGGTAAACGCCGAGAGCGAGCTCAGCATCTACGACTGGAGCGGCCAGCAGGTGGAGCGGGACGATCTGCGCCGGATGGCCAAGGTCAACGACCATGGTCTGGTCAGCGGTACCTGCTGCCCCTACATCCCGGAAAACGGCCTTCTGGTCTCCGGCTGGTATGATCCCGTCACCGGGGAACCAACACCCGGCTCTGCCTTCACCGAGTCCATTCAGGTGGAAAACTACATCGGCTTCGACTATGAATCCCGACTCATTACCCTCTATGACAGCCGGGACGGCTATCTCGCCGGAAGCAAATACATATCCGCCGGCGAGCCCTGGGGCGATCTTCCCACCCCAACCCGGGAAGGCTTTGTCTTCACAGGCTGGTATACTGCCCCTCTGGGCGGCAAGGCCGTCACTCCGGAGACCATCGTCTCCGGGGACGTGACCACTCTCTACGCCCACTGGGGCCCGGAGTGCAAGCATGAGTTCACCATCCAGCGCATCGATACCACCTGTCAGTCCCCGGCGATGCTTCACTACAGCTGCCAGCTCTGCGGCTGCACCCTGGAGCTGCCCGCCGATGACGGCTGGGGAGACGATGTCACCCGGATTCCCCATGGGACTCCGGAGGCGCTGGTGCGCACCGTGACCCAATACCGCTTCCGCTGCCTGGAGGAAACCACCTCTGCCGCCGCCTCTATGGCAGGCTGGACACCGGGAGCCGCTGTCCCCGCATGGGGCGACTACGGTGCCTGGAGTGCGTGGAGCCTGACCCCTGCCCAGCAGTCTGATGACCTCCAGGTGGAGACAGCCCCTCTGTACCGCTACCACTGCTACCGGTGTGCCAGATGCAAGGCCCGCAACCCCTGGCCCGGTGCCTGCGGCTGCAGCGCTGACGGCAGCGTCTGGCAGGAGCTCTGGTCCCCAACCCCCTATTCCCTGGCCGATGCCGCCCCCTGCTCCGCTTCCTTCATGAGCACCAGTTCCCTGGGGGATGGTGAAGTCTGGTTCTTCGCCGCCGGGAATGCAGACGCGGATGCCCCGGGCACCCGAGACGCTCTGGGGGAAGCCCCTGTCATCCGCCTGGGCTACCGCACCCGCACCCGGAGCCAGATCAAGCTACGTGTCTTCACCCGCTGCACCGATTGGAGCGACTGGACACAGACTGCCATTGCCACATCTTCCCGGGTTCAGGCAGAAAGCCGTACCGTGTACCAGATCTACACCGGCCCTCTGGCTGACCACACCTTCCGGGACGGTGTGTGCACCGTGTGCGGTGAGAAGGAAACATAATCAGAACCCCCGGCAGGTCACCTGCTGGGGGTTCTCGCGTCTTACAGCAGCGGCGCCACGAACTTCATCACGTTACCCACAAGCCTGACGTACCACGTTTCATTCCTCACCGTATCCGGGGTGGCTTCCTGACACTTGTCCAGAGTGGCGAGGAAGTCTTCCCTGATATCCGCAACGCAGTCCGTGCCCTGCAGGTAGGTGGCGCATTCAAAGTGATGGTACAGACTCCGGTAGTCCATATTGATGGTGCCGACCACCGCCTTGCTGTCATCGCTGACAAACACCTTGGCATGGACAAAGCCCGGGGTATACTCGTAGATTCTGACACCGGCCTTCAGCAGCGGCCTGTAGTAGGTTTTTGCCAGGGACTGGGCCACAAAGCTGTCCGAAATATGGGGCAGGATCAGGCGCACGTCCACGCCTCGCTGGGCGGCAAAGGTGAGGGCCTTTTCCAGTTCCCCGTCCAGGATCAGGTACGGCGTCATAATGTACACATAGTCATGGGCCCGGTTCAGAATATCCATATACACCGACTCGCCCACATTGTAGTCATCCAATGGGCAGTCTCCATAGGGCATGACAAAGCCCCGGTTTTCGCCGGTGGGCGGAAACGCCCCCGCCGTCAGGAAGGGTGTAAAATCGCACAGAGGCTCATTCACATACCACATCTGCAGGAACATCAGGGTAAAGCTGTCCACCGCGTCCCCCTGGAGCATCACGCCGGTGTCCTTCCAATGGCCAAATCTTCGGATGTGGTTGATGTATTCGTCCGCCAGGTTGATGCCGCCGTTAAATGCTGTCCTGCCGTCGATCACCATGATTTTCCGATGATCCCGGTAATTGTAGTGGGTGGACACAAACGGCGTGATGGGGGCAAAGACCTTGCAGCGGATTCCCAGCGCTTCCAGCTTCTTTGGGTAGGTACGCGGGAGCAGGGCAAACTCACAGGTTCCGTCATACATCACCCGGACATCCACACCCTCCCGGGCCTTTCGGGACAGAACATCCAGCAGCCGTCCCCACATATAGCCTTCATCCAGGATGAAATACTCCAGGAAGATGAACCTCTGCGCCTTTTCCAGCTGTGCCAGCATGGCCTCAAACATCTTTTCGCCAATGGGATAGTATGTGACCCGGGTGTTTTCGTACACCGGAAAGCAGCCGGTGCGGTTTACATAATGCGCAAGGTCTGCCAGCTCCGGGCTCACTGCCTCCGCCTTTTCCAGAACTCCCGGCTCCTGGGGGATGGCCTGTCTGGTTCTGTCCATAATGTCGGACATTCTCTTTTTCAGCGCCCTGTGCCCCAGTTCCACGCTGGTATACAGATACAGCAGCGCCCCGAAAACCGGGAAGACCATCATCACGATCAGCCAGGTGATCTTGGCAGACGCATCGTGATCGCTGTTGACCAGCACCACGATCATCACCAGATAGAACAGCGTGGTAAATCCCAGATAGTGGGGCGCCAGCTGCCGGAATTTGAAGAAGATGCCGAACAGGAACAGCACCTGTATTACAAGAAGGAGCAGGATCATTCCGAACCGGCTGAAAATCATGCGAATAACGCCCTTTTTCCCCTTTTCCAGAAGGGTTATGCCGTCTTTGCGCTGTGTTTCGTTCTCCATTGTTTTCCTCCGTCGCCGCATCTTGCCCGGTCACGCTTCCGCGATCCGGCAGAGCTTGTCGATGTATTTCCGTTCGTCCGCTGTGAAGGTGGTGTTCTTTGCTGCCCGGATGCTGTCCAGAATCTGCTCCGCCGCCCCTTCCGGAGGGCCGTAGTTATTCGCCAGGTCAAAATGGATCACGCCATTGTCAAGGGAACGCAAGCAGATCCGGCGCATATTGTCATAGCAGCCCGTTTCTCCAAAGTTGTGCCACTGGCCCAGGCTCACCGCGCCCAGCTGTAAGCCGCTTTTGACCGGGCAGTTGTAGTGCGGGCTGTCGCAGCGTCTCTCATTTGCAGTATACATAGGATTCTCCCTCCTTTTTATGATCATTTATTATAGCATGCCGCTCCGCTTTTTGCCAGCTTTCATCGCAAATTCGAAAAACACCTGCACATTACACGGGTGCTCATAAGAAAGTAATTCCAGAAATTACGATTATGGCATCTGTCAGACGGGGTTGGTAAACGAGATAACGGGTATTCGGTGAAAGCCGAGTACCCGTTATTTTTTTGCCCATGCGTGGAAGCAATAGATTTATTCACATTTTTCGAGTATTACACTTTTATTGTCTTCGAGTCCTGATACTCGTTTTTCATAAAACGGTTTCATACCGGACTACATTACCGCCAGGGAGCTGCTGCTGCGGACCGTCCGCCCGGTGCAGACGGAGCGGATCCCGCTCTGGGAGGCTTCTGCGGATGCCCCTGTGACTTTGCACATTGTGGAGAAGGTGGCCGCCGGTGCAGTTCCTGCCGGTGTCTGTACCGAAGGAACTGCCGTCAAAATCCTCACCGGTGCGCCCATCCCTCCGGAGGCGGACGCCGTGGTCATATTTGAGAAGACCCGCTTCACGGCGGAGGAGGTTACCCTCTTTGCCCCTGCCAGGCCCGGCGAAAACGTCATCCGGGTGGGGGAGGATGTGCGCAAAGGGGAGCCTCTGGCCGCCTCCGGTGCCGCCATCGATCCGGGCACCCTGGGCACCCTGGCCGCTCAGGGCATTGCCAAGCCGGAGGTCTTCCGGGTGCCCAGGGTCGGCATTCTCTCCACCCGGCAATGAGCTTGTGGAGCCTGGAGCGCCCTGCGGGGAAGGGAAGATCTACAATGCCAACCGCTTCACCCTGATGGCGGCTCTGCGGCAGGCAGGATGCCAGCCGGTGTATCTGGGGCTGGCGGGGGACAGCGCCGAAGCGATTTCCGAGGCAATTGACAGGGGCCTGAACCTGTGCGATGCCGTTCCTTCCACCGGCGGCGTGTCGGTGGGAGACTACGATCTGACCCCGGATGCCATGGAGCGGGCCGGGGTGCATATGCTGCTTCGGGGCATCCGCATGAAGCCGGGCATGGCCTGCGCCTACGGCGAACGGGAGGGGAAACTCTTCTGCGGCCTGTCCTCGGAGTTCGACCCCCTGGCCACCCAGCAGTTTACCGAGGACGAGATGCGCGCCGCCGTGGAGGCCGCTTCCGATTACGGCACCTACGTCATGGCTCACCTGTACACCACCGGCTGCATCCAGCGGGCCGTCCGGGCGGGCATCAAGAGTCTGGAGCACGCCCACGTCATCAATGACGAGTCCGCCAGAATGATTGCGGACAACGGTGTGTTCGTCATGAACGGCCCCCAGTTTACCATGAAGGAAATGGAATGGAACCACATGGGCAAGTGGACGGACTATCCTGCCTCCAGGCTCAAGCCCCGGCGTCCCAAACTTGTCCATAATCAGACCGTAGGCAATGACAGCCACAACCAGCAAAACGGTGATGACCTTGTAGCCGTTGGACAGGAAGCAGTGCCAGTATCAGACTTCGGGCTGCATGTATTTGACTTTGCCGAGGCTTGCATGCTATAATGATTCCAACAATATCTGTGGATATTGCTTCCTGTTTTATGGAAAAAATGCAAGGAGGAGTGAACCTATGAGAAAGAATCCGGTATCCATTGATCCGAATCTCAAAAACGGCTATATCCCCGCGCCCTATGTTCTGGAGGAGGGGGAGCACATCAACGACTTCTGCCTGGAGCCGGTGCTGTTTCACAACGAGAACGGTCCAACCATCGGTGTGACCACCTGCGGTGTCATTGTGCAGGACGGTCTGTACTTCAAGGACATGGACAACGACGGCATTCTCAGCCCTTACGAGGATTGGCGCAATGACCCCGAGACCCGGGCGGCAGATATGGTCGCCCATCTGCCACTGAACCAGCAGGCGGGCCTGGTGCTGAATACGCTTTGGAACACCCCTCTTTCCATGACCCGGGAGGAAGCCAGGGACGAAAACGGCAGCATCGTTCCCGCCAGAATCTTCAAGCGCTATAACCCCGATGAGCCCACGCCAAAGGGGATTCTTCCGGGACTTGATAACCGTGTGGACGATGGGCAGGTACTGGAGAACAAGCTGGCTGCCGGTGTCTACCGGGGAGAAATGCGGGCGGAGGCTGCCATGGCTGCCCTGTATCACAATCTGGGCACCCAGTATGTGGAATACGAAGCCTGTCAGGGGGGCGTTGCCATTCCCTACTCCCTGCACACCAATCCCATCAACATCGGCTACCCCGACTTCCTGGGCTTCGGCGCGGCTGTCATGGGGGACGGCAATTTTGACATCGTCTATGACATGGCGCAGACCGACCGGAAAATGATGGCATCCTGCGGTCTGCATATCATGTACGGCCCCCAGGTGGACGTGGCCACCGATCCCCGCTGGCCCCGGAACTCCGGCACCTACGGCGAGCGGCCCGACATCACCGCCGGCATCACCCGGGAGCTGGTGCGGGGCTATCAGGATGGGGAAGACGGCCTGAAGGAAGGCTCCATCGTGCTGACCGTGAAGCACTTCCCCGGTGACGGCCCGGCGGAAAACGGCTTTGAGCCCCACCTTCCCATCGGCCAGTGGCGGCTCTATCCCACCGAGGGCTCCATGGAAAAATACCACCTGCCCCCCTTCCAGGCAGCCTTCGATATGAAGGCCTCCGCCATTATGCCCGACTACTCCCGGGTGGGCACCGACGGCAGAAGCAGGCCCCAGTATTACCGCGGGAAGCTGACCTCCACCGAGCAGGTGGGCTCCGCCTACTCCAAAGAGCTGATAAGCGACCTGGCCCGGGACACCATGGGCTTTACCGGTTATGTAAACTCCGACTCCGGCATCACCACCACCCAGGTTTACGGCGTGGAAGACCTGTCTGTGCCGGAGCGTTACGCCAAGGCGATTTCCGCCGGCACCGATGTCATCGGCGGCAACTACGATGCCCACAACATCGTAAAGGCTGTGGAAGAAGGGTACCTGCCCAAGGCCGACCTGGATCGCGCCAACTACCGCAGACTCCTTGCCATGTTCCGGCAGAACCGTGTGGACAACCCCTATCTGGACCCCGACAACGCCGACCGTGTCCGTGCCGAAAATTTTGAGGGCGCCAGGAAGGCGGCCTACAGAGCCTGTCAAAAGGAAGTGGTGCTGGCAAAGAACCACGGCGGCGTTCTGCCCATGGTGAAGGGCAGGAAGGTCTATGTTGCCGTGTTCTCCGGCGAGGATGCCGGCGCCGCCCTGGCACAGATGATGGGCGCGGGTGTCGCGGGAGAGGACAACGATGCCAAACTACGCACCCAGCTGGAAGATCTTCTGCGGGCGAAGGGGTACGAGATCGTGGACAATCCCGAGCAGTGCGACTACGCCTATCTGCACGTCTGGCCCAAGCAGAACAACATTGTCTTTGTCCAGCGCTCCATGCCCGTTCTCGACCTGGTGGAAAACTTCATGCATGAGGAGCGGGAGGTCAACAAGTCCCAGAAGAAAACCGGCAGGCAGATCCCCATCAACACCCTCCGGGGTGTGGGACAGATTCCGGCGCTTTCCGAAAAAGTCCATGCCCACGGCGGCAAGGTCATCTGCACCTGTGTGGTCTGCAACCCATGGATCCTTCAGAAGCTGGAGCCCTACGTGGACGGCATGACCTTCCAGTATACCATTTCTCCTGTTGCCATCGGCAACGCCCTGGGCGCCCAGATGGACGTTTTGTCCGGCGAGTTTAACCCCACAGGCAAAATGAGCCTGACAATGGTCTCCTGCCCCGAGGTCATCGCCATCACCGAGCAGGAGATCGACGGTGTCGTCCGGGAGATCTGCGTCTCCCCCAACGATGTCCCCGGCTACGACAAGGACCAATACATCGACCCCGAGATTCTGAAAAATGTGAAGGGCGGCAGCTACGCCTACTGCGATGAGGACGGCAACTACTACCGCTCCGGCTTCGGCCTGCGCTATTGACCGAGAAACCAATGACGCAGATGGAAAACGATACGCTATTCTTCTTCAGGGAGTGCATGGACGCTCTGCCCATCTATGAACGGCTGGAGGAAGCAATTCTGACCCGGAATCCCGATGTGAAAATCAAGGCTGCCAAAACCCAGATCACCTTCGCGAATAAGCGGGGCTTTGCCTTTGTGTCCTTCAATCCCTGCCGGAAAGCCAAAGACCGTCCGGCGGTGTGGATGACGGTCACATTCGGTCTGGGCTACCGCAAGGAATCTCCGAGGATTGACATCGCCACGGAACCCTACCCCGGCAGATGGACCCATCATGTGATGGTGGGAAGCGTGGACGAAATCGACGGGGAACTGCTGGGCTGGATTCAGGAAGCGGCGGAGTTTTCTGACACAAAAGGGAGGATGAAATGACCAACGAAAAAGTATTTGCCATGTCCTTTGCCAAGGTGTATCCCATGCTGATTGCCAAGGCAGAGCGGAAGGGGCGCACCCGTGACGAGGTATTCACTGTGACCGCGTGGCTGACGGGGTACAGTCGGGAGCAGCTGGAAGAATTGCTGGATTCGGAGATCACCTACGGCGACTTCTTCCGCAACGCCCCGGCGCTGAACCCTGCGCGAAAGAGAATCAAAGGCTCTGTCTGCGGTGTGAAGGTGGAGACCATTGAAGACCCGCTGATGCAGGACATTCGGTATCTTGATAAACTGGTGGACGAGCTTGCCAAGGGAAAGCCGATGGAAAAAATCATGAGGTGACAACGATGTGGACCTGTCCGAAATGCGGAAGGAACTTTCGCAACTGCAACCAGAGCCATTACTGTGGAAAAGCCCCGCAGACCATCGAGGAATACATCCTGGGGCAGCCGGAGGCGGCGCAGCCGATTCTGCGGCAGCTTCAGGAAACCATCCACGGGGCGATTCCCGAGGCAAGGGAGAAGATATCCTGGAGCATGCCCACTTTCTGGAAAGGGTGCAACCTGATCCAGTTCGCGGCATCCCAAAAGCATATCGGACTGTATCCCGGCCCGGAGGCGGTGGAGGCCTCTGCTGACCGTTTGGCAGCGTTTCCTACCAGTAAGGGGACGATTCGCCTGCCGCTGAACCAGCCCATGCCCCTGGAACTGATTGCCGACATTGCCCGGTGGTGCGAAACCGCTTACGGGAAATAGGGTCAGAGAATATGCCATGTGGAGTTCGGAATCAAAAATGAACCGCTGTCAACAAAGATGTGCTTCCTCAATATGATGTCAAAGGGGCTGCCTCACCGCGGTGAGACGGCCCCGAACAGTTTTTATACAGAGTTAGGTACGATTGCCAAATCGCACCCTAATGCGGTAGCCACCTTGAGTAAGGTGCTGAGTTGTGGTGTGGCTTTCTTGCTTTCTAATCGGGCGATCACGGATTGTGTAAGCTGGGCATCTTCTGCAAGCTGCCGCTGAGTCTTTCCTTGTCTATGCCGCTCTGCGATAAGTTGATCAATGAGAACGGTGCAATCATCAGACATTACCTACACCTCTCAATACAGGTACACTATCTACATAGCAACTATCTGGACACAAATCTACTTTGTTACTCCAAACTACTTCACTATCCACTGTAGGATCAATGTCCCAAGACACACAATGGCAGTCATCCAGATACACCCGGCGGAAGTTTTCCAAGTCCCGAAACGGTGCAAATACAGTTCCAACCTGGAGCAAAGGCGCTGCATTATAAATGCGCTCCTCTCCATTGTCGAAGGTGAGAGTCAGCGTGAAATTGTCATTGGGGACAACACGCATGATTTTTCTGCGACCAGCTGCGAAGTATTCTGCCATCTTCTGGTCATAGCCTCTGGAGAGGTAATATTCTACAGTTTTTCCCATAATCTCACATCCTCTCAAAGGAAATGAAGTGTTTATTTCAGAGGTTCAATAGCAAACAACTCCTGCTTTTTGGCTGCCAAATCCCAGTTGTCCATAAGCTGGTCCTGTCTGATAGCCGCCCAGCCGAGCAACATCTTAAGCTGCTTATCAGGGAAAGTAGGGTGTCAGTATTCTGCAGAATAAAAGAGGCTTCCGTATCGGGCTTCCTTCCTGCTCAGCAATACTCACCATATTCACAGCCGATGTTTTTGACTCGCACCTCATCAATGAGCCGCTCCCCGCCCACATGGCGCTCATAGAGCTGCACCGTGCCCACACCGGTGCCGCCGTTTCAAAGGCGGTTGTGGCGCCTGGCACCGTCCGGGGCCTCATAACCAATGAGCAGCATGTCTTTTTTCTCACAGGTAACATCCGTGACCATGCGGTGCAGGGGCGTTTCCTGCGCTACGTGCCACCCCACAGCGATTCACAGCAGAATATATTCGTGGATTCCGTGCCCAAGCAGCCGGACGATCTCCAATTCATCCAGAGCATCGAACAGCGCATTGTGGGTTTCCTGATATGTACAATTCCCGGAAAGCATACGGAGCATGGACTCCACGCCGTAGCCCCGCTTCATGCGCCCGGTGCTGTAGCAGTCGGCGCAGGCGGGGATTTTGGGGTTGTGCTGGCGGTAGATGGCAATGCGCATAATGTCATACCAGTCGAAGCAACGCAGCTCCGGCAGATGATTCCGGTCAAAGCCAGCGTTGTAGGCAAACAGGGAAGATACGCCATACCGGGACAGCCACCCGGACAGATCCGCCATGGCTTCCTCCCGGGTACACAGAATGGGCTTCACCGGGGTGTCCAGAAACAGGGTGTCATAAAACATACCGCCCACAGCGCACTCCTCGGGCAGAATATGGTATTTGGCGGCAACCGGCTGGAAGGTGTCCGCATCCGCAATGACGGTGCCGATGGACATGACCTGATCTGCCCAGTTGGTTTCTGTGTCGATCACTGCAAAATAGCCCATGTTCTCTCTCCTCGATGGTTCTGGGAACAGTATACCGAAAAAACTGCCGGGATGCAAGCTTTGACACGCTGTAGACAAAGAAAAGCCACTTTCCTGATTTTTGGCTTTACAAGGACGGCGTTTGGCGGTATGATGGAAGAAAACGGAGCGTCACACTTCAGGGTGGGGATCCTATGTTCAGAAGGAAACCAAAAAAGTGCGCCTATGACCGGGAGAACCGGAAGCCGGTGATCCGCTCGAGCATCTGTACCGGAGAGCAGGTGGCGGGGTTCAGGAATATCCACACGGGAAAATTCAGTGAGGTTATGCTGATCCGCAACGGCGGCGATCTACGGGAATTTCTGGAAGAATATGATATTTCCGAGGCGGATGTCACGACGGAATATTAGCAAATAACACCCGTTTTATTGGACCTATGATCTGCCAGACTTGGGTCAGCGAGGGAAACCTCACCAATTTCATATCTGCCTATAAAGAGTGCGCGAGAGACAAGCTCAATGACCGCACAGCAACCGCCGAAGGGTATGGTGCTAAAGCTTGAACGATGGGCCAACAAAGAAGCCCGTCTGCCGATGGGCTTTCTTCGTGCTCTTTTAGGAATAAACGAAGGAGGGCACTATCTATGCGCCAATTAAATGAACTGTTCGGGAAACATGACCGGGTCTGGTTTTCACTTTCTGATGAAGAGAGCCGGGCACAATTTTTGCAGGCTGTTAAAGCGTATGACCCGGGCAGCACAGCCGAACCCAGTCAAATCGGACACCACATGGCTTACGGAACGGATCGGCAACTTCGCTACGTTTCGTGGCTGGTATGGACGCAGACCTTTGGTCAGGCGGATAAGCCTGTGCGGGTGGATTACCGGAAGTACCGGCAGGGTGCGGAGGATTTTTATATCACCAAGCCGGATTCCGCATTTGCCGGGTGGAAATGAGTTAGGTTTTGAATTATTCTCGCAAAAGCCGCCGGTTTTCAT
>CALYRG010000048.1 GCA_945482615.1 uncultured Clostridia bacterium | reverse complement strand
TCCCTCGTCAGAGGGAGCCTGGCTCTGTAGACGCACTGCCTGGGATCAAGGGTACGGCGATCATGGACAATATACGCTTTAATCTGAGTAAAACCGATAAGCACATACATATTTTTCCGGCAGACACTTCCGTGCCTGCCGGTAATGATTATTCTTTCAGCAGCTTCAGCATTCTGTGGGCGCAGGCATCCAGGAAGTGTTCGTCCAGATTCTGATCCCGGCTGCCAAACACCGCATCCACAATCTCCATCAGGTCGCCCACCGTACCGGGCATCACCAGGTCGTTGCCCGCCGCCATGCACTTGGCTGCGGAGGCACCGTGGCCGTTGGTGGTGGTCCAGTCGGTCATAATGATTCCGTCAAAGCCCCACTCCAGCCGCGCCACCCTGGTGCACAGGTCATAGCTGTTGGCGGTGTGAACACCGTTGATCTTGTTGTAGCTGGTCATCAGGGCCATGGGCTGGGCCCAGCGCACCGCGTACTCAAAGCCCTTGAGGTAGATTTCCCGCAGGGCCCGCTCCGAGACGGTAGCGGTGACGCCCATCCGGTTTTCCTCCTGGTTGTTGCAGGCAAAATGCTTGATGGTGGTGCCGCAGCTGCCCACGCTCTGAACGCCTCTGGTGATTTCCGCCGCCGCAAAGCCGCTGATGAGCGGATCTTCCGAGAAGTATTCAAAGTTTCTGCCGCACAGGGGGTTGCGGTGGATGTTCAGCCCCGGGGCCAGCCACAGCCGGATATGGAACTGCTCCATCTCCCGGGCGATCATGGCCCCCACCTCCTGCAAAAGGGCACCGTCATAGGTCTGGGCCAGCAGCGTGCCGATGGGGATGGCGGTGCAGAACTGGTAGTGTACCTGCCGCCCCTCCTGCAAAAACTCATGGCCGAAGCAGCGGTTGAGAAGCTTTTCCACGCCTCCCAGGTCCATGGGCATTCCATCGTCTCCCACCTGGTATTTCTGGGTCAGACGGATGCCGGCAGGGCCGTCGGCCATAACCAGATGGCCGATGCCATGGGGCTTCTCCAGATCCCAGGTAGTCTCTCCCGCCGCACCGGGGACGGTGACGGCAGCACTTCCGATGAAGTCCGCCGCCGCGGTGCGCAGACGGCCGCAGCACAGCTTTGCCTTCTCCTCCACACTGAGCCTTCCAAGCACCGGATCGTTCCGAATCTCAGCATCGTCGCTTCCGGTGGGCCGGGCGGCGTAGTCCGGGGTTGGCCGGGAGACAACCAGCCCATCAATGCTCAGCTCCGGAACGCCGGCTGCCTGTTCGGCAAATCCGGCACGCCAGGTCTGCATGGCCTCAGTCGTGGGCTGCAGCTCCTTCAGGCAGTCCAGCAGCGGGCAGATGTTGTGCAGCTTCTGAATCCACCGCTGCTCATGCAGCGTCAGCACGCCGCACAGGGTAAGCGCCCCCAGATTCGGGCCGCCGAACAGGTAGTATGCCCCCGCCTCCATATAGAAGCTTCCCTTTCCGGTGTGCCAGGATTCCAGCATGGTCACCGGGAAGGAAATGACAAGGCGCTGACTCTGACCGGGCTCCAGCAGCTGCGTCTTGGCAAAGCCCACCAGCCGCCTTTTTTCCTTGGGATAGCGCCCCACAGGGCAGGAGCAGTACAGCTGCACCACCTCCCGGCCCGGGTATTTTCCGGTGTTTGTCACCGTCACCGGGACGCGGATTTCCGTGTCCTTCTCCGGTGCGCCCCAGGCAAGGCCGAAGGTGGTGTAGGACAGGCCGTAGCCCAGAGGGTAACGGCAGGGCACCGAGAAGGTATCAAAATACCGGTAGCCCACGTAGATGCCCTCGGAATATTTCTCCTCATAGAGGTTGCCATTGTTGTGGCTGAAGTCGGCGCTGCCCGGATAATCACCATAGCTTAGGGCCCAGGTGTCCGTCAGATGCCCGCAGGGGTTGACGCTGCCGCTGAGCACGTCTGCCAGCGCATTGCCCCCCTCCATGCCCGCCTGGGACATAAGCACCACCGCCGAGACCTTCACCGAATCCAGGAAGGAAAGATCCATCACGCCCCCCACGTTCAGCACCAGCACCGTGTTCCGGTACAGGGACGTGATCGTCTCCAGGGTTTCCGTCTCCGCATCGGAAAGGTAATAGTCTCCCTTTCGCGCCTTCCGGTCCGCGCCCTCGCCGGAGATGCGGCTGACCACATAGATGGCCGTGTCCGCCTCTGCCCGGGTAATGGGTGCGCCCAGAGGTGCCTGAAGAGGATTGGAGGAATGCTCGTAGTACAGCCTGAAAAAGTCCAAAGGCTTTCCGCTGCGCGCGAGAATGCCTTCCTCCCAATCCTTCCGGGCCTTCTGATACCGCTTATCATAATCGTCCAGCCACTGGTCGGTACACACGGTGAAGCCGGCAGCGCGCAGACCCTCGTCAATGCTGACGTTGCCCCGGTTGTTCACCGCGCCGGAGCCGGTACCGCCCTTGACGGTGTACCGGGCACCATAGCCGTACAGGGCAACCTTGCTGCCCCTGCGCAGAGGCAAAACGCCGTTGTTTTCCAGCAGCACCATACCCTGGGCAGCTGCCCGGCGGGACAGGGCCCTGTGCTCCTTTTCCGTCTCGGTCACTTCCAGACTCAGGGTACCGGGGTAGAAGGGTTTAACCATAAAGCATCCTCCCTGCATTTTTTCTTTCATTATAGCATTCTCTTCCCACCCACGCAAGCAGATTATAGGTTGAAGCAGGGCCTTCATATAAACAGGAAGCCCCTGCACCCTTTTGTTTCCATTATGCAGGCAGCTGCGCCCTGGGGGTGCAGCTGCTTGCTGGATGTCAGAATGCCGTCCTGGGATAGCGCTCCAGACGCTCATCGTAAATGACCCCCGACCAGTTCAGGCCGAAGCCAAAGTCGTACCGGTTTCCGGCGGTGTCGGTGTAGGGTTCCATGTCAAATGGCTTGTCCTCGCAGTGGGCCTCCACCGTCTCCATGTCTGCCGGGAGCTGCACCGGCAGCAGTCCGCTGGGTTCCGCTCCTCCGCTGAGGACGGTGAAGACGGCCTCCTGCTGGACGCCGAAATCCACCACAATGGCATCCGCCGCCTTTTCCAGCTCCGCCAGCACACAGGGGTTGTGCATCCGCACCACCACGATCACGGGCTTGTCTCCCATGGTGGCCCTGGTATTCAGCACCAGATCCAGGTCATGCTCATTGGCGGCTGTCACGGTTTTGCCCCGGTAGGAGCGGTTGGGGTTTGCTTCCTCCCGGAAGTCTCCCTGGCCCAGGCTCTCCGCCCGGGCGGTGGCGGCGATGTAGGGGCGGTATTGCAGGGTGATGGGAAGGTAGCCTTCTTCCTTTGTGTAGCCGCCGTCCGTCAGCGGGCTCTCAATGAACACCACAGCCATGTCCGCCTCCTGGGGTGTCTCGGCCCAGTCATAGAACTGCTCCGCCACGGCCCGATCCGCTCCGGGCAGGGTGCTCTCCGGCATCAGGGTGCGCAGGAAGCTCTTGCGGCTGCCCACGAACCGTTCGGGGATGTAGACCTTTTTCCGCTCCCGGATGGGCAGAACCCCATTGTTTTTGAGCATCACCAGGGATTTGAGCTGTGCATCAAAGCCCTCCCGGCGGTGGGCATCACACCCTACACACGCCTGGCTTTCCGCGGCATCCAGATAGGGATTTTCGAACAGGCCGCACCGGAAGGAGTTGGTCAGCAGCCGCACGGCGCTGCGCTCGAACCGGGCGCGCATGGCATCCTCGCCGTACTTACGGCATCCCAGCCGGTAGGCTTCCAGAATCGGCACAATATCGTTGTTGCCGCCAAACTGATCCACACCGTTTTCCAGAATCCGCAGGTGCCGCTCCGCTTCCGTCAGCGCTTCCACGCCGTAGCAGCGGCTGCCGAAGCTGTCGATCTCCGGATCGGGATCGCCGGTGATGCCCCAGTCCGTACACAGAACGCCGTTGTAGCCGTATTTCTCCCGGAGCATATCCCGGATGATATAGCGGCTGTAGCTGTTGCCAACGTTGTCCCCGCCGGGATCCATGCCCAGAGTGAT
The DNA here is from genome assembly GCA_945482615.1 of uncultured Clostridia bacterium. Taxonomy (GTDB): domain Bacteria; phylum Bacillota; class Clostridia; order Oscillospirales; family Oscillospiraceae; genus Faecousia. The sequence goes on along the minus strand of CALYRG010000048.1, from coordinate 9,722 downwards.
GGTATAGTAGGGCATCACTGCGGCGGCCTGTTTCGTGGGGCCGTCCAGGGCAAAGGCGCCCTTCAGGAAGGGCAACATGTGCACATCCTCACACTCCCCGGGATGGACGGCAAATTTGCCGAAGGCATAGTGGGCATCCCTCCCCGCCTCGCAGGGGCCGCCGCCGGGCCAGTGCTTGGCCATGGCCACCACGCTGCCGCTGCCCCAACCGCCCTGGGCTTCCGGGTCGGACTGGAGCCCATCGCAGTAGGCACGGCCCATATCCGCCACCAGTCCGGGATGGGCGCCGAAGGTGTCCTCCACCCGCATCCACCGGGGCTCCGTACCGATGTCCACCTGGGGAGACAGGGCTGTAGCAATGCCCATGGCCCGGTACTCCTTCCTGACAACCTCCGCATAGCCCCGGCACAGGTGGGGATCGAAGGTAGCCGCCATGGCCAGGCCCTCCGGCCATTTGCTGGTCTGGCCGCAGCTGTTCCGGTACTCCGCGCCGGAGGCAGCGGCGCTGTGCCGGGGGTCGGAGCTGATATTCACCGGCAGGCCGTGGGGCTGGGTCTCGGCGTAGGCCTGCATGGCGTTGTTCCAGTTGGCAGCGGCCTGGGCGTCGCGCATATTGGCCAGCAGCACATGGCGGACATGATCCTCTGACAGGAACTGCTTCTGCTGATCCGTCAGCGCCCAGACCTCCGCCCCGCTCTCCTCGAAGGGCTTGCCGCCATAGGTTCCGGGGAAGGGGCCTGCGGGCATGGCGGGGACGGTCTGGTGGGAGCTGTACATCATCAGGCCTGCAATCTCGGTGACGCTGAGCCGGGAGGCCAGATCCCTGGCCCGTTCCTCCGGCGGCAGCCGCCAGTCCTCGTAGGGAAGCAGCTGTCCGGTGCGCTCTAAGTCCTTGAAGTACAGTCCATCCTGCTCCAAAACCGGGACAGAGGTCACACCCAGAGTCGGGCCCTGGGGATTTCGCAGAAAGCGGGGTTTCACAGCCATAGCGATTCTCCTTTTCATTGCCGGGCGGCATTTTTTCTTTAGTATACCATGCCCGCCCCCACCGCCGCAACTCCTTTCCCACAAATTCGGGCTTGCAAAGCCGCCTCTTTGTGATTACAATAGGGTCAGCGAATTCCGAATGAACGAGGGGCCGAATTGCATGAGCAGCAAAAAAGAAATCTTCCGCTTTATCAAGTTTGCCTTCTTCTCTGCCAGCGCGGGGCTGATTCAGGCCGTGTCCTTTGCCCTGCTGTCGGAAGGCTTTTCCCTTCCCTACTGGGTGTGCTACCTCACCGCACTGACCCTCTCCGTGGTGTGGAATTTTACCCTGAACCGGAAGTTCACCTTCCATTCAGCCAACAACATTCCGGTGGCCATGGCCAAGGTTGCCGCCTTCTATGTGGTCTTCACCCCCCTGTCCACCTGGGCGGGAAATACGCTGACCGGCCTGGGCTGGAACGACTATCTGGTGCTGGCCCTTTCCATGCTTTCCAATTTCATTCTGGAATTTCTGTACAACAAACATGTGGTCTTCCGGGGCAGCATCGACACAGACGCGGCAGCCCGGAACGCCGGCAATCTGCACACTAAGGAGTAAACGCCATGCCCTGTACAACCATTCTGGTAGGCAAAAAAGCCAGCTTCGACGGCTCCACCATGATCGCCCGCAATGACGACGGCTTCTTTGACGAGAAGCGCCTGACGGTGGTGCTGCCCAAGGATCAGCCCCGCACCTACAAATCCAAGCTCAGCCGCGTGACATTGACCCTCCCCGAGGATCCCCTGCGCTACACCGTCACCCCCAGTGTGGACCCCAGCAACGGAATCTGGGGCGCCGGGGGTATCAACGCTGAAAACGTGGCCATGACCGCCACGGAAACCATCACCACCAACTCCCGGGTGCAGGCCGCCGATCCCCTGCTTCGGAGCCCGGACAAGGCCGGCCCCAGGGGCAAGGCCATCACCGGCGGCCTGGGCGAGGAGGACTTCGTCACCGTGGTGCTGCCCTACATTCACTCCGCCCGGGAGGGCGTGCTCCGGCTGGGGAGCCTCCTGGAGGAATACGGCACCTACGAATCCAACGGCATCGCCTTCTCCGATGCAGAGGAAATCTGGTGGATGGAGACCATCGGCGGCCACCACTGGATCGCCTGCCGGGTTCCCGATGACCGCTATGTCATCATGCCCAACCAGTTCGGCATGGATCACTTTGACTTTGAGGACGCCCTGGGCAAGCAGGAACGCTACCTGTGCTCCGCCGACCTTTTGGACTTCGTCCGGGACAACCATCTGGATCTGAATCTGGACGGCAGGTTCAGCCCACGGCTGGCCTTCGGCTCCCATGACGACTCCGACCACGTGTACAACACCCCCCGGGCCTGGTTCATGGGCCGCTACTTCAACCCCCGCACCGTTCGCTGGGACGGCCCCAACGCCGACTACACCCCGGAAAGCGATGACATCCCCTGGTCCTTCGTGCCGGAGCACAAAATCACCGTGAATGAGGTGAAGTACATCCTGTCCTCCTACTTCCAGGGCACCCCCTACAATCCCTATGCCAGGGGCGACTCTCCCCTCAAGGGCAAGTACCGCCCCATCGGCATCAGCCGAACCGGCGTCATGGCCATTCTCCAGATCCGTGGCTCCATGCCAAAGGAAATCGCCGCTCTGGAGTGGATCTGCTTCGGCGCCAATCCCTTCAACGCCGCCCTGCCGGTGTACGCCAATACCGATGCCATGCCCGGGTATCTGAGCAAGGTGACCATGGACGTGGACTCCGACACCTTCTACTGGGCCAGTCGCCTCATCGGTGCCATGGCGGATGCCAACTACGCCGCCTGCATCCAGCACATCGAGCGCTATCAGGCCGCCATTGCCGCAAACGGCAGCCGACTGGTGCACGAATACGACAAAATGATGATGGAATCCCAGAACTATTCCCTCATCGCCGAAGCCAACCGGAAGCTGTGTGCCATGGCCCGGACGGAGGCCACCGCCACCCTGGGCAAGGTTCTGCGGGAAGGGAGCCTCGCCATGAAGTGCGGTTATAAGCGGGCTGATAACTGAGTCCCTTTGGTTCCTTCGCTGCAGCAAGAATTGCAGCAGCCAAATGTGGAGAGGGCCGTGCCCTGTAGGGGCGGTTATCAACCGCCCGGGAGCAGTAGGGGCGGTTATCAACCGCCCGTTTGGGATGCATGTGAGGCGGCGGGCGATTGATAATCGCCCCTACGGGTGCGGAGGAAGGCCGGACAGGCGGGCGATTGATAATCGCCCCTACGCAGACGTAAAAACAAAAAATCTCCGCCGGTTCGTAAGGAACCGGCGGAGAAATATTATGCTTTACAAAGCTTTTCCTTCCAGTAGTCCCGGAAGACCAGGTATTCCGCAAGCAGGCCCAGGGGCAGGGCGGCGATGATATCCACCACCGAGTGCTGCTTGACAAAGGCCACGGAGATGCAGATGCCCACCACCAGCACGGTGACGAAGGTCTTGGTCACCCAGTGAGAATCCTTCCTTTTCAGCCACGTGCTTGCAATGCCCAGGGAGTAGGCCACGTGGAGGGAGGGGCACACTCCGGTGCTGGTGTCAAAGGCGTAGATGATACCCATGAGCCAGGTGAGCACATTGTCCCGTTCAAAGCTCTCCGGCCGCAGATCCTGCCGGGTGGGGAACAGAATGTACACGGCCATGGCCACCACCTGGGTGATGATGATGTAGGTCTGCATCCTGCGAAAGCTCTCCACATCGTACAGCAGGAAGTATACGATAGACACCACGATCAGAACGTACCAGCCCGCGTAGAACAGGAGAAACCATTCGCTAAAGGGAATGATGTCATCCAGGGCGCAGTGAACCGGATAGCATTTTTCCGGTGGGATGAGATTCTCTGTCAGGAAATACAGGACGAAATACCCCACCCAGCCCAGCAGCAGGAGCAGATGGGCGTATTCCGGCGTACGGATATTGGACAGCCGCAGCTTGCGGTAATCCACCACGGGTTTTCTCACTCAGGCTTCACCTCGGTTTTGGGGATAGCAGCGCTTGGGCATATTTTCATAGGGCACCACCGTGTGCAGGGGGAGGTCTTCCGCCATGCCCGTGATGGCGTCATGCATCTGGCGGCAGATCCGGGCGCGTTCCTCCCGGATGGGGGTGTCCGGGTCAAAGTATACAGCGCTTCCGATGTGGGCCTGCCGGAGGGCCGGGGCCAGATACATGGGAACGAAGGCCACCCGCTTTCCGGTGCGCTTGTAATATAGCTTTGCCACATCCACAAAGTTCTCCTGAAAGGCGTAGAGAATGTGGTTTTCCTTTTCCAGCTTCTCCGGGAAGATGATGATGTCAGTGCCCTCCTCCAGGGCCTTCACCGTCTGGCGGAAGGTGTTGATGACCCGGGAATCGTGGTACACCGGGATCACGTCGGCATTGTTGAAGATGCACACGGACAGGGGCGCAATGATGTAGGACAGAATCTTATACAGCCAGCGAACCGACCTGGGCTTGCCGCTCCAGAAATCCCGGTAGGCGTAGGCCGGAACCTCCTTCAGCTTCTGCATCTGGGCAGCGCACCAGATCAGCCGCTTTCTGGGATAGTACAGCTGCCCTACAATGGGGCCGTTCATCTGGGCGTGGTTGGCAACGATGATGCAGGCATCCGCAGGAAGCTTTTCCGCCCCCAAGACCTCCGTCTTCGGGTAGAACAGCTTTACCAGCCCATAGACAATCCGATATATGATATATGTTACCCGGGTCACTTGCTTCGCTTCCTTCTGTCTGTACAGGCCCTCCGCCTGGGGGTACGAGGGGTATTATACACCATAATTCCCATCAGGGGGAGGAAAATATGCGGCTGAGATGTAAATTTTCTGTGAAGTCACAGCTCCATGCGGTAGACCCGGGAGGGAAACTGGGCGCTTCCGTAATGCTTCCGGTAGGACGACTCCCGGCAGGGGGCCATCCCCAGCCTCTCCATAACCCGGACGCTGGCCGTATTCTCTATGGCGCACTCCGCCTCGATGACCCGGGCACCCCGGTTATCCCGAACGTAGTCGATGAGGGCCCGGGCAGCCTCTGTGGCGTAGCCCTTCCCCCACTCGTCGCGGCGCAGGTTATAGGCAAGGGTCCATATCTGCCCCTCCGGGTCCCGGAACACCGCCACCGTGCCGATGGCGTGGCCGTCAGTGCGGCTGCGGATGATCATCACATAGTCATCCTTCGAATTGGGGTCCTGCCGCCGGAGCCAGGGCAGCATATCCTCCGGCCTCCGGCAGGGGGAGGCCAGCAGGAACCGATACACCCGGGCATCCCCGCTCCAGGCAAAGGCATCCCGGAAGTCGGCCGGCATTTCCCGGCGCAGCACGGTTCTGGGGGTGAGAATTTCCTCCTCCCCCAGGGTGATCCAGTACCGGTTTTCCAGCACGCCGTCCTCCTCCACCTGGGATTCCAGCACGCCGCCGTTTTTCTCAATGGATCGGGCGGAGCCGATGTTGCTTACGTCACAGGTCATCAGCACCTTGTGGATGCCCAGCTTCCGGCACTCCTCCAGGGCCAGACCGATCATGGCGGTAGCGTAGCCCTTCCGCCGTTCCTCCGGGCGGACACCGTCGCCGATATGGCCGCCGGTGACGCAGTTTTTGGGGCCCAGGCTGTGGCGGATGCTCACCGCACCCACAAAAATGTCCCGCTCCTCATCCAGGCAGAAGAACACAGACTCCGGCACCAGGCCTTCCGGCGTGGCCTCCTTCACCTCCAGCCGGGCAAGATACGCTTCAAAATCATGGGGGTCATTCTTCCGGATGGCGTAGGGGGAGAAGTCCTGCTCCTGCGCCAGCCAAGGCTCCATCATTTCCAGCAGCTGCCGGCGATACGCCGGGGTCAGCTTCACCAGGCGAAGTTTCTTAGGGTCCTGGGATTGTTTCATTCTGGCATACAACCTCCGTTCATGGGAAATACGCGATATGGAAATATCGTTATATAATACAATTCACATTATAGCACCGTTTTCCCTTCTGTCAATCCTTGGGGCATTTTTTCACAAGGTCTTGAAAATGTGCGGCTGCTGTAGTAAAATGAGGCAGTTATGTGAACAATGGCAGATTCTACCGGGAAGGAAAGGTTCTTTTATGAAAATCATGGCTATCGGCGCCCATCTGGACGACATTGAGATTGCCTGCGGCGGCACCCTCGCCAAGGCTGTGGAGGCAGGACACACCGTTCATGTCCTCATCATGAGCAAGTCCGGCTACACCAACAAGGAGGGCAAGGTTCAGCGCTCCGACGATGTAGCTGTCCGGGAGGGCATCCAGGCGCTGCAGACCCTGGGCATCCGGGACATTGACATTCTGGACTTCCCCACCAAGGATATCCCCTTCTGCTCCGAGGTTGTGAATGCCATTGACGTGCGGATGTCCGCCTTCAACCCCGATGTGATCTTCACCCATCATCCCTTCGACACCCATCAGGCCCACGAGGGCGTGTCCAAGGCCACCATTGCCGCCGCCCGGCGGAAGAACACCGTGTTCTTCTACGAACCCATCACCCCCTCCGGCCGCTCCTATGTGGCCTTCAAGCCCCAGCTGTATGTGGACATTGCCTCCTCCCTGGACAAGAAGATCGCAAGCCTCAAGTGCCACGAAAGCGAGTACAACAAGTTTGGTGCAGAGGACTGGATCGAGGGCGTACGCTGCCGCTGCGGCTTCCGGGGCTACGAGATCGGCAAGAAATTTGCCGAGGCCTTCGAGATCCTCCGGATGGAAATGACCTTTGATGCAGAGGAATCTCTCCTGTAACAGTTTTTGAGGCAGCCTTGCGGCTGCCTCATTCTTTCCTCTTTATTTGGCATCGAACACGCCAATGCTGCTCATCCAGGAGTAGCCGCCAATCTTGGTGGGGATCACCGCCACGGCATCAAAGCTCTTTGCCGTCTTCAGCTCCACGATGGTATAGCCGAAGCCATCCCCATCCTCCAGATACAGACTGCCCACCTTGGTAAAGCTGCCGCCGGTGCGGATGTAGACATCCCAGTCCTTACAGCTGGTGTTGTTCTGCATTTCCACGTCCAAGGCCACGCCAAAGGATTTGACACTGCGCAGGGGCGTATCCAGGGCAAGGGCATAGGTGTTGATGGAGGATCTTCCATTCTGAATACTGACCTTCTCATACTCACCGGGGAGGAAGTCAATACCGTCGTCGTCATCGTCCGGCGCTGTGGTCTCTTTGGGCGTTTCGGTGCCGTCCGGGATGCTGACCGCCATACTCAAAGACCAGGAGTAGCCGCCCCCCTTGGTAGGCGTCAGGGCCACGGCATCAAAATCCCTGGCAGAGGACAGACGCACCGTCTTGGATGCACTGCCGGTGCCGCCGGGCAGGGACAAGGTCCCCACATTGGTAAACTTCCCGCCGCTGCGGATCCAGATGTCCCAGTTCTCCACCTTGGCGTTGTACATCATCTCGATCTCCACGTCCAGGTTGAAGGACTTACAATTCTTCGCCGGCGTCCCAAGGACATAGGCGCTGACCTTCATGTCGCCGTAGCTGGTGCGGACGGTGACCTTCTCCCAGTGGGGACCGGCAGCCGCAGCGGGCAGCGCGGCACCAAACACCATCAGCATACATAGAACCAGCGTCAGCACTCTGGTAAATGGGGCTTTGCGATGCATAGAATCGGATTTCACGGAATCGTCTCCCTTCCCTTCTGAAGATACGTTCACTATAGCACGCATCCGCAGCATTGTCAACAAATGGGCAGCGCAAATTCCGGGATTTTTTGTGATAAATCTGGATTATCCGCATTTCCCGGCGGCAGGAAAGGATTGTTTTTTCCCGGCGGATGTGGTATACTGTCCGGGTGCTGCCGGGGAAACAGGTGCAAGGCCTGTGCGAGACCGTCGCCGTCAGGCGCATGGACACCTTCCTTCTATCCTCGCCGCGGGAGGAGACAGGGCCATTGGATTTCTTCCGAGAAGGCCGGAGGAGGGGAAGCGCCAAGCCGGAATATCCGTCAGCACCACACGCTCCTGCCGCGTGTTCCGGCAACAGGGAGCGTAAATTCATCAAAAGGAGATCTGATTATGAAGCACAGCAGTATGCGCAAGCTGCTTGCCCTCCTGGGAAGTTTCGTGCTGATCGCGGCGTTGGCACTCACCTTCTGCGGATGCGGCAGGAACGGAAAAGCCGAAACAAAAGCCTTCCAGGTGGTGGTCACCGATCTTAATGGGCAGGAGACCACTTTTCACTACACCTCCGACAAAGAGAGCGTGGGTGAGGCCCTCTTGGCCGAGGGGCTGATTCAGGGAGAACAGGGGGATTATGGGCTGTATGTCAAGACCGTGAACGGCCTGACCCTGGACTGGGAGAAGGACGGCAAGTACTGGGCCTTCTACATTGACGGCGAGTACGCCGCCACCGGGGTAGACCAGACCCCCATTACGGAGGGAAGCACCTACGGCTTCAAGCCCGAATAAGCAAAGCCCCATTTTAACAGCCAAAGGGTCTGCTGCCTGTCCGGCGGCGGGCCCTTTTTTCGCCGTTCGGAGTGCAAAGCAGGCCCAGAGGGATTGCACATCTGCATTTTTCGTGGTACCATTGTATCATAAAAAATGCGGGAGGAAGACACATGGACTCTCTGACGGTAAACGGAAAGGCTTACGAAATCCAAAAGCTTTTGGGCCATGGGAAGGGCGGGTATTCCTATCTTGCATCGGATGGTAAAAAGGAATATGTGCTCAAGCAGATTCACCACGAGCCATGCGATTACTACCAGTTCGGCAACAAGCTGGCCTCCGAGGTAAACGATTACAAGCGTCTGGTGGAAATCGGCATCCCCATGCCGGAGCTGCTGGAGGTAGACTGGGAAAATGAGCGAATCCTGAAGGAATACATCCGGGGCGACACCATATTTGACTGCGTCCTCCGGGAGGAAATGAAGCAGGAATACGTAGAGCAGATGCAGGCCATGTGCCGGACTCTGTACGCCGCGCACACGAATATTGACTATTTTCCCACGAACTTTGTGGTGCAGGAAGGGAAGCTTTTCTACATCGACTACGAGTGCAATGACTTCATGGAGCAGTGGAGCTTTGAAAACTGGGGCATCCGTTACTGGTCCAAAACAGAGGAATTTCTGGAGTATCTGCGCACCCACGGGGCTGTCTCAAAATGATTTGCAAAAATCATGAGAGGCAGCCCTCTTTTTTGCGCCAAGCTGTGGAAAAGCTGTCAATTATTTTCAAAAAGCAGCGCACTAACTCTGAGGGGCAGAGTCTGCCTCTCAAAAAAGTGCGCTGTTTTTGCTTTTGGAGATGCTATGCAACGGTCGGGACAACCAGGTGCTTTCCCAACCGGCCTGTTTGAACTTTATGGTGCAACTTCAGAAGGTTATAGGCCATGCTCACAAGATACCATTCCACCATGACATTGGAATTCCCTCGGGTCAGAAAACGCCGGAAGTTCATATCCTCTTTAATCATGGCAAAAACGCCCTCCGACTGAATGGAGCGGTTGACCCGAAGCAGAATCCCTTCCTCTGTGGAAATCTTTTTCTCCATAGCTTCCCGCTGCTGGAGGAAGTATTTGGACACATTCAGCCGCTTTACTCTTTCTTCAAGGGGTGTCTTGTCCGTTTTCTTCTGCCGGATGCATTTCTCCTTCACCGGACAGTCCTTGCAGCCAGCGCATTCATATACCGTCACATCCTGGACATAGCCTGTTTCCGACTTCCGTTTCTTCACAGCCAC
>CALYRG010000047.1 GCA_945482615.1 uncultured Clostridia bacterium | reverse complement strand
ATGTGGACGGCAAGCTGCTGGACGAGCCGTACCTGAAGGAAAAATCCTTTGGCGAGTGCAATCTGGAGCTGCCCTATCAGGTGCCGGACAACCGGTACTTCTGCATGGGCGACCACCGTTCCACCTCGGTGGATTCCCGGCATACGGAGATTGGATGCGTGTCGGAGGAACAAATTGTTGGAAAAATTGTCTTCCGGTTCTGGCCCCTGCCAGACTTCGGAATATTGAGATAGGAAGGCCATCGAGTGGTATATGAAGCAGGATGCTCTGCCGGGCGCAGAGAAATATACGAAGGCACGCCAAAGAAAGAAACGCTGGTACCGGGTTGTAACCGGTCTTGCCTGCGTGGTGGTGTTCTGCACGGTCTACGCATTGATTCTTCCTGCCATTACCCTGGAAAAGGGAGCATGTGAGATTCCGGAGCACTCCCATACGGATGCCTGCTATACCCAGGTGACTACCCGGGAGAAACGGAATCTGACCTGTGCGGCAGAGGCGGATGTGGTGGTGCACAGGCACGATTCCGCCTGCTATGACGAAAACGGGAATCTGTGGTGCCCGCTGTCGGAGATTGAAGCCCATGCGCATACTGAAAGCTGCTATGCCCTGCCGGAAACAGACGCGCCCGAAGTACATACCCATACAGATGATTGCTATACCTTGGAGCGCGGCGAACTGATGCGCTGAACGGAGCGGGTACCTATGTGGCCCGGCAGATTCATGTGAACTATGAGGGCAGCCTGTCCGGGCGGTACCGTGTGGTCGAGCAGATCCCGGATGGGATGGAGGTAACCTATGTCCGTATATGGTGGCTGGGATCGAAAGCAGTCACCCAAAATACCAGACCCGCCTTTGTGCAGCTGACATCTGAGGAAATTGGTGCCCTGGGCAGCGGCTGGACGGAGTACGCAAAGACCTTGCCCAGCAACAACGCGGGAAGCCATACGAATTACTATTACACCAACGGCCAGCAGGTGATCTGGGACATTGACAACCTGGTAGCCGGAGGCGGAAACCGGGACGATTATGCCGTGGAGATACAGATCGTCTGTAAGGTAACGGATTCTGACGTTCTTCTGGGCGGCGTGAGCAAGGAGTTCAACAATGTGGTCAGCCTGCAAAATTCCGAGGGAGCTACCATCGGCAACGACAGCAACGGTGTGACGATTGGGAAACAGACGCTGTCCAAGCAAGGCACTTATGATGCCAATACAAATGGCGGCCGGTATCCTTTCATGATCACGCTGAATGAATTGGGCGAGGATCTGGTCAGCGGGTCGGATACCATCACCCTGGTGGACGAGCTGAGCGATACCCTGATTCTGGACACCACTTCCATTCAGGTGGTGAACACCAAGACAGGCGAGGCGGTATCGAACTGGACCGCCTCCGTGGAAGGACAGACGCTGAAAAATGTCCTGCCGGACAACCTGCCCCTGACGGTCACTTAAGAAGCCACAGTCAACGCCGCACCGGGTCAGACCATCTCCATCTCCAACAACGCCCATTGGGAGGGCTATACCACCCCCAGCGGCGGCAGCGTTGAGGTCAAAGAATTCAGCTATTCCACCGGCGGTACCGTTGGTGCAGACACTTCTCCCAGTGTAACAGTCAAAAAGCTGGACCAGCACAATACCAGCCAGGCCTTGCCCGGTGCGACGTTCACTCTGGTGGAGGGAACCTATGCTGACGGTAGTTTTACCGCAACAGAAAATGGCCTGTCCCTCACCGGCACGATCGGCGAGGACGGCACCCTGACCTTCGGGAAAGAAAACGGTCAGACCATGAAATATAACACGGTCTACTGCCTTACTGAAACAGCCGCCCCGGAGGGCTATGTGATGGATGCCGCGCCCCACTACTTCGCTGTGGCAAAGCAGCAGGAGGACGGAAGTGATCCCACCTTCCCTGATGGAGTGACCATCTGGTACCAGAGCGTGGACTATACGTATCAGGCCTATAACCACAAGGGCGAAGCCACGGTGGCCAAGGCATTTTTGGATGCGGGCGGCAATAATCTGGCAAAAATCGACGGAGCCTACCGTTTCGGAATCTATGCCGAAGCAAATCCCACCGGCAATCCGCTGCAAACGGTGACCATCACATACGCGAACAGCACGGTCACGCCGGAGGGCGGGACAGCGAAGTTCACAAACCTGCCCCTTGGCACAACCTATTACATCTACGAGTTGGATGATGACGGCAATCCAATCCAAAACAGCGCATTGGCCACGGTGAACGGCAAAAGCTTCCTTGTGTCCTATGCCAACGATCCTGCGGTAACGGTTCCCACAGATGGGACTGCCGCTGCCATCATTACCGTGACCAATCAGGTCTGTTATCCTGAACTACCCCACACCGGCGGCGCCGGAACCACCCTGTATACCACGGGAGGCGTCTTGTTAACGGCAAGCGCGATGTTCCTTCTGTTGTATTACCATACAAAACGCAGAAAGGAGGAATCCGCATCCTCCTGATGCGCGGCACGATCCCATTACTACGCAGAAACTTAAAAAAAAAGAAGAAGGGAAGTCAAACAATGAAACACGCAAGAAAACTCGCCAGTCTCCTGCTGGCGCTAATTATGGTTTTCGCTCTGGCTACTACCGCGTTTGCGGCAGAAAACACTACAATTTCTGCTCCCGAGGGAAGCACCCGAACCTATGATGTTTACCAGATTTTCACCGGCGACCTCCATGAGGGTGTTCTGTCCAACATCAAGTGGGGCAAGAACGGCAACGGCACCGAAGGAACTGCTGTCGATCAGACCACTCTGGACGCTCTGGCCGCTGTGAATGGTAAGAGCAACACCGAAAAGTTAACGGAGATTCAGAAATATGTGGATCTGACTTCTGAAAAAATCGGTATGGTTTCCAATGGAAGTCCGCTGACCGTACCCACCGGCTACTATCTGATCAAGGACAACGGTCCTGTGGGTGATGGCGAAGCATACTCCCTGTATGTAGTCGAAATTGTCGGCCCCACTACCATCTCTCCCAAGGTTGGAACCACGACCTCCGATAAGAAGGTTAAGGACACCAATGACAGCGCGGCGAACTCCACCACTGATTGGCAGGATTCCGCTGACTACGATATCGGCGATGCCGTACCCTTCAAGCTGAGCGCCACCATCGCTCAGGACTACGCCAACTACACCCACGGCTACAAGCTGACCTTCCACGATAAGGAAGATACTGGCCTGACCTTCAATAAGGATTCTGTGAAAGTCTATGTTGACGGAGTGCTGATTACCACTGGCTATGAGGTTGTGACCGAAGGCCTGACCGACGGCTGCACCTTTGAGGTTCGCTTTGCCAACCTGAAGGCGATCACCTCTGTCCACGCCGGAAGTGTCATTTCTGTTGAGTATACCTCCACGCTGAACAATCAGGCCGTTATTGGCTCCACCGGCAACAAAAACACCTCCCATGTGAGCTATACCAACAATCCCAATGATGAACAAGCCGGTGAAAACGGCGAGACCCCCGATGATGTCGTTATTGTATTTACTTACAAGACTATCGTGAACAAGGTTACCAAGAATCCCGCCTATGATGCGTCCAAGGATACTGGAAAAACTGGCACCGACAGCGACGGCAACAAGGAATTCATCCCTCTGAAGGGCGCAGGCTTTACCCTGTATAAGAAGAACGCTTCCGGAGAGTATGTGGCTGTTGGCGAAGAACTGAAGGGTGCTGACATGACCACCTTTACCTGGAGTGGCCTGGACGATGGCGACTACAAGTTGGTCGAAACCACCACGCCTGATGGGTACAATACGATTGCCGACATTGAGTTTACCATTACTGCCGGTCATGTTGACGGTGATAGCCCCTATCTGAATACTTTAAGCGGCAATGCTACTTCCGGTACCGCAACCTTTACTGCGGTTGTTAATGACGGCTCCCTGTCCACCGATGTGGTAAACAACTCCGGCACACAGCTGCCCTCCACCGGCGGCATCGGCACCACCATCTTCTATATCCTCGGCTCCATTCTGGTTGTCGGCGCCATTGTGCTGCTGGTGACCAAGAAGCGCATGAGCGCCTCTGACAAATAATTTTCCGCTGTTCCGGGGAGGGCAACCTCCCCGGAGCGCAGCCGCAAGGAGAACCCTGTATGCGAAAACATCTGTCAACAATCCTTCTGGTTTTCATATTGCTTATTGGGCTGTCCCTGCTGCTGTACCCCACCGTCAGCGACTACTGGAACTCCTTCCACCAAACCAGGGCCATTGCCACCTACGCCGAAAACGTGGCGAAGCTGGACAACAATCAGTACGACCAGCTATGGGAGGACGCCAGAGCCTATAACGAGGCCCTATGCTTCCGAAGCAATCCCTATTATCTGTCGGAGGAACAGAAGGCACAATACGAGAGCCTGCTGGATGTGTCCGGCCTTGGGGTCATGGGCTACATCGAGATTCCAGAAATCGATGTGAGCCTGCCCATCTACCACGGCACCGAGGAATCGGTTTTGCAGGTCGCCGTGGGCCATCTGGACTGGACCAGCCTGCCGGTAGGCGGGGAAAGCACCCACTGCGTTCTCTCCGGCCACAGGGGCCTGCCCAGCGCCAAGCTGTTCACCAATCTGGATAAACTCCGGGAGGGGGACACCTTCCTGCTGCGGATTCTGGACGAGGTGCTGACCTACGAAGTCGACCAGATTTTGATTGTGGAGCCTCAGGAGATCGACGCGCTGAAAATCGTGGAAGGGAAGGACTACTGCACCCTGGTGACCTGCACCCCCTACGGCGTCAACACCCACCGGCTTCTGGTTCGGGGACACCGGATCGAGAATCTGGAAGAAGCGAAAACTGTCCGGGTTACGGCGGATGCCATCCAGATCGAGCCGCTTCTGGTTGCTCCCATTGTGGCCATCCCCATGCTGCTGATTCTGCTGATCCTTCTGCTGCGGCCCCGCCGCAGAAAGAGATAGGAGGATAATTATGAGAAACCATCTGCTTTCCGCACTGCTTGCCCTGCTTATGCTGCTGTGCCTGCCCCTGTCCGCCGCTGCCGCCCACCCGGTGCCTGACCCCGCCAGGGACGGCAGCTGCACCGTGACCATTACCATGAATTATCAGAATAAGCCGATTTCCGGCGGCACCGTCAACCTGTACAAGGTGGGCGATGTGCTGGAGGACGACGGAAACTACAGCTTCGTGCCGGTAGCCGCCGTCAAAGGAACCATTTCCACATTCGAGAATATCCAGTCCCCGGAGCTGGCTGAGGAGCTGGCTAAACTGGAAGGCAAGCTAACCCCTGTGACCGAAACGCCGGTGACCGTGGGCGGAAACGGGAAGAAGGGAATTGCCGAATTCCGTGATCTGTCCTTCGGACTGTATCTGGCAGTGCAGGAAACCGCCGCCAGCGGCTACGGGAAGACCAAGCCCTTCCTGGTCAGCGTGCCCTATCTGGCAGATGGCGAGTACTGCTATGACGTGAAAACCGTGCCCAAAACCGATCTGGAACGGGAGGTCGAGCCCACCCCGCCGCCATCCTCCGGCGGGGGAGGAGGAAAGCTTCCCCAGACTGGGCAGCTGTGGTGGCCGGTGCCGGTGCTGATCTGCATGGGTCTGGGCTGCATTGCCGTGGGCCTGATCCGCCGCCGGGAGGGGTCGGAATGAAACGGGGCGCATTCTGGATTCATCTGGGGCTGCTGCTGATAGCGGCAGCCCTGTTCCTGTCCGCCTATAATACGATGGACTCCCGCAAGGCCGGGGAAACCTCCCGGCAGGTCATTGCGCAGATGTGCGAGGCCCTTCCAACGCAAACCACTGCCGAAACCGAAGCCCCGGTCATTCCGGAATACCTGCTGGATGCCGACCGGGAGATGCCCGTGCAGACCGTCGATGGTAGAGATTACATCGGCGTGCTGACCATCCCAGCTTTGGAGCTGGAGCTGCCGGTGCTCAGCCAGTGGGATTACCCGGCACTGAAGGTTGCCCCCTGCCGGTATTCCGGCTCCCTGTATCAGGACAACCTGATCATCTGCGCCCACAACTACGCTTCCCACTTTGGAAAGCTGAAAAACCTTCATGTGGGAGACACCGCGATTTTTACCGATATGGATGAAAACGTCGTCCGCTTCCAGCTGGCGGCACAGGAAACCATCCAGCCCGAGGATCTGGAAGCCATGGAAGCGGGGCACTGGGATATGACCCTGTTTACCTGCACCGTGGGCGGACAGTCACGTGTTACCGCACGATTTGTCCGGGAAGACCCCTAAGCCGTTATTTCAAGTCAATTTGCGCATATACACTTGAAATTTTTGTCAAAAAATATATAATGTGAATGTCAATTATTATGGATATAATGCGCGGAAGTATGTTCGGATACCAACGGTTTTTTCTGTGGATTCCGGCAGCGAAGGATCGATATAACCAGGTGCGCTATGTCGGAATTTTTCTTTCTGTAATAAAATGGAAAAATTTTGAGGATGCAGAGAAATAGCGTGAAATCATAGCGAATTCATAGATGCGTGATGTAGAATAAGACCAAGAGAGAGAATATGCCGAAGTGTGTGCTGCCCCTTTGTGCGGGCCTGCATTGACTTGTAAAGCATTGCTTCGGTTCATTTGCCCGCTTCATTGCGGAAAGCTTATTACCCGTTGTCATTTATTTTGTGAGGAACAACAGAAGGTATTATATGACGGTTAAAGAATTACGGAAGCTCAGCCGTTCCGATCTTCTGGAGCTTTTGATTTCTCAGACGGAGGAGAACCAGGTGCTGAAAAGCAGGGTCGATCAGATGCAGAACCAGCTTCTCGACCGCAGGATCGCAGTGGATAAGGCCGGTTCCATCGCGGAAGCCTCCCTGCAGCTCAATGGCGTTTTTCAGGCTGCCGAAAAAGCAGCACAGCAGTACCTGGAAAATATTCAGCGAATGAGTGAGGAGCAGGATACGATCGGCCGGAACATACGGGAAAAGGCGGCTGAGGAGGCTGAGGCGATCCGCGCGGATGCCGAGAAGATCCGTCAGGAGGCTGAAAGCTACAGCCGGAAAGTCCATGAGCAAGCGGATGCCTACTGGAAACAGGTCATAGATAGAGCAGCAAAGCTTCTGAAAGACCAGGATGCCCTCCGGGAAATGGTTCAATCTGCCGGAAAGGGTATGACGGAATGAAAAAAGGAGCAGCGCCCTCCCGGGAACTACCGTCGCTGGAGCAGCTGCCGGCGGAGCTGAGCCGGGAGCGGTATAAAAGACGCTATCGTCGGGTCCTGCGCAGTACGGTATATACTTTGGTGGTTGTTGCTGCCATTGCCGTTCTGGTTGCGACCATCTGGATGCCGGTTTTGCAGATTTTCGGTTCCTCCATGTCGCCCACCCTTTGTGAGGGAGATGTTGTTGTCGCCATTAAGGGCCCGGACTTCAAGCAGGGCGATCTTGTGGCATTTTATTTTGGGAATAAGATTCTTGTGAAGCGCTGTATTGCCGGTCCGGGCCAATGGGTCAATATAGACGAAGCAGGGAATATCTATGTGGACAGTAAGCTCCTGGACGAGCCGTATCTGACGGAAAAAGCCCTGGGAGACTGTGACATAGAATTGCCTTATCAGGTGCCGGAGAGCCGCTACTTCTGCGTAGGCGATCACAGGCTGACTTCCATTGATTCCCGGCACACCAGTGTAGGCTGTATATCTGAAGAACAAATTGTTGGAAAAATTGCATTCCGGGTTTGGCCCCTTTCCAATCTTGGAACGCTGAAATAGAGAAAGTGACGATCCAATATGAAACAGATCCTTCCGCCAAATGTGGACAAGTACATATCTGCCCGCCGGCGGGAAAAGCGCAGATGTCAGACTGTGGCTTTTTTGGCTGCGGTTGTTGCGGCTGGGACCGTTTATTCGATGATGCTCCCTGCCGTTACCATGGAGCAGACCGCGTATTGTCATGTGGAGGCGCACACGCATGAGGAAGAATGCTATGAAAAGCGCCTTGTTTGCGACTATGAAACGAAGCAGGACGATACTGCGGAGACGGTAGCCGTTTCCCATGTTCATGATGAGTACTGTTATGAGGAACGGAATGTACTGGTCTGCACTTTGGAAGAGACCCCGGGCCACGTTCATGACGACAGCTGCACCTCCGTCACTGAGGGCCTGGTATGCGGTTTGACAGAAAATTCCGGTCATATACACACGGATGAATGTGTTCAAACCGAACAAAAGCTTGCCTGTACTGACGAAACTGAGATGCACGAGCATACCGACTCCTGTTACGAAACTGTGGAATCCTATATCTGCGGAAAAACCGAGGGAGAGGGCGCCCACACGCACACGCCGGAGTGTTATGGGAGCGTGGCAACCTATGTCTGCGGAATGACCGAGGGTGAGGGTGGACATGCACACGGGACGGAATGCTACGAATCCCAGCGTGTTCTGATCTGCGAGCTTCCGGAATCCACAGAAGATACCCATGTCCACTCTGACGAATGCTATGCGGATGTCCTGATTTGTGAGATAACGGAACACGAGCATACGTTGGCCTGCTATTCCAATCCGGATGCGGATGTGGAGAGCCCATCCGTGTGGGAAAGCACCCTGTCCGGGGTGGCGCTCACCGGAACCTGGGCGGAAGATGTTCTTGCAATTGCCCGCAGCCAGCTTGGCTATTCCGAGAGTGCAGAAAACTACATTGTTACCGACAGCGGGGAAATGAAAGGAATCACCCGGTACGGTCAGTGGTATGGCGACCCTTACGGCGACTGGTGCGCAATGTTTGTTTCTTTCTGCCTGCGTTATGCCCAGGTGCCCCAGAGCGTTGTCCCGACGGCAGGCTCCTGCGCTTCTCTGCTGTCGTCGTCGGGGAGCAGGTTCCGCAGTGCCGCGGATTATACACCTGCACGAGGCGATATTCTGTTCCTGGATGAAAATGGGGACGGCCGTGCGGACCGCGCGGGCTTTGTAAATACTGTCTCCGACAACAGTGTGCAGATTATAACGGGTGATCTGGGGAACAGTGTTCAGCTGACGGCATACGACATTCACAGCGGTGCGATTCTCGGCTGCGCAGTTCTTTCTGCCAATCCCGAGTCTTCCGACGAAAGCGCGGATGTATCCGAGGAAGTGACTGCCGATGAAGATACCCTCGAAGAGAATACCGCCGGGGAAGAAGCGGCTGAGGATTACGCCGTTATGCTCCTTACAGGCGAAACGGATTCCGAGCCCATAGATGTTGAGCAATACATCACCGGGGCTGACCTCTATTACAGCACTGACGGCGGAAAAAACTGGATCAAAGCTGAGGAGGATACAGAGATTCCCGGAACGGCGAAGCTGAAGCTCACGGCGCAGTTTGGAAATATTCCGCTGTCTTCACTTCAGTCAAACGGCGGACTGTTGCAATGTACGCTTCCGGAGCTTCTTCTGGATCCAACCGAGGAAGGATCCATGACAGATGGTAATGGAGATAAAATCGGCGATGTCTCCGTCAGCAACGGCATTCTGACCATTGATTTTTATGATGAATGGCTGACTGCGCAGGCAAACGGCGGAGCTACCTCCGTCAGCGGCTCTTTCAATGTTTCCAGCCGGATTAACCCATCCGGAATCGATGATAACGGCAACGCGCAGCTTGTGCTTGGAAATGTTACAATCATCGCGCACTTTGAGGAGGATGTGGCTGCCAAAACCGGCGAGGTTTCTCTTACTAAAACGGTTGCCCCCAAAATCGTGGAATCCCCGGACGGGGACTACGCAGAGTATACGCTGACCATCACTGCGGGAACAGAGGGCTGTCCCAAGGTCAAGGTGACGGACCGTTTTACTGCGAATGGGAGCTTTATTGCTTATATTGGTGTCAGCGATACGCCCCGGGTCCTCACCAGCTCCGGAACCCCCGGCGAAACCATTGCCGTAGGAAAAACCCACGGTTCCGTCAGCCTGGATGCCAATGGGAATATGATCTGGGAAATCGGCGACATGGCTGCCAACGAGACCCGTACCCTCCGCTACCGGGTCCTGCTCAAAGACGGCTATACCTTTATTCAGAACAGCGAAAGCAAGCTGATCTCCAATGAGGCGGATGCTTTTGCAGCCCAGTACCCGAAAGACAGCGCCTGCGCGGACCTGGAGCCCAAAGCAGGACTCATTCTGAACAAAACCGCGACCGATCCTGTTCGCAATGAGGACGGAAGCTATACCATCACCTATACGGTTACCGGGCAGGCAAACAGCAGCAACCAGTTTACCCTGGAAAATGTCCGGATTGCGGATTCCCTCAATAATCCGGACAGTCCCACCCCGGAAGCGGTATTGCCTTATGTCCAATATGTGGAGGGTTCTTTCCTGTATTACCCCCAGGCAAGCGCCTCGGGAACGCCCGAATCCCTGACACCGTATTTCAACGAGGATGGGAAAGGCTTTTCGGTTAACCTGGGAAGCCTTACTCCCGGACAAGGCTTCTGTATCCGGTATCAGGTTACCGTTCCCCTGGAAGCACTGGTGGTTACCAGCGGGCAGAGAGTGAATGTCAATAACAGAGCCGTTGCTTTCGCGGACAACGCGAAAGCGGAGGGCTTTGAGTATCTTGGAAGGGCAGACAGGAACAAGTACATCCAGTACTCCCACTGGGCAAGTAAAGTAGTAGGAGAGGCCTTGGCGGAGGACTATTCTGTACCCATCGGCAGTACGGTTTTTGATGCCACGGGGACGGAACTTGCTCCGGAAACAAACGCTCCGCAGAACTTTACTGCCCCAGCAGGCAGCTGCCTTTATACGGTTCTGGTCAATGAAAAAGGTGACTGGGACGTGACCTCGGCCAGTATGACGGACCGGATTGACGGCACCTACATGCAGTTTGTCGGCTATGTAAAGGTGGAAGTGCTGGATACTGAAAACGGGAACGCGGTTGTGAACACTCTGTGGGTCAAGGTGGACGGCAATACAGATTTTAACTTCACCATGGCTCAGTTGGGACTGACCGGCAATCAATATGCTTACCGTTTGAGTTACTATGCCCAACCCAAGACCATTGAGGGAACGGCTGCTGTTCTCGTTAGAAACAGCTTCACCCTCTCTGGCACCATAATCCCCGGCACGGGCAATCCCTTTGTACTCACCGGTGTGACCGCTTCAAAGGATGTGATTTTGAAAGGCGGAAATACCATCACAGCGGAAAAGTCGTCCTGGTACTATGAGGGGCCGACAAGCAGCGCGGGCAATTACAGTAAAGGTACTCTTTACTGGGTTGTTCAGGTCAGTGGCGATGCTGTTCGTGCCGGAACCTATATTCAGGACTATTTGCGGACTGGCAGCCACTATTCCTACATTCGCGCCGATTCATTTGTTGGCGTTTATGTCAGCACACTGAGTAGAAGTGAACTGACGGGATACAATAATATCCAATCCGCGCTGAGCTGCGGCCAGTTGATCCCGGTGGACGATTCTTATTATTCTGTCGAAACGGTAATCGGAGCAACAAATCAGGATCAATCCTCTGTGACAATTAAAATGGAAGCAACGCTTCCATTGGACGGCAGGTATATGTACATCGTTATGAAAACCGCACCTGCATTCCTTCCGCCCCACCCTTGGTTTGGCAATCCACTTTACTATTATAACTATTTACGCACCAGTGATGACGGACAAAACTGGACAGAGCGTGGAAGAGCAAATGATATTCTGTATGAAGGCACCAACATCTGGAAAAAAGTCGGCGCGGTCTTCAGGTATAACGGCGAGAATATTCAAGAAACAACAAGCGGCAGCACGGGGACCATCGTAACCTCCGCCCTTGGGGAACCCGGACTCTTTGTTTCCTGGGATATCACTGTGAACTACGCCGGAGACCTGTCCGGACGATACCGACTGGTGGAAACGCTTCCTGACGGCATGGAACTTGCCTACGTCCGGCTGGCGCAGCGGGGAAGCAACGCGAAAAGCAGCTATGTGCCGCAGATCAGCGGGCTGGGCGGAGACTATTCTGCCCATTCCATGACGGCCAATCCCCAGGGAGAGAGCACGGCGCTCACGACCTACTATTACACGGACGGAAATACCATTGTCTGGGATGTAGACAGTTTGGTGGCGGGGAAAACGGTAAATAGCAATGCGGTTACGTTCCAGGTGGTTTGCCGCGTCTCGGATCCCGATGTGCTTTTGGGCGGTGAGACGAAACAGTTTAATAACCAGGTTTCGCTTTACGGCGAGGATGGCCGTCAGCGGGATATTGATACCCAGTCGGTTTCCGTTTCTACCTCCACTCTGAAAAAAATAGTGCAGGCGGGGAGCCGAACACTTCCGTTCACCATTACACTGAATCCGATGGGGGAGGATTTGCTGGCGGGGGCGGACAGATTAACGGTTGTGGATACCCTCAGCGATACCCTGCAGCTTGACCCCACTTCCATTACGGTGACGAACAGCAAAACCCAGGCCGCTGTGCCATATACCGCCTCTGTGAATGGCAATACCCTGCGCATCGTCGTTCCTGATGGTGTACCGCTGACTATCACCTATAAAGCAAAGGTCCTTGCGAAGCCGGGAGTGAGTTCCGCAATCAAAAACGATGCCCATTGGGAGGGTTATGCGTCAACCCAGGACGGAAGCATAACCATTGATGATTATGCCTACGCTGCCGGCGGAACCGCCACCGCTTCCCCTACGCCCTATGTGCAGATTATCAAGTACGACGCAGGATCCGTCACTACCCGGCTGCCCGGTGCGGAATTTGAGATGGTCGAGGGGACAATGCTAGGCGGCGAATTCATCCCAACGGAGGGAAAAATCTGGACAGGGACAACGAATGCCCAAGGCGTTCTGAAATTCGGGGAAGAACCGCTGATGGCCTATAACACCGTCTACCGCATCACAGAGACAGAAGCGCCGGATGGATTTGTGCTGGACAGCACCCCCGCTTACTTCCTGGTCGCCAAGGCGAACACTGACGGCAGCTATCCTGAATATCCCGACGGTGTGGATGTGTGGTATGAAAGCGATACCTACGAATACCGTATGGGCAACGGACGCGGGGAAGCCACGGTGATGAAAGTTTTTGCCGATCTCGGCACAATGGCAGATCCGGTAGCCGGAACCTATCGGTTTGGTCTTTACGATACTGCCAATCCCGTGGGCAATCCCATGCAGACTGTTTCCATTACATTCGTAACCGGAGAGACCGGCGAAAAATCAGCGAAGTTCACCAATCTGGAGCTGAACAAAACCTACTACATTTACGAGCTGAACGACAGCGGGAAGCCGATTTACGATGGAAAGACCGCCACTGTGAATGGCCAGAAATTCGCTGTCACCTATCAGAACGGGTTTACAGTAACCATTGGGGGAAGCGAATCCAGCACGGTAACCGTAACCAACAGCGTCAGCTATCCGGAACTTCCGGAGACCGGCGGATCTGGAACCAGTCTGTATACCATAGGAGGGCTTACGATGCTTATCAGCGCGGCGGTGCTCCTGATAATGCCCCATACAAAGCGAAGGAAGGGGGATCTGCATTCCCCTTGAAACGCCGGAGCAAATTATTTTCGCTATTAAAGAAAGAAAGACCTGATAGAGTCCCCGCTTCCTTCACTGCAAGGCATACTTAATTCTGAAACCGCATAAGGAAACAAACCAGCCCTGGCTTCATATGAAGCCGGGGCTTTTGATATATGTACGCAAATTATTAGAAGATGGACATCAGACCCAGCCAAAGTGTCTGCGATAATAATACTGGTTACAGGAGCTACAATTTTATATCCCGAATGGAATATTGAACGAGCTTTGAAGCCGCAGCACCCGGTATGTCCGGTAAACGAATCCATGGAAATGGGCGGGTAAATTCACAAAAGCATGACAATTGTGAGGCTGCGAAATGGAACACCAGAGAATAATCAGAAACACATTGGAAAATACTGTAAGAAAGGAGATGACCTGAAATGCGGATTCACATGGACGAGGAAAAGAAAATCGCGGAAATATGGCTGACCAGAGCGGAAAGCGATGACCCGGCAGTGGAGGCCAGATTGAAGCCCTTCTACAAGGAATGTAAGGATCACAAGTATCTGGCGGTGGTGTACCGCTCCGGCAGGGAAAGCCTTCTGG
>CALYRG010000046.1 GCA_945482615.1 uncultured Clostridia bacterium | reverse complement strand
CGCTGCCATGATAGCACAGTATTCACAAAAATGGAAGGAGTAATTGTATATTTTTAGGAGAAACACCCATAGCGGGCATAATCGAATGTGCGTCGATTCCGTAGGGAACGGATTTATCCGTTCCGTGAACCGGGTGCGTCATCGGAATGCATGAATGCATTCCCTACGAGAGCCGGTCAGCACAAAATAAAAACGCCGCTTTTCAGCGGCGTAATTATTTACACGCAGATCAGATCGCACGCTCGACCTTATTGGAGCGGAGGCATCTGGTACAAGCGTACACATGGCAGGGAGTTCCATTCACAATCGCCTTGACGCGCTTGACATTGGGCTTCCATGCACGGTTGGAACGTCTGTGGGAGTGGGAGACCTTGATACCAAACGTCACGCCCTTGCCACAAAAATCACACTTAGCCATCTCATTGCACCTCCCATCCGGATGACAGTTCACACTCTGCGCCATTACAGGCGCTAAGATATGATACCAGACTTTCCCCAAAAATGCAAGTATTTTTTTCAAAATTTTTTGAATTGTGGAAAATCTATTGATATTCCCGCACCGGACGGGTATAATGAAAGAAAATTCAGCATTCGAGGTGCGCCATGATCGATACATACAGCGTCCCCCTGCACGATGTCGTCAGGGAATTTGGGTTGGACGTCGCATACGCCTCCACGGATTTCAATTCCATCCGCATTACCGTGGTGGATGTGGCCCGCCCGGGTTTGCAGCTTGCCGGATATTTTGACCATTATGAGCCTATGCGTCTGCAGGTTATGGGCAATGTGGAAATGAGCTATGTGTCCAGGATGTCGTCCTGGGAACGGACTGCCATTTTTGACCGGCTGTTCTCCTACAAGTTCCCGGCGCTCATCATCGCCCGGGGGCTGGAGCCCTTCCCGGAGATTATGAGCATGGCCCGCAAGCAGAATATCACCGTGCTGCGCAGTGACGAGCCGACTGCCAGACTGACCTCCCGGATCATCACCTATCTCAAGGACGCCCTTGCTCCCCGGATTACCCGCCACGGCGTGCTGGTGGAGGTCTACGGCGAGGGTCTGTTCCTCACAGGCAGCAGCGGTGTAGGCAAGAGCGAGGTGGCCGTGGAGCTGCTGAAACGGGGCCACCGGCTCATCGCCGACGATGCCGTGGAGATGCGCAAGATTTCCGCCCACGAGCTGGTGGGCACCGCGCCGGAGCTGATCCGCAACTACATTGAGCTGCGGGGCATCGGCATCATCAACGTGGCCAAGCTCTACGGCATGGGCGCCATCAAGCAGGACAACAGAATCGACCTGGTGGTGAATCTGGTGCAGTGGAACACCCAGGAGGTCTATGACCGGCTGGGACTGGAGGAGCAGTTTACGGAAATTCTGGGGGTGAAGATTCCCCTGAACACCATCCCCATCACTCCCGGACGGAATCTGGCGGTGATCCTGGAGGTGGCTGCCATGAACAACCGCCAGAAGCGGCTGGGCTACAACTCTGCTGTGGAGTTCACCGAGCAGATGAACCGCCACTTTGAGCAGTCTGCGAGGAATGAGCCATGAAGGAGCTGACCATCGGCCCCAACGATGCGGGCCAGCGCCTGGACCGGTTCCTGGCCAAGGCCGTCCCGCTGCTTCCCGCGTCTCTTGCCCAGAAATACATCCGCATCAAGCGCATCAAGCGAAACGGCAGCCGGGTGGAGCGGGATACCCGGCTGAATGCAGGGGATGTGCTGCAGCTGTATATCAACGATGAATTTTTCGAAAAGCCCCGGCAGGACAACGCCTATCTCACGGTGGCCTCGCCGAAACTCACCATCGTCTATGAGGACGAGCATCTTTTGCTGGTGGACAAGCGCCCCGGCCTTGCGGTGCATCCCCACGACGGCGCGGAGTATGGCCGGACCCTCATCGATCATATCCAGTCGTACCTGTACCAAAAGCGGGAGTGGCGGCCCCGGGAGGAGAATGCCTTTACCCCCGCCCTGTGCAACCGCATCGACCGGAACACCGGAGGCATCGTCATCGCCGCCAAAACCGCCGAGGCGCTGCGGGTGATGAACCAGAAGATCAAGGACCGGGAGCTGGACAAGCGGTATCTCGCCATTGTGGAGGGAGCTCCGAAGCCCAGAGAGGGGAGCCTCAGGGGCTTCCTTTTCAAGGACGAGAAGAAGAACCGGGTCTTTGTCACCGATACCCCCCAGCCCGGGAGCAAGACCTGCCAGACCGACTACAAAACCCTCGCCAGCGCCAACGGCCTGAGCCTTGTGGAGTGCCACCTGATCACCGGCAGAACCCACCAGATCCGGGCCCAGTTTGCCCACGCAGGGCACCCCCTGCTGGGTGACGGCAAGTACGGCAAGCTGGACAAACGCTTTGACCGGAGCTTCCAGGCGCTGTACTCCTACAAGCTGACCTTCACCTTCACCACCGATGCAGGGGCGCTGAACTACCTGAACGGCCGCTCCTTCCGGGTGGAGCATGTGGACTTCGTGGAGGAATATTTCCCCGGGGTGAAGGTGTAAATCCCGGGGACATTGAATGGTGGGGGGCGATTATCCATCGCCCGCCCATTCGGTCTTCCAACCCACCCGTAGGGGCGATTATCAATCGCCCGCCCATTCAGTCATTCGCAGGGGCGATTATCAATCGCCCGCCGTAACCCCGCCTCCCAATCGGGCGGTTGATAACCGCCCCTACCTCCGGGCGGTTGATAGGAAATTATGGTATGATTGCCACCGGCAATCATGGAGATTTTGATTCGCTGCGCGCAGCACCACGCCCCTACCTTCGGGCGGTTGATAACCGCCCCTACCTTCGGGCGGTTGATAACCGCCCATACATGAATGAAATCGAGGTTTCTTCTATGACACTGTTCATCACCAGCAGCCCCTATGTGGAAAACGCCGACCGGGCTTTGCTCAGCAACGCCAACGGCTTTGTGGATCGTCTGCGTCAGGCTCTGCCGCCCTTTCCCCGGGCGCTGTTTGTCTGTTCCGACCCGGAGCGGTTTGATCTGACCTGCCAGTTCGGCGCGGACACCGTGTCCGCTTTCGCTCTGGCCGGGATGCCCTTCAGCGCCTATTATGTCCTGGCCGGGTGCAATGCCGACCAGGCGGAGACGCTCATTTCCCAGTCTGACCTCATTGTTCTGGCGGGAGGCCATGTGCCCACCCAGAACGCCTTCTTCCAGGACATCGGCCTGCGCTTCCTTCTGGAGGACTTCCCCGGGGTAGTCATAGGCATCAGCGCCGGCTCTATGAACTGCGCCGACCAGGTGTACATCCAGCCGGAGGAGGAAGGGGAGTCCAGTCCGGACTTTGTCCGCTTCGCCCCGGGCCTGGGCCTTACGGAGGTGAATATTCTGCCCCACTACCAGAAGGTCAGGGACAATATTCTGGACGGCCGCCGGCTGTTTGAGGACATCACCTACGCCGACAGCTACGGTCAGCTGTTTTTCATCCTGCCCGACGGCAGCTATTTCTATCAGGATGAGGAGTGCCTCCTCCTGTGCGGGGAGAGCTGGTGCCTCCACGATGGGGTTCTTGACAAGCTCCAGGAGGAGGGAGAAGTCCTGGACATGGACTGCTGGGAGGACTGACCCACAAAATACCTTGGCCGCACCCGGGAAGGTGCGGCCAATTGTTCATTTTACGAAGTTGTTGACGATTTCCGCGATCCGGTTCACATCCTCGTCGGTCAGGTACATGTGCAGGGGCATGGTGATGATGTGCTGAGAAATCTCATGGGCCCGGGGGCAGGTGCCCTGGGCGTAGGTATACATGGAGAACTCCGTGTTGTCCCGGTAGTGCACGCCGCCGTAGATGTCATGCCGGGCCAGCTCGGCAAGCAGTGCCTCCCGGTCCGGGACGACAATCTCGTAGATGTGGTAGGAGCATTCCTGGGCGTAGGGAGCACCGATGATCTGGATATTGGGGTTCGGGGCAAAGGCTTTGTCGTACATGGCGGCGATTTCCCGGCGGCGGGCATTTTCCTCGTCCAGGTAGGGAAGCTGGGCCAGGGCGATGGCCGCCATGATGGCGTTGCCGTTGTATTTGTAGCCCAGGTAGTCCACGCCGTAATTCCACTTGTAGGTGCCCTCACTGGTGGTGCGGGCGTAGGTGTCCTTGTTGATGCCCATCCAGGAGACCATCCGGCATTCCTTGTCCAACGCCTCCTCGGCAAAGCAGATCATGCCGCTGTCGCCGGTGGGCAGATTCTTCACCGCCTGGAAGGAGTAGACGGTGGCATCAATACCGTCCCAGGTGCCGGGCATCACGCCGCCCACCCGGGTGCCGGACATGTGGGCCGCGTCCAGGATCAGACGCAGGTTATGCTTTTTGCACAGGGCAATGATCTTGTCCAGCTGGCCCACCCGGCCGCCGTAGCCCACGAACATAACCGCCCGGGTCTTGGGGCCGATCTTTCGCTCCACGTCCTGAGGATCCAGGCAGAGGTACTCGTCCACATCTGCAAAGCAGGGTTTCAGTCCCTCGTACATAATTGCGTGGTTGGTGGAGACAAAGGTGATGGGGGTGGAGATGATCTCGTCCCCTTCCTGCCAGCCGTAGCGGCGCTTCAGGATATTCACCGCCAGATGGAGGCCCGAGGTGTTGGAGTTGAGGTAGCAGGCGTTGGGGTGGCCGGTATATTCCTTCCACTTCTGCTCAAACTCGGCGGTTTTGAAGCCGGAGCCTGTCCAGCCCTTCTCCAGACATTCCCGGACCTGTGCCAGACACTCGTCGATGTGAAATTTAGGTTTTAAGACTTGAATTGACATAATAATCATTGTCCTTGTGTGTATTGAGTAGTAGTTTTTAATGTCCCTCTCCAAGGACATATGCTGCACTGCAGAGGGTGCTGTAGATTGGCTTTTGGCGGTTCCGGAATGGCCTCACCCACAGCCCTTTACAGAATTGTTGACCAGTTGACACTGCTACGGTGTGCATCATGCCATACCGTTTCACTGGCAGAAATCGTTCTGCACACGCCTCAAATCAGAGCTTGCCAATACATTGGAAATCTTTCTTTTCATGATGCTGGGCGAACTCCAGAATCCAATGGGATAGAATGCTCCAGACAATCATTACCGCAAAATACACCAGATAGTCTCTCTCCGTAATGGCCTGCCCGGGAGCAAGCCAGACAACGCAGAAACCGGGGTAGACCACCAGATGCCAGAAGAAAATGCTGCTGCTGATTTTTCCCAGGAATACGAAGACCTTCCACTGTAGTATTTTGGTACACAGTCCTTGTGCCATTGCCAGGTAGAAAATCAGAGGGCATACACAGAAGGCAAAGGCAACTTTTACATTACCGCAAATAATCTCGATGCCATAGCGCAGCATCAGATACAGCATAAACAGCAAGGCGGCAAAGGCAGCAGGCGCAGCCCATTTTCGATGTTTATCCCGAAGCAGGGGATAGCCTTCTGCCAAGGCACAGCCAATGAAGAAATTCATCAGGCCCACTCCGCTTCCTGAATCGCAGAAGGGAATCTCCAGACTGGCGGTCATGCAAAAATAGCCCCAAACGATACCCAAAGCAATTGCGCAGCGATACTGTGTTGGTGTTTTACAGATGTAGGACACGAAGAAAAAGACAACGTAGCACAGCAGCAGCGTACATAAAAACCAAGTCGGGGCGTTATACGGACTCTTGCCGATCAGTCCACCGCCCATTCGCAGCAGTACGGTAAGAACAATTTTTTGCAGATTGATAGCACTGAGACCATACTGCACAACTTCCAGAACCAGAGCGGCAAAGTTGGAAATCAGATACATGGGATACAGCTTTCTCAGCCTTTTCAGAAGAAAATCCTGGAACGCGAGGGTGTGGGCTTGAATTCTGTCCCGGTAACCGAAAGCCATACCGAAGCCGCTTAGAAGAAAGAACATGCTATTGCCCAGATCGCCGCCGAACAGTGTAAAAAATGCGCTGCCAGGCACAGCATTGAATAACGGCTGGAACTGCATGGTGTTATGAAATGCGATGACCAGAATGAAAAGTCCTCTCAAGGAGGTCAGCGAATCGAATCGTTCTGTCTGTCTCATAAGGATATTCTCCTGAGTTTCTTCAAAACTCGCTTAATAAACTGCTTAAAATAGTGCAGCTCAAAATAATGGTGCCACCGGAAGGGCCGGCTTCCGTTCAGGTATTCCCCGAAGAATTGGACACCGTATTCATAGGCTTCCAGATGATAATCCATTTCCGGAATCAGGTATTCTTCCATGAACCATTGATAGCGGTACAGATCCTGGTAGGATTTCATGTACCCTACGAAGCAGGACCGATAGTATTTTGGAGAATAAAACCGAGGGTCCGGAGGAACCATGTGGCTATCCTGGGCATAGCGCTGCACAATATCGTTATAGCCCATGATAAATGGGCCGGTCATAGGCACTGTGTAGATGGGGATGTTGGCATCAATGTAGGTTGTATGCAGTTCCTTGATCCGGTTGACAGGGGGCTGCCAGTCGTCGATTATTGCGCAGCGCTCCATGATGACAAGTTTCTGCCCCTGGTTGGCAAAGAGCATATTCTGGGGAAGGCTTCCGGACACGGAGGCAACGGTATCTGCGTTTCGGATATAGCGGATCATCTGGGAAAGCGGTATTCTTTCCGGAAAGAGAACCGCGTAGCCGTTGCGCTGAAAAAAATCATCCAGCGCTTCAAAGCCAAACTCCAGATCTTTGTGCTTGGGCAGAAGGCTTCGGCTCAAGTAAATTTTCTCCGGCAGCGGTTCTGACGAGGGAGGAACATTGTCCGCAACCGCATTGAAAATTTCCAGGAATTTGGGACAGTAGGCGCCAAATCTGCGAAATGCCAGATCGGGGACGATCACCTCCCGGTAGGTCGTGGGCTTGTTGATGATCTCCAACTTGTCCCATATCTTCAAAAGGACCAGAAATTCCCTGTAGTTTCCTTTGATTTGGCGAATCTCGTCCTGATCCAGCACGAATACATACTTGTCGACAGTGGGGTCATTTTCCAGAAAGTACCAGAGTCTGGCAACGCCCTCCACCAGAAAGTGCCCCCAATGGTGAATCAGGTAGCCACAATATACGACTTTTTCATCCCGGTACTCGGGCTCTCCAAAGGCTTTGCCCGGCTGAACACAGCATTCCACAGCAGAGATATCTACACAGTTGCCGTCCCGGTCAATGACACCACCGCAGCCGATCCAGTTAAACTGGTCTATTTTCCGTACCGGCAGGATGGTTGCATTCTCTCCCCGCCAGAGGGCAGGGGTTTCCAGACACTGATACGGAGCTTCGTGCTGCCTTCGCATTGCTGCTGCTTTTTTGGGGCGCAGATAGCGGTAGTCAATTGTATGCATGGTCTTTCCCCCAGTTTCATAACATGTCAGGGCTGCTTTTTCAGCAGCCGTTTTACAAACTGCTTAAAATAGTGCAGTTCAAAATAATGGTGCCACCGGAAGGGTCGTTTTCCGTCCAGATAGTCGCCGAAGAATGCATGTCCGGCCCGGAATCCCTCGTACAGCGACTCGGCAAAGGGGGCGTACCAGTCCTGCATAAACCAGTTGTAGCGGTTTAAGTCCTGATAGGCATGCATGTATTTGACAAAGCACTTCCGGTAATGGGCGTCGGACAGATACTGGGGATCCGGGCCCCGGTAGCCCTGGTCGGCGGCGAAGTGCTGCAGGCAGTCGGTGTAGCCCATGATGATGGGGCCTACGAAATCCACCATGTAGATGGGAATGTGGGCATCGATGTAGGTCACATCCAGATTCAGCATCCGGTTGACATCGGTTTGATTATCATCGCTGATGGTCAGCCGCTCCACGATTTCCAGCTTCTGCCCCGGGTTGGCAAAGAGCATGTTGTGGGGCAGGGAACCGGACAGGGAGGCCACCACCCGGGCATTGCGGATGTAGTGGATCATCCGGCGCAGGGGAACCTGCTCCGGGTAGAGGATGGCATAGCCGTTGCGCCGGAAAAAATCGTCCATGGTGTCGTTGCCGGATTCAAAGGGCAGTGCCTTTTGAAACTGGCTCCGGCTGTAGAAGATTTTCTCCGGGCAGTCCCAGCCAGGTTCGGCCTGCACGTTCCGGGCCACGGTGTCGTAGACCTTCAGGAGCTTGGGGGTGTAGCCTCTGCGGCAGTACAGGCCCAGCTCCGGGACGATGACCTCCCGGTAGGCAGTGGGCTTGTTGATCAGTTCCAGCTTCTCCCAGATTCCCAGCAGCTCCAGAAACTCCCGGTAGTTGGCCTTGACTTCCCGGTGCTCGTTCTCATCGAGGAAGAAGACGTATTTGTCAACCCCGGGATCCTGTTCCAGAAAATACCACAGCCGGGTTACGCCCTCAATGAGGAAGTGCCCCCAGTGATCCACCAGATACCCGCAGTACACCACCGTCTCGTCCCGAAATTCGGGATTCTCGAAGGGGTAGGCGTACTGAACCCGGCCCTCGATGGCGGAGAGGGCCACATAGCTTCCTTCCTCGTCCACCACGCCGCCTCTGCCGAACAGCAGCTGTTCATCCCGGCGCAGGGGGAGAATGACGGCATTTCGTCCCCGCCAGACGGCAGGCTCCTGAATCGCCTCAAATGGCTCGTCATACCACTTTTTCAGTGCCTCGGCCTTCCTGGGCCGAAGATATTGGTAGTGGATCATGGTATCTCTCCTCATCCCATTCTTCCGGACATTGTACCATGAACGGCGGAAAAAGTAAACATTGATTTCCGCCGGGGAACCGGTATAATGGAAAGAAAAACGAGGAGAATGCGTATGGATCTGCGAAGCCTGAACATTTTCATAGAGGCGGCGGAGCTGGGCAGCTTCACTCAGGCGGGGGAGAAGCTGGGCTATTCCCAGCCTACGGTGTCCTTCCAGATTAAGCTCCTGGAAAAGGAACTGGGGGTGCAGCTGTTTGACCGCATCGGCCACACCGTCAGCCTCACCGACGAGGGGCGGGCGGCTCTGGCCTATGCCCAGCGCATCTGGCACACCTCCCAGGAAATGCTCCTGGGCAGCGCCAATCCCAGGGAGCCAAGCGGCGTACTCCGGCTGGCCCTGTCGGACTCCCTGTGTGAGCCTCTGGTGGTGGACAGGTTCCGGCTGTTCCGGGAAACCTACCCCAGGATCAGCCTGCACCTCACCACCGGCGACACCGGACAGCTCCTGGAATACCTGGATCACAACAAGGTGGATATGATCTGCACCATCGACGAGCGAACCTACGACACCAACTACATCATCGCTGACGAGGAGCCGGTGGGTGTCCACTTTGTGGTCAGTCCCGGAAGTGACCTTGCCGGGCGGGCGCTGACCCTTGACCAGCTTCTGGATCGGCCCTTCCTGCTGACGGAGAAGGGCATGAGCTACCGCCGGGTGCTGGACGAGCGGCTTGCCGCCGACTCCCGGGAGCTTCAGCCGGTGCTGGAAACCGGCAGAGCGGATCTTCTGTGCACCCTGGCGGAGGAAAACGCCGGGGTGGCATTCCTGCCGGACTACATCACATCCTTGGCCGTCCGGGAGGGAAGGCTTGTGCGGCTGGACGTGACGGACTTCCGGGTGCAGGTGTGGAAGCAGGTGCTCTACCGCCGGGAGAAGTGGATATCCGCCCAGATGCGGGCCATGATGGATCACCTGTCCGGCTTCCGTCTGAGCTCCGGGGAGGCGGAAATATGAGGATTGCAGCATTCCTTCTGGCAATCCTGCTGCTGAGCGGCTGCGCACGTCAGCGTCCGGTGCAGCCGCAAACCGAAGCGGCGGCGCTTCCAACGGAGTCTGCTGCCGGTGTGACGGAGCCTGTGCAGACCCAGCCGCCCGAGACGGAGCCTGTGCAGACCCAGCCGCCCGAGACGGAGCCGACAATCCCACCGGAGCCAACTGCCCCGCCGGAGGACGATGCTCTGGTGCATATCCGCACCTGGATTCCCGGCATCGGCCAGGAGCTTCGCTACGCCGGGGAAGACAATTTTACCGGCCAGCAGATCTATCCCTTCACGGAAGGGTACCTGCGCTACGGCACGGTGAAGAAGCTGGCCGCCGCTCAGGAGCGTCTGGCGGAGCAGGGCCTGTCCCTGAAAATCTGGGATGCCTACCGGCCTGTGTCCGCCCAGTGGACGCTGTGGCAGGTGTGTCCAGATCCCAGGTATGTGGCCGACCCAAGGCAGGGCAGCAGCAACCACAGCCGGGGCAGCGCCGTGGACGTGACGTTGGTGGACAGCCAGGGGAGGGAGCTGGATATGCCCACGGACTTTGACGATTTTTCGGCCCGGGCCGACCGGGATTATTCCGACTGCACCGAGATTCAGGCGGCCAATGCCAGGCTTCTGGAGCAGGTGATGCGGGAGTGCGGCTTCCAGCCCTACTGGCAGGAGTGGTGGCATTTCAGCGACACCGACGGCTACCCGGTGGAAGGGGACTTCCAGCCGCCGGTGGGATAAGAAAAACAGTCCGTGCCCACAGGGGGCAGGCCTGAGGAAACAGGAAGGGAGGGGGGCTTTGTGGTGCCAGTATACCACACTCCCTCCCAAAATGCTACCCCCGAAAACGAACATTTTTTCGTGAACTTTTCAATATCACTCGATAACCGCCACCACCGCCCTTTCCCCCGCCATGCGCGCCATGCGCGTAATATCATAAAACATTCGTTCTAGATCTCTAACTCTAACTCTAACTCTTACTCTAACTCCTTCTCCCCCTTGTTTCGGGTTTGTTCGTGATTTGTTTTTGTTTCGTTTCTGTTTGGTCAGCGTTTGGCGGATGGTTTGTTCCCGGTTTGTTGGAACCCGGCACCGTTATTACCAGGCCCCGATGAAACGAACACGGTGCGTTTCCCCGTAGGGAACGGATTTATCCGTTCCGTGTCGGGGTGCGTCATTCGGAATGCATGAATGCATTCCCTACGAAGGGGGGTAAGCGTTTCGGCTATGACGAGGCCGGTCGAATCCGGACAGCAGCAAAAGGCCGCGCCCGAAAATAGGCGCGGCCTTGCCGGTATCTCAAATTACTCCTCGTCCTCGTCGTCTTCCAGAGAGAACTCCAGAGTCTCACCGCAGTTGGGGCAGACGATGCTGCCGGCCTCCAGGGTGTCCTCGTCAAAGTTGATGACCTCGCCGCAGGTGCACTGAACCTCGTAGATGGTGGAGTCCTCGTCACCGTAGTCGAAGCCCTCCTCGGCATCCTCGTCCTCGTCCTCGTCCCAGTCGTCCTCGTCTTCGTCGTCCCAGTCGTCTTCGTCCTCATCCTCGTCCATGATGTAGTCCTCGATGGCGTCCAGGTCGTCTTCGATTTCGTCCAGCTCGTCGGAGATGGCGATGGTGGTCTTCTCAATGGCGGAGACCTTCTGGGCCATGTCGCCCAGCAGATCCACAATGGCGCCGAAGAGCTTGGTCTCGTCGGAGGAGGCCAGATTCATGCCCTCCATCAGGCCCTTGAGATAGGCGGACTTTTCAGAAATGGTCATAGCAAACTCCTTTTATCAGACCTTGGAACGGCCCAGGTACTCGCCGGTGCGGGTATCGATCTGGATCTTGTCGCCCTCGTTGATGAAGAGGGGCACCTTCACTTCCGCGCCGGTCTCTACGGTGGCGGGCTTGGTGACGTTGGTGGCGGTGTTGCCTGCAAAGCCGGGCTCGGTGGAGGTGACCACCAGGTCGGCGAAGTTGGGCACTTCCACGCCGAAGACCTTGCCCTTGTAGCTCATGATGGTGCAGATGTCGTTCTCCTTGACGAACTTGAAGGAATCGTCCAGAGCGGAAGCGTCGATGGGCTCCAGCTCGTAGGTCTCCTGATCCATGAAGTAGTACAGGGAGCCGTCGTTGTAGGAGTACTCCATCTTCTTTCTCTCGATGAAAGCGGTGGGGAACTTGGCAGTGGGGTTGAAGCTGGTCTCGGTGACACCGCCGGTGATGACGTTCTTCATCTTCACGCGGACGAAGGCAGCGCCCTTACCGGGCTTCACGTGCTGGAACTCCACCACCTGCATGACCTTGCCGTCCATGTCGAAGGTGATGCCGTTTCTAAATTCGCCTGCAGAAATCATTCTATTTATCCTCCTAAGCTGCCCCTCTCATGGGGGGCGAAATGTGTATGCAAGACTTTAGCGCATATAGTATAACGTAAAAATGCGAACTTTTCAATAGGAAAAACGATTTTATTTTCAAAACCTCCGGGTACGCCCCGGCTCCTCCAGAGGGGGGAGCTGCCGAGCTTGCGAGGCTGAGGGGGTGTCGTTCGTATGATCGACCATTCCCACGAGACGCAGGACACGCCCTCCGGCCTGTGGCCACCTTCCTCAAAGAGGGAGGCAAGACCCTCGGCTCCCCCTCTGGGGGAGCTGTCACGAAGTGACTGAGGGGGTGTCGTTCGTATGATCGACCATTCCCACAAGACGCAGGACACTCCCTCCGGCCTGCGGCCACCTCCCTCAAAGAGGGAGGCAAGGCTCAGACAATCATCAGCTTCTTGGGGCTGGCGGTGATGTCCTCGCAGCCGTCCTCCCGGAGGATGGTCACGTCCTCAATGCGCACGCCGAACCGGCCGGGAAGATAAATGCCGGGCTCGGCAGAGCATACGGCTCCCGCGGGCAGGGGCTCGGTGTTGCGCAGATTCATGCTGGGATTTTCGTGGATTTCCAGACCCAGGCTGTGGCCGTAGCTGTGGCCGAAGTATTCTCCGTAGCCCGCGTCCTCAATAACCTTCCGGGCAACGCCGTCGATGTCCTTGCCGGGAACACCGGCCCTGGTGGCGGCGATGGCTTTGGTCTGGGCCTCCAGCACCACCTGATAGACCTTCTGCATTTCCTCGGTGGCAAAGCCCACAGCCACGGTGCGGGTCATGTCGGAGCAGTAACCCTGATAGGAAGCGCCGAAATCCATGGTGACAAAGTCCCCTTCCCGGATGACCCGCTCCCCCGCCACGCCGTGGGGCAGGCTGGTGTTGGGGCCGGAGACCACAATGGGGTCAAAGGCCAGACCGGTGGCGCCGTTTTTGTACATGCAGTAGATCAGTTCCGCCTGGAGCTCCAGCTCAGTCATACCGGACTTTAACCGGGTGATGACCTCAGAGAACGCCTTGTCGGTGATGGCCTGGGCCCTGCGCATAAGCGCGATCTCCCAGTCCTCCTTCACACCCCGGAAGGCGCTGATTTTCTCGTGGAAGGGAAGAAGCTTTGCCTTCACATTCTTTTCGTACTGGGCAAGTTCAGCAGCGGTGATGTAGGCCTCCTCATAGCCCAGGGTGGTGATGCCGAAGTCCGCGATGGCTTCGTTGATGCGCTGGCTGTAGTTGCGGCCCGCGCCCACCTCCTGCACCTCAAAGCCCCGGAGGTTATTCTGGGCGGACTCGATGTAGCGGCTGTCGGTGAAGTAGCGGCAGCCCTTTTTCGCCACCACGGCCACCCCCTCGGCGATGTCAAACTCAGCGCCGTAGTGGCGGCTGTAGCGGGAGGTCAGCAGCAGGCCGTCCACCTCGCCGTCCAGCAGGGACAGGTATTTGTCAAGGTTTTTCATTTTGGTATCCTCCTGTTTCTTGCGGCAAAAATAAATGGCAGCTCCAGCACGTGCCGTGCTTTCAGCCAGAAATTATGGTTGTGGATGGCGCTGACCAAGATGGAGGTCACCCCCATACGGTTCGCCCCCAGCACATCGGTGTAGATCTGATCTCCCACCAGCGCCGCCTGCCGGGCCTGGATGCCGTAGCGTTCCAGACACTGCCGGATGCCCTGGGAGAAGGGCTTCCGGGCGTGGGTGATGCAGTCGATGCCATAGTGCCGGCAGAACACCTTCACCCGCTCCTTGCGGCTGTTGGACACCACGCACACCTGCACACCGGAGCATTTCGCCCAGTCCAGCCACTGCGCCATTTCCTGTGTGGGGACGCTGGTGGTGTAGGGCACGATGGTGTTGTCAAAGTCCAGCATCAGAAGCTCCACCCCCAGCCGGCGGAGAAGGGCTCCGTCCACATCCGTCAGCGCCGGGGCGATGACCTTTGGCAAAAGAGAAAAAGGCATATTGTCTCTCCCTTGAAAATAAAATGATGGCATAGCTGCGTATTTCATACTGATATTCAATAGAAAACTTTAATTTGGTACAAATTGAAGTTTTCTA
>CALYRG010000045.1 GCA_945482615.1 uncultured Clostridia bacterium | reverse complement strand
GAGCAAAAGTCCGCGTGGGATTGATGTGGTATCTTTAACTTTGGGAAACTCCTGTCTCCCACTTGGACACGGTCTTGTCCGACACCGTCAGCTTTTCCGCCAGCTGCAGCTGGGTCAGGCGCTTTTTCTCCCGCAGCTTTTTAATGGTCTCTCCGGTAATGTAATTCATGAAAAATCATCTCCTTCGATGTCCATTATACGCCTGGGTCTTCAAATCGCAACCTACGCATCGCAGACCTGCGTGCTTTGCCCATCTTCCCCATTCTTTCCTGTATTGATGCCTGCTTTGCGGGCCTGGGCGCAAAGCTGCCTCACGTTCAGCCGGTAGAGCTTCCCATCCTTGATAAAGTTGCTGCCGCACTGGCGGAAGTGAAAGGGAACGTCCGCCCGGATGCACTGCTCCCGGATATCCAGCACCCAGCTGTAGTCCAGAGGCCGGGCCTCCCGGTCGGATTCTCCCCCCACCTCCACCAGCTCGATATTCTCCAGGTGGCCCCGCAGATCGATAGGCCCCAGCATGGGCTGGCAAATGATGTCCTTGTGGCAAATGGGAAGGGTGTCAAAAATTGCCAGCCGGTAGTCCGCCTGACGCTGGTTTTCCACGGTGCAGCCCACGGTCACATTGTCGTAGCCATGGCCCCAGTCCGCCGGAATGCACTGCAGGAAGCGGTCAATGCGCTTGGTCAGGAACAGAAAGTGCAGATCGCTGCGCTCCTTCATCATCTGCCAGCATTCTTCCCGCCAGGGGTCGGCATCCTCCAGCAGAAAGTCGGAGCGGAAGCACAAATACACCGTCTGTCCGGGCTTCATTTTGTACTGCCCTTTGTTCTTCCCCCGCTGAAGCCGCTGCACCGGCGCATCAAAGTTTTCCGTCCGAACGATATGGTCGGTGTCCACGCCCCGCCGGGCATCCCCCTTGTGAATGTAGCAGAATTTACAGCCCTCGCTGTACCGGTGGCAGCCCCGCCAGGGATCCCAGATAGCCACGCCCCTGCCCCCTTTCCTTATTAATGAAAATGCATTTATATTATATGGAAGCTCCTCTCCCCTGTCAACGATTATTCCAGCCACTTGCATTTCGGCAGTCCAGGTGATAGAATAGCTTCAGAAAAGCAAAATTGCCTGTAAATCCATACTACTCTCAAAAAGGAGCCCGGATATGACCGTTACTTATGAAGAGATGAAAGCCCAGTTCAAACGGATACTGATGAAGAAAGGATTCACCGAGGAGGGTGCTGAGGATGCGGCCGCCCTGTTTGCCCAGAACAGCCTGTGCGGGAAATTCAGCCATGGTCTGAATCGTTTCCCCCGGGTAGTGCGCTATCTGGACGAGGGAACCATTGATCCCCATGTGGTTCCCACTACTGAAATTTCCCTGGGTGCTTACGAGCGCTGGAACGGTCACCGGGGCTTCGGCCCTCTGAACGCAAAATTGGCGATGGATCGGGCCTGTACGCTTGCCAAGCAGTACGGCATCGGCATTGTGGCACTGGGCAACAATAATCACTGGATGCGGGGCGGCAGCTATGGCTTCCAGGCGGCGGACAACGGCTGCATCGGCATCTGTTGGTCCAATACCTGCCCCAACATGCCTGCTTGGGGCGGCAAGGACAGAAAGATCGGCAACAATCCGCTGATTTTTGCTGTCCCCCGGGCCAACGGCCGTCATGTGGTGGTTGACTGCGCGGTCAGCCAGTTCAGCTATGGAAAAATCGAAGAATACCGGCTTTCCGGCAAGCAGCTTCCCATTCCCGGCGGCTACGATGAAAACGGCAGCCTGACCACCGACCCTGCTCAGATCGAAAAGACCTGGCGGGTTCTGCCTATGGGCTACTGGAAGGGAAGCGGCATCTCCATCGCCCTGGACCTGATCGCCACCATCCTGACCAACGGAAACAGCGTCCATACCGTGGGAACCTTTGACGGCGAAGTCGGTCTGAGCCAGGTCATGATCGCTATTGACCCCGCCAAGGGAAACACACCGGAACAGACTGAGGCCATTGTCAACGCTATTGTGGAGGATGTAAAGTCCTCCATCCCCGTCACGGAGGGCGGCGAAGTGCGCTACCCCGGTGAGCAGGAGGCCCGGAACATCGAGAACTTCTCCAAAAACGGCATTCCCGTGGTGGAAGAGATCTGGAACAGTATTCTGGCTATGTAATGGCTATGCCTTCTTGTTTTATGTAAACCAATCCACAATCATTCGAAGCGCCCTCCCGGGTTCCTCCGGGAGGGCGCTTCTGTGTACGTTATTCCAGCTCGAACACGCCGGTGTAGAGCTGATAGTAGGTGCCCTTCTGGGCGATCAGATCCTCGTGGGTGCCCCGCTCGATGATCCGGCCGTGATCCAGAACCATGATACAGTCGGAGTTCATGATGGTGCTCAGACGGTGGGCAATGACGAACACCGTCCGCCCCTTCATCAGCGCATCCATGCCGTCCTGCACCAGCTTCTCCGTGCGGGTATCGATGGAGGAGGTGGCCTCGTCCAGGATCATGACAGGGGGGTCGGCCACCGCCACCCGGGCAATGGACAGCAGCTGCCGCTGGCCCTGGGACAGCCGGGCACCGTTGCCCGTGAGCTCGGTTTGGTAGCCCTCCGGCAGACGCATGATGAAGTCATGGGCATTGGCCAGCTTCGCCGCCGCGATACACTCCTCGTCCGTGGCATCCAGGCGGCCATAGCGGATGTTGTCCATGACCGTTCCGGTGAACAGGTTGGTGTCCTGCAGCACCACCCCCAGAGACTGGCGAAGATCGGACTTGGCGATTTTGTTGATGTT
Source organism: uncultured Clostridia bacterium (assembly GCA_945482615.1). Classification (GTDB taxonomy): domain Bacteria; phylum Bacillota; class Clostridia; order Oscillospirales; family Oscillospiraceae; genus Faecousia. The sequence goes on along the minus strand of CALYRG010000045.1, from coordinate 11,436 downwards.
GATGCCGTCATAGCGGATTTTACCGTCGGCAATGTCGTAGAACCGGTTGATGAGGTTGGTGATGGTGGTCTTGCCCGCGCCGGTGGAGCCGACGAATGCCACCTTCTGGCCGGGCCTGGCGTACAGGGTGATGTCATGCAGCACCGTCTTCTCCGGCACATAGCCGAAGTCCACGCTATGCATGGTGATATCGCCTTTCAGCTCGGTATAGGTAACGGTTCCCTCGGCCTTGTGGGGGTGCTTCCAGGCCCAGTGGCCGGTGTGCTCCGGAACCTCGGTGATGGTGCCGTCCTCATCGATTCTGGCATTGACCAGACGGACGTAGCCTTCGTCCACCTCCGGCTCCTGATCCATCAGGTTGAAGATCCGCTCCGCGCCTGCCAGCGCCATGACGATGGCGTTGATCTGGTTGGATATCTGGGAGATGGGCATATTGAAGGACCGGGACAGAATCATAAATGCCATGAGCTGGCCCAGGGTCAGCATCTGCCCTTTGGAGAATACCACCAGGCTGCCGCCCACCACTGCCAGCACCGCGTACTGGATGTAGCCCAGATTGTTGTTGATGGGGCCCATCATATTGGAGAACTTACCGGCCAGGTACGCATTTCGGTACAGCTCCTCGTTGAGCCGGTCAAATTCCTCGGTGCACGCCCTCTCCCGGTTGAAGACCTTGACCACCTTCTGTCCGGTGATCATTTCCTCGATGTAGCCGTTCACCGCGCCCAGGGACTGCTGCTGGCCGATGAAATACCTGCCGGATTTGGTGGCCAGAACCTTTGTTGTGTAGATGATCAGCGCCACGGTAAACAGCATGACGATGGTCAGGGTTCCGGAGGTGACGATCAGCCGCCAGGACACCACCGCCAGAGTGATGATGGAGGACGCCGCCTGGGGAATGGCCTGGGAAATCATCTGCCGCAGGGTATCGATGTCACTGGTGTAGCGGGACATGATGTTGCCCGCGGTGTTGGTATCAAAGTAGCGCAGCGGCAGGCTCTGCATTTTGGTGAACATCTCGTCCCGGATGGTCTTCTGCGCCCCCTGGGACACTCCCACCATCAGGTAGTTGAACAGAAAGCTGCCCAGAATGCCCAGTGTGAAGATTCCTGCGATTTTCACCAGGAACCCCAGCAGGGGAGCAAAATCCGTGGAGCCGTCTGCCACCATGGGCAGGATGTAGTCATCCACCAGTGTGCCCAGCGCCGCGCTGCCCATGGTCTGGGCATAGGACGTCAGGAAGATGCACACCAGCACGATCACCAGGATAGGGGTGTACTTCTTCAGATAGCCCAGAAGGCGAAGAAGGGTTTTGCCGGGATTCTTTGCCATGCGGCCATCACCGCGCATATGAACAGGTGGCATTATTCTGCCCCTCCTTTCTGCTGGGAATAGTAGACCTCCTGATAGATCTTCGAGGTCTTCAGAAGTTCGTCGTGGGTGCCCACGCCGGCAATCATGCCATTGTCCAGAATGACGATCATGTCTGCATCCTGCACCGAGGTCACACGCTGGGCAATGATCAGCTTGGTGGTGCCCGGGATCTCCTCCCGGAAGGCCTTGCGGATGCGGGCATCAGTGGCCGTATCCACGGCGGAGGTGGAGTCGTCCAGGATCAGAATTTTCGGCTTTTTCAGCAGGGCCCGGGCGATGCAGAGCCTCTGCTTCTGGCCGCCGGAGACGTTGGTGCCGCCCTGCTCGATGTAGTAGTCGTATTTGCCCTCAAAGCCCTGGATAAATTCATCCGCACAGGCCAGCTTGCAGGCATGGATCAGCTCCTCGTCGGTGGCGTCGGGGTTTCCCCAGCGCAGATTCTCCTTAATGGTGCCGGAGAACAGCACGTTCTTCTGCAGCACCATGGCCACATTGTCCCGGAGCACCTGCAGGTCATAGTCCTGAACCTCCACGCCGCCCACCTTCAGGCTCCCTTGGGTGATGTCGTAGAGCCGGGGGATCAGCTGCACCAGGGTGGTCTTGGAGGAACCGGTACCGCCCAGAATGCCCACGGTGGCGCCGGAGGGAATGTGCAGCGTCACTTCCTTCAGAGCCCGGTGCTGGGCCTTGGCGCTGTAGCGGAAGGAGACGTCTTCAAAATCGATGGAGCCGTCCTTCACCTGGGTCACCGGGTTCTCCGGAGAAGTCAGGCTGGCTTCCTCCACCAGCAGCTCATAGCACCGTTTCAGAGGCGCCCGGGACATGGTCATCATGACAAACACCATGGACAGCATCATCAGAGACATGAGAATCTGGGTGGTGTAGGTGAACATGGAGCTGAGTTCACCGGTGGTCAGGCCCAGGGCGGGATTATTCCCGGAGGCCACCACCATCTGGGCGCCGAACCAGGAAATTGCCAGCGAGCACGCGTAGACGCAGAACATCATAATGGGGTTGTTCAGCGCCAGAATGTGCTCTGCCCTGCAGAAATCCCGGTAGATATCCCCGGAAATGGTGGTGAATTTTTCAATCTCCCGGTCCTCCCGGACAAAGGACTTCACCACCCGGATGCCGTGGACATTCTCCTGCACCACATTGTTCAGCCGGTCATAGGTCTTGAACACCCGGTCAAAGATCTTGAACACCATGGGAACCAGGGCAACCAGCGCTGCGATGAGGACCGGCATAACCGCGCAGTACACAAGGCTCAGCCGGACACTGATCCTCATGGCGGAGGCCAGGGCCAGAATCAGCATCATGGGACAGCGGATGGCCATGCGGATCATCATCTGGAAGGTCATCTGCAGGGTCGCCACATCCGAGGTAAGTCTCGTGACGATAGAGGACGCGGAGAACTTGTCAATATTGGCAAAGCTGTAGTCCTGGACATGGTGATACATGTCGTGGCGCAGGTTCTTGGCAAAGCCCGTGCCGGCCTTTGCCGCAAAGGTGGCAGACATGGCGCCGAAGACCAGGGACGCCAGTGCGCACAGCACCAGCTGCAGCGACTTGAGCACCACCGTCTGCATGTTCTGTGCCACGATGCCGTAGTCATACAGATCCGCCATCACCAGCGGGATCACCACCTCCATGGCGACCTCGCCTACCATACACAGTGGACTGAGAACGGCAGGCCATTTGTACTCCCGGATGCACCGGGCAAGACGTTTGATCATTTACTTTCTTCCTCCTTGCCATGATGGCAGCAAACCTCGCCGCCCATGCTGTGGATGGCTCTTTGCAGCAGAGCCGCAAACGCCTCCCGCTCCTGCTGGGTAAAGCCATCCGTCATTTTCCGCTCATTTTCCTCCAGCGTCCGGCTGATCCGCTCATCCAGCTGCCATGCCTTTGGCAGCAGATAGATGCGCTTGAAGCGCCGGTCCTCCGGATCGGTGCGCAGCTCCACAAAGCCCTTCTGCTCCAGCCGGGAGAGAATACCCGACACCGTGGGATGACTCAGATGGAACACCCTTTCCACATCCCGGGGGCACCTTGGCTCCCCGGAGTGGATCAGATATCCCATCAGATGTCCCTGGGCAGCGGTGAGCTCCATCTCCTCCATGGCAGCGGTCAGAGTCTGCTCCGTGCAGGACTGCAGCACCCGAATCAGCTGTCCAAAGTATACACTCAGAGCGCATCACCTCCATAAATATGTAGCACGCTACGCATTAGTCTACCACATCCCCTTCCGTTTCGCAAGGGGGTTTGCAAATTGTTTACAGATTTGACGCAAATTGCCTTCGTCCCTTTCTGCGGGATAAGCTTTGCCCTGCGGCGCATACTAGGACCGAGGTGACACACCATGAAAGAGGACGAAAAGCAGCCCCGCACCTGGGAGACGGTAGACCCCAAGCCGCCCATCATCCAGTCCGGACACATGGAAAACCGCATCCGGAGGTAGGGCGCATTCCCACATGGAGGCCGGGAACGCTCAGCCTCCATGTTCCTTTTTGTCCCATCCCTGCCCCTCTCCGGAAAAGGGTGACAATATCACAGAACGATGAAGGCCGATGTGGTATCCTACCCTCAAGCAAAAACAAGGAGGACAAAACAATGTCAGTTATCCATATCAATCAAAACAATTTCTCCAGCGAAGTGCTCCAGTCCGACCAGCCTGTCCTGCTGGACTTCTGGGCGAGCTGGTGCGGCCCCTGCCGGACGGTGAGCCCCATCCTGGACGAAATCGCCGCAGAGCGCAGCGACATCAAGGTAGGCAAGATCAATGTAGACGAGCAGCCGGAGCTGGCCGCGCAGTTCGGCGTCATGAGCATCCCCACCCTGGTGGTTATGAAAAATGGCCGTGTCGTTAACCAGGCCGTAGGTGCCAGACCCAAGGCCCAGATTCTTGGTATGCTGTAAGCACCTTTCGGAATCGACAGCCCCTTCTCAGAACTTGTCTTGAGAAGGGGCCGTCTTTTCAGTATAGAATCATTCCCAGCACCGCCGACAGAACAATCAGCGCAATCGGCGAGGGTTTTTCTTTTTTCAGATGCCGATAGGCCGACATGCAGGCGATCAAAGCTGCCGTAATCAGCAGCGCCCGGACGTCCACTTTTGCACTCTGGGTCAGCGGGAAGCAGCTGTGCAGGATCATATAGCAGCCGGTGGCGAGGATGATGCCGATCATGCAGGGCTTCACCCCCTGCAACACCGCCTGGGCATACTTGCTTTTCAGGACGGTTTTCAGCAGATTCATCACCAGCAGAATCACGAAGAAGGACGGCAGCACCACCGCCAGCGTGGCGAGGACTGCGCCCCAGAAGCCAGCCTGACTGCTGCCCACATAGGTTGCCAGATTGACCATGATGGGGCCGGGTGTGCTCTCGCTGACGGCGATCATATAGCTGAGTTCCTCGTCGCTGAGCCAGTTATAGGACAGCACCACATCCCGGATGAGCGGTATGGCACTGTAGGCACCGCCGAAGGTGAAGCAGCCCACCTTCAGAAAGCCCATCAGCAGCTCCAGATAGATCATCGCCCTTCACCGCCTTTGCATACAGGTTTTTCCCTTGCGATGAATACGGAAAGACTGATGACCCCGGCTGTCAGCATCAGAACCACAGAGGAAATTCCCAGCCGGAAGATATTGCTCAGCAGCATGACCGCAAAGGCGCATCCGGCGATGATCCGAGGCTGGGGCTTTTTCTTCATCTTTTTCAGCATCGTAAGCCCGGCATCCAGAACCAGCAGGCCAACGCCCACCTTGATCCCCATGCATGCCGCGGCAACCACCCGATATTCCAGAAAATGTTCCAGGAACATGGATATGCAATAGAGAATCACAAACGAGGGAAGCACAATCCCCAGGGTTGCCAGAACCGCGCCGGACATTCCTGCCATCTTGCAGCCCACATAGGTGGCGCAGTTGATGGCGATAGGGCCGGGGGTGGATTCCGCGACTACGGTTAAATCCAGCATTTCCTCCTGGGAAAGCCATTGCTTCCGCTGAACGCAGATATCCGTTATGACGGAAATCATGGCATACCCGCCGCCGAAGGTGAACAGGCCCACCTTCATAAAGCTGAAAAAGAGGTCCGCAAGAACGGATGAACGTCTATCCATTTGCAGCTTCCTCCAGCGCAGCCACGTCCAACAGCTCCACCGTGCCCCGGGACAGCCGCACCAGCCCCTCGCTCTGGAAATACCGCAGCATCCGGGTCACCACCTCCCTGGGGTTTCCCAGGTGGCTGCCGATGGCCTCGTGGGTCATTTTCAGCTTGTTGCTTCCCTCCAGCGCCCTTTCCTCCAGCAGAAAGCCTGCCAGCCGCTGGTCAAAGCGCTTCCACAGGATCTGCTCCAGCAGCCACATGACCTCGGAAAACCGGTCGGCCATCACTTCATTTGTAAAATTCGCCAGCGGGGCGGACTGCTCCATGACGCTCCTGTAGATTTCAGGAGGAATCACCCACAGCGTTGTCTCCCGCTCCGCCTTGATCATCACCTCAAACTGAATGGAGCGCATCATGCAGGAGGCGGACAGCAGACAGATATCCCTGTCCAGCAGCCGGTAAAGAGTGATCTCCCTGCCCTCCTCCGACAGAATATACGCACGCAGCTGTCCATGCTCGATCAGAAGCAGTCCTGCGCAGTCCAGACTGCCGCTGTGAATGACGGCGTTCCTTTGCACGATTTGTTTCCGTGCACCGCTCGCCAGACGCTCCCGCTGCCCGGGGGTCAGTTCGTCCCAGCTCGGGAAAAAGTCTTTCACTTCCATGGAGATCCCCGCCTTTCGTGCACCTATTATACGGGGGTTTATGGCATATGTCAATTATATTCTTACTGCCAGGTCCGGAGCAAAAAGGTCACCCGGGTGCCGAATTCCCTGCTGACCCGCTGCCAGGCAGAGGGCAAGAAAATGCATTGCCGCAGCTGCGGCCGTCTGGTGGTGGGTACCAAGGCTCCCGAAACCTGCCCCGTCTGCAACCATCCCCAGTCCTGCTTTGAAGTCCGCAAGGATAACTATTGATATCCCTTCCACAAAAAATGCCCCGATTTCCTCTGGGAGTCGGGGTATTTCCCGTAGACGGCGCCGCAATTGTGTGATATCATCACGGAAAGGCCTTGGGCTTTGCCGTATAGTATGGTCAAAGAACACGCAGTAGACCTCCCGGTGGACTGGTTGGTATCCCTGAAATTTTGAAAGGAGTGCGGCGATCATTGCAGTATCTAATCGCATTTTTGGAAGGCGTCATTACGTTTATTTCCCCCTGCCTGCTTCCGATGCTTCCCATCTATATTTCCTATTTTGCGGGGGGTGGTGAGCGAAGCACTGGAAAAACCGTAAAAGCCGCGCTGGGCTTTGTCATCGGGTTTACGGTGGTTTTTCTCCTCCTCGGCGCATTGGCAGGAACAGTGGGCAGTCTCCTGCGGGAGTACCAGACCGCTGTGAATATTGTGACAGGTTTGATTGTCCTGTTCTTCGGTCTGAACTATCTTGGCATATTCCGGCTGAATCTTTTCAGGGGAAGCCGGTGGACTGTGGATACTGGCAATATGGGCTTCTTTTCGGCGATCCTGTTTGGTATGGTTTTCTCCGTGGGCTGGACGCCCTGTGTCGGTGCGTTTCTGGGGTCGGCGCTGATGCTGGCATCCCAACAGGCACACGTGGTGGAAGGGATTGTGATGCTGCTTTCCTACTCACTGGGGCTCGGGATTCCCTTCCTGCTCAGCGCGGTTCTGATTGACTATATGAAATCCGCATTTGACTGGATCAAACAGAACTACAAGATAATCAACAGCCTCAGCGGAGGTCTTCTGGTGCTGGTGGGAATTCTGATGGCCACCGGCACCCTGGGGCGATTTCTCAGCCTAATCAGCTAAGGAGGTACTATGAACAGGAAGAAAACATTTCTCATTCTACTTCTGGTATTGATTCTTCTTTTGGGCGGCGCCTCTGTGCTTTACAACAGCTTAGGACAGCAGGCCGCACCGGAGCAGCTTTCTGTCCGGCAGGCGCAGGAACCCACCGTGCAGGAAACCGCCGCACAGGAGACTATAAGCGAGACAACCGCTCCCCAGGAGCAGAAAACCCCCGCCCCGGATTTTACGGTTTATGACGCAGAGGGTAATGAAGTAAAGCTGTCCGACTTTCTGGGCAAGCCTGTGGTGCTGAACTTCTGGGCAAGCTGGTGCGGCCCCTGCAAAATGGAAATGCCGGAATTTCACGAGAAGTATCTGGCGCTTGGCCAGGATGTCCAATTTCTGATGATCAATCTGACGGACGGCTCCAGAGAAACCGTTGAAGCCGCTTCCTCTTACATCACGTCCCAGGGATACACCTTCCCGGTGCTCTATGACACCCAGTCCAATGCCGCCTGGACATACGGCATCTACTCCATTCCCACGACCATCTTCATCGATGCGGAAGGCTACGCCATTGCCCAGGCAACCGGCGCCATCAACGCTGGCACCCTGCAGCGGGGCATTGACCTGATTTCCTGAATCTTTCCTTTTCCCGGATTTTCGGTATACAAAAAAACAGGACCGCTGAGCGGTCCTGTTTTTTGTGTTGAGCAAATTAGTTGTTGCCGCGCATCTGAGCGAAGCACTCGCTGCAGTAGACGGGGCGGTCAGACTTGGGCTGGAAAGGAACCCGAGCCTCACGGCCGCAGCTGGCGCAGGTAGCGGTGAAGAACTCGCGGGGGCCACGGGTGGCGTTCTTGCGGGCATCACGGCAGGCCTTGCAGCGCTGGGGCTCGTTCTGGAAGCCGCGCTCGGCGTAGAACTCCTGCTCACCGGCGGTAAACACGAACTCATTGCCGCACTCTTTGCACACTAAAGTCTTATCTTCGTACATTGGAAAATACCTCTCTTCGGTTTGTAGCCCCGTGAAATCCCACCGGTTCAATGTTATAACGCAGGGTCTGTAATAATTTATGGCAGGGTTTGCCACAAATCGGATTATACACAAACAGTATCGAATTGTCAATCCTTTATGAAAAAAACTTTCAAAAAAATTGCTGTTTATGCAATTTTACCACAGACGGACAAATGTTCCCATCAGATGGAAAACTGGGTCTGTCCCTCGTAGGGAATATGCAGATGATCGTAGGCCAGGGAGGTGACGCACCGGCCCCTGGGGGTGCGGGTGAGGAAGCCCAGCTGCATGAGATAGGGCTCGTACACATCCTCCAGAGTGACGGCCTCCTCGCCGATGGTAGCCGCCAGGGTCTCCAGGCCAACCGGGCCGCCGCCGTAGTTGCGGATGATGGCGGTGAGCATCCGGCGGTCGATGTTGTCCAGGCCCAGCCCATCCACCTCCAGCCGTTTCAGAGCCAGGTCGGCAGTCTCCTTTGTGATGGTGCCGTTGCCCACCACCTCGGCAAAGTCCCGAACCCGGCGCAGGAACCGGTTGGCAATTCGAGGGGTTCCCCGGCTCCGGGAGGCGATTTCCATGGCACCCTCCGGCTCAATGGCCATGCCCAGGATGGCGGCGGAGCGGGTGACGATTTTCGCCAGCTCTTCCTTGGTGTACAGCTCCAGCCGCAGGTTCACACCGAACCGATCCCGCAGCGGCGCGGACAGCTGGCCCGCCCGGGTGGTGGCTCCCACCAGGGTAAACTTGGGCAGATCCAGCCGGATGGAGTTGGCGCTGGGGCCCTTGCCTACAATAATATCAATGGCAAAATCCTCCATGGCCGGGTAGAGAATCTCCTCCACCACCCGGTTTAAGCGGTGGATCTCATCGATAAACAGGATGTCCCCGGGGTTCAGGTTGGTCAGCAGCGCTGCCAGGTCGCCGGGCTTTTCAATGGCCGGGCCGGAGGTGATACGGATATTGACCCCCATCTCATTGGCAATGACTCCGGCCAGGGTGGTCTTGCCCAGGCCGGGAGGGCCGTAGAGCAGGGTGTGATCCAGGGGCTCGCTGCGCCGCCGGGCGGCTTCTATATAAATAGACAGATTGCCCTTGGCCTTTTCCTGGCCGGTGTAGTCGGTGAGCAGCCGGGGCCGCAGTCCGATCTCCCCCGCGTCCTGGGGGGCGAAGGAGGGAGACACAATGGGCTCCGCCTCAAATTCCTGAGAAAAATCCAGACTCATATTCTATCCTCCTTATTTTGCCCCGGTCAGCCCTTCATAACCATGGCACGCAGGGCGTAGCGCACCAGCTCCTCCGTGGTGGCGTTGGGGTCTGCCCCCTTGAGGGCGGCGGCAATCTCCGCCGGGGAATAGCCCAGCTCCTGCAAGGCAGCCCGGGCCATGGCGGCGCTGCCGCCGGTCTGAGGCGCGGGCGCGGAAACGCCGGTGGAGAAATCCAGCTCCATGGAGCTGCCGCCCAGCTTGTCCTTCAGCTCCAGAATAATCCGCTGGGCGATCTTTTTTCCGATGCCCTGGGCGGCGGTGAGCAGTTTCTCGTCCCCGGTCATCACAGCCAGTGTGAAGTTCTGGGGGCCGCCGGAGGATAAAATCGCCATGGCTGCCTTGGGGCCCACGCCGTTGACGGAGGTCAGGAGCTCATAGCACTTCTGTTCCTCCCGGCTGGAAAAGCCGTACAGGTCATAGGCATCCTCCCGGATGGACTCGGTGACGTACAGCCGGGCATTCTGGTTCAGCTTCAGCTGAGAGGCGGTGTACGCCGTGATGCGGCAGCCGTAGCCCACGCCGCCGCAGTCGATGACTGCCATACCCGGCTCCAGAATGGTCACCGGGCCGGAAACGTAGTAGATCATAGAAAACCTCCAGGGAGATTATGTTTGCTCCTGTATTCTTCCAAGCAAGGACGTGCTGGAACGGGCGTGGCACAGGGCGATGGCCACCGCGTCCGCGGCATCATCGGGCTTGGGCACCTCGGCCAGCCGCAGAAGCCGCCGGGTCATATCCTGCACCTGATGCTTGCTGGCGTTGCCGTAGCCCACCACCGCCTGCTTGACCTGGGCGGGCTTGTACTCGAACAGAGGGACTCCCGCCTGCTGGGTGGCAAGCAGCACCACCCCCCGGCTCTGGGCGACCTTGATGCCCGTGGTGACATTCTGGCCGAAGAACAGCTCCTCGATGGCCACCGCCTCGGGCTGCGCCACCTGAAGAAGCTGGGTCATATCGTTGTAGATGACCCCCAGCCGCCAGGAGAAATCCGTATTGGGGGGCGTGGTAATGGCCCCACAGCTGAGCAGACGGTACTGCCCCCGGTCTGCCTCGATAAGGCCGAAGCCGGTGATGCCGTAGCCCGGGTCAATGCCCAGAATCTTCATACCCCGCCTCCGGCAATGCTGATGATCTGGTAGACCACAAACAAAAGGAATACCACAAGCCCCACCCGGGCGCCCCAGACCTGCCACATGGGCCGCTCCACATAGCGTTCCTGCTCCTGTTCCTGCTCAGGCTTCTTCTGCATATCTTCCACGGTTCATCACTCCCTGCTGACGAAAGACTTTTGGTTATCATAACACATTTGTTCCAAAATTCCTAGCATAAAATTACGGAAAAACGCTTATAACGCACCTGCGGGCGGTCATTGACCGCCCGCAAAATGCTCTATTTTTCCAGGATCACCGGGATTTTGGACACATCGGTGCCCTCCTGAATCCGCTGGGCGGCCTCCTGTGCCGTCAACAGCAGCTGCTGGCCGGTGCGCATATCCTTCAGGGCACACTTTCCGGCAGCCAGCTCATCCTCGCCCAGCAGCACCACGTAGGGAACCCCAAGCTTGTTGGCGTAGGCCAGCTTCTGCTTGAACTTCTTCTGCTCGCCGTAGAGCTGCACCCGCAGTCCGCTCTCCCGCAGCGTCTGTGCCAGGGAAATAGCCGGGCCGGCATCACCGGTCATGGGCAGAACCAGCACATCGGCGGGAGCGGAAGGCAGGTCAGGATTCAGCAGGCCCTGCTCGTCCAGAACGTAGAACAGCCGGGTCAGGCCGATGGAGATGCCCACGCCGGGGAGCGCCTTGTCGATGTAGTAGCCCGCCAGATTGTCGTAGCGGCCGCCGCTGCACACGGAGCCGATCTCCGGGTGATCCAGCAGCGCCGTCTCGTACACCGTTCCGGTGTAGTAGTCCAGGCCCCGGGC
>CALYRG010000044.1 GCA_945482615.1 uncultured Clostridia bacterium | reverse complement strand
AAGTCCACTACTGGGTTTCATTCCTCGTGGTGCTCAGTCACTTAGCATGGGAATTAATCAGAAAACAGTATTAGATACTAAACTGATGGCAAAGAGTGTTGACGGTAACAATCTCACCATAGAGTTCTCTTCCGGGGGTATGACCGTCTTCGGATAACAAGCCCTGATAAGGCAGCTCCGGTTCATCCAGTTCTGTCAGCGTGTCAATAATACCGTCCCGGTAAAGGTCCAGCCGCTGAATCAACGCCTGACACCGGGCCTGAATACCGCCAAGACGCAAGTCAATGATCTCCATACCCTGACCCTTACATTCACGGGACCAGTTCAGAACAGCTGCACGATGGAACTGCTTTGTACACGCGGCAAAGGCCATCAATTTCTGGATGGCATCATCCATGGTGAGTGGATCCTTTTTGTCGTATCCCTCATGCAGGGCCATAGCTGCTTCACAGCGGGCGCTGAGGGATGCTGCCAGATGGTAATACATTTCCATAATGCCCTTAAGATGGACATCCCGGATAGTTTCGAGCATGGCGGCATATTTACCGGAAAGCTCTTTGTAGTAACAAGCAAGCCGCTGGGGATTATTGGTGATGGAACCCATGAACAGTTCACTGGCCATATCGCCGTACAGCAGCAGTTTATGGGGCATCAACGCTTCCAGATTCTTTTCCGGCAGATCTGGGATCAGATCCAGATGTTCCATGGATTCATAAACAGCAAGGGGAGTATCCGACAGAAGGCGGCACATGGCATCGGTCTGCCCGGGCTGAGCAGGGCCAAAGCGCAGCAGGCCGTAAAGTGCCAGACCCGGCAGAACGGTGGCCAGAGGTGTTTCGTCACCGTCATCGCCCCATAAGGTTACCATAATCTCCTGCACATCGTAGGCACAGCAGGCCTCCACAGCCAGCATACTGTCATGGAAGCTCTTGGTAAAATTGGGAACCCAGCCACCCCATTTCCACATGCCTCCGGCAAAGAGAGTCTTGACGCAACCTCTGCGCCTGAGCTGCCGCTCGTACTCCTCACGGGTATCGTGATAGTAGTCCCAGTAAACGAAGGAGATATTATCCGGGAACTGGGCCTTCTGCTCCGGGGTGATTGGATCGCTGTCACCGTAGTAATTCATCAAAGGCGTTTCATCCCGGAAGAGCATATCATCCCAGATCATAGGTGCCAGACCATACTTTTTACACAGGCCGCAGGTGATTTGCAGGTGTTCCATGATGATCTCCCGGTGGCTGCGGTAACCCTGATACCGCAGATAACGGCCGGTACCCAGGCTGACGGCTTCATCCATACCCAGATGGATTCGGCGGCTTCGGAAGGTTTTGCTGAAGTGGGCGATCATTGCTTCCACCAGAGCGACGGTATCTTCCTGCCCCACCATCAAATTGTCCACGGTATCCCGCATGGGCTCCATATACTTCCAGCGGATGGCGGTGCGCAGGTGGGCAAGCGTCTGGATGCAGGGCACCAGTTCGATGCCCAGTGCGTCGGCAAAATCGTCCAGCTCCTTCTGCTCTGCAACGCTGTACCGGCCCCGGCGGTAGCCAAAGTAGGGATATCCCGGCAGCTCATAGGTATCCTCCATATAGAGGTAGGCGGTGTTAAAGCCCATCAGTGCCAGCTGGCACAGGAACCGCTTCATGGTTTTCAGCGTGTATACACTGTTGCGGGACAGGTCGATCATGGCCGCCAGACGGGAAAAACGGGGACTCAGGGATTCTGACGTGCTTTCCGGCATGGTCAGTACCCGGCCCAGAAGGAAAAGGCAATCGCTGATGGAATCAGCCCGGAGTGTCACGTCGCTCCCCTTCCGCACCCAGCAGATGCGGCCAGCTTCACCGGGAAGCCAGGTGACGGAAAACCCGGGGAGGTCACTATACAGCGGCGCATGGGCGCAAAGCAGATCCAGAGCTTGTTGCAGTCTGGGATCGGCGGCAATAAACTTCATAGAATCAACCCTTTACGCCACCGGCAGTGATGCCGTTGATAATGGTCTTGGACAGGCAGATGAAGAGCAGCAGAGTGGGAGTAAATACGATAACCACTGCCGCAAACAGGCCGCCCCAGTCACCGGTGTATTGCATAGCTGTCAGAACACTCTTCAGGCCGGGACCGACAGACATATTCTTCTCGGAGGCGGCAAAAATCAGAGACAGGAAGTATTCATTCCAGATACTCATGAAGTTAAAGATACCAACGGTAACGATGCCGGGCTGAGCCAGTGGCATCATAATCGTCCAAAATGTTTTCATAGGAGGGCAGCCATCAATGGCTGCAGCCTCTTCATAGCCACGGGACAGATTATTAAAGAAAGAAATCAGGAAGATGGTGGTATAGGGAACCTGCATACCGATATAGATCAGAATTAACACAAATTTAGAGCCGGTCAATCCCATCTTGGTAGTCAGGAAGAACAGAGGCAGGACGATCATGATTTGTGGAAGACTCATAGCCATAACAAAGCTGCTACGGATGGTGCTGTTGCCCTTGAATACGAAGCGGGCTAATACATAGGCTGCAGGAGCACTGACCAGCAGAGAGCCAACCATGGCGGTGCTGGCATAAAGCAGAGAGTTCATAAAGAAGACGGAAATATTGTTTGCCGTCCATGCTTTTACATAGTTTTCAAAGTGCAGACCGGTTTCAAACTGCAGAGTCTTACCACGCATGATTTCCGGAGAGGTAGACAGGCTGGCAGCCGCGATCCATGCCAGCATTCCAATGGTGAACAGGCACCACAGGCCGACCACGATATGGCCAGGCAGAAGACGCATCTGCTTTTTCAGTTCCAAATGGGAGGATTTATTTCGACGCATAGCTTATTCTGTCTCCTTTCCTTAGAATTCTACGTCTTCATCTTTAATGAGACGGTTGACAGCAAAGAATACGAACAGCACGGTAATTGCCATAAGCACACCAACCGCTGCACCCATTGCTGCGTTTCTGTCCGCATTGCCGGTGGTGCCGAAGGTGATATTGTACATATAGACAAAAGGAGTAATGGTGGTCAGTTCGCTGGACAGGGGTGCACTCCACATCTGGCTCCAGACGAAGAAACCAACAACGCCGACAGTCCAGAAAACAATACAGTTTTTGATGACACTGGTCAGCAGTGGCAGCGTAATCCGGCGGAACTGTGCGGGCTTGCTGGCACCGTCAATGGTGGCTGCTTCATAGATATCAGCAGGGATCCGCTCGATACCACTCATAAGAATCAGCATATAGTAACCCACAGAACCAAAGCAGAAGGCCACCAGCAGTGTCCAGAATTTGATACTGCCACTCATATAGTCCGTGGTGGCAAGATTCGAGCCAAAGAAAGCAAAGAAGTTGTGCAGGAAACCAAAACGCTTGTTGAAGATTGCAGTCATCCACATGGTAGAAATGGCAACCGCATTAATGATGTTGGGGATGTAAATAACAGCTTTGTAAAACTCTTTGAATTTGGCACCGCTGGTCAAAATAACGGCAAACAGCATGGAGATGGACATCGTGATGAGACCACCCCAAAGCCATATCTTCAGCATATTCTTGATACTTTCTCTGAAAATGGCCGTTTTCATCAAAGTGGTATAGTTTTCCAAGCCAATAAACTGCCAAGTGCTGGTAGCATCACTGACGCCTTCCACATAGAAAAAGCTCATGGCAATGGTGCGTACCACAGGATACAGGAATACAAGCAGGAAAAACAGCACTGCAGGTGTCAAAAAACAGAAGATCATCTGCTTGATTTGTTTGTTTTGCTTCAAAGCGACCTACTCCTTTCGCAGGCTTCCGGAACGCCGGCAGCCGGACTTGAGAAAAAAGGGAGCTCCTCCCATGACAGCAAGAGCTCCCTTACATAGTTCACCCAATTACCAAGGTGCTTATATGCAATTTATGATATTGGGGTAAGGAAATTCTGAATCTTACTTCAGAGCTTCCAGTTGAGCAATGAACTGATCGGGAGTGATCTCCATCTTGCACAGCTGGTTGATAGCTTCCTGGATGAACTCCATGTAGTCGGCATTGTTCTGCAGACCCACTGCCCATGCATAGGACTTGGTCATGTTCTTGAAGTAGGGCTCAGCACCGGCGACGGAGTTGGGCCATACGGTGTTGTCAGTATCAGCGGGAGCGGAAGAAACAGCATCAGCCATCTTCTGGTCGAACTCGCCGATGACGACGGTCATCAGGAAGTCGAATGCTTCCTGCTTGTGCTCGCTGACTTCGGTGACAGCAAAGGCCTGTGCGCCCAGCATGCCGCCTTCGATGCCATCAACGCCGCCTTCAACTGCGGGCCAGGGGAAGTAGCCCCAGTTCAGCTCAGCACCGGTGTTCTGAACGACTTCGTTGGGAACCCAGGAAGCCTGCAGCAGCATTGCGGACTCGCCGAAGCCCAGCTCGTTCTGGCCGTCGGGGTAGTTGGAGGGAGCGTAGGGGGACATGTAGCCCTTCTCGAACAGGGAGTAGATATCCTCAGCAGCCTTCTTAGCCTCGGGAACTTCGCCCCACTTAACATTGTCGATCAGGTCCAGAACACCATCCTGGCCCAGGTATCTTGCCAGCTGATAGCCCATCAGCAGAGCAGTGCCGTCGCCCTGGTCACAGGTGAAGGGATTGACACCGCTGTCCTTCAGCTTCTGGCAGACATCCAGCAGCTCAGCAAAGGTCTCAGGGGCCTTCTCAATGCCGGCGGCAGTGAACATATCCCTGTTGTACCAAACACCGGAGGTGTAGGGCTGGTAGGGGATGACCTTCAGAGCACCGCCGCAGTAACCCTTAGCGGTTTCCATCAGGACGGGCAGGCAGTGGTCGGGGTAACCGGCAGCCTCAGCCATATCGGTAACGTCAACAACATACTTGGAGAAGGTCTGGCAGATCAGAGCGTAGTCGGTATCGAAGATGTCGACCTTTTCGCCAGCATCCAGAGCGGGCTGGATCAGCTTCTTGACATCGCGGCCCTTCCACTCGATGTTGATCTTGATGCCAGTCTTTGCATAGTAAGCATCAGCAGCTTCCTGGATGACCTTAGCCTGGCCTTCGGTGGAGTTCCACATGGACCAGTAAGTCAGTTCCACACCAGCGTCAGCAGCGGGTGCTTCAGCGGCAGGAGCATCGGCCTTGGGAGCCTCAGTTGCAGCGGGAGCCTTTTCCTTTGCGCCGCAGGCAGCCATGGACAGAACCATAACCAGAGCCAGCAGCAGGGCAAGAATCTTCTTCATGTTGTTTCCTCACTTTCCTTGCTTTGTTAAATTTTTTATTGAATCCCGTAGGTTTTCAATAAATTCATTATATACCCTTGCATGCAAAAAGGGAATGTGATATATTGACAATTAAGTTATATATATTGCATAAATTTAGTTTATTTGCACAAACAAAAAATGAATCGTTTCCAAATTATATGTATTATCACCATCAAATCAGGAGTTGACCTGTATGTATGAATTCTACGAAACCACTGGCTGTATTTCCGACAACGGTACAGAACTGATCTATACCTCTGTTTTTTTCGATGAGAACCGTTGGAACGGATCACCCCATATCCACGATTTCTGGGAGATATTCTTCTGTCTTGGAGGATCCTGTGAATTTTTTATCTGGGACGATTCTTTTATTGCCCAGCCAGGTGATTTTGTGGTGATCAATCCCGGAGTTGAGCATTGGGAAAACAATTTGGGCAACAAGTGGATTGTTGTGGCATTTTCCGGGACCCAGCCTGCTTTTGAAAACACCGCGGCAGGATATACCAAAGGCAGCTATATTCGAAAATCGGAATATATTACCCAGCTTGCCATGTCCATTGTTGACGAAGCAAAAAACAAACTTCCCGGCTACCAAAAGGCATGTATGAACATGCTGGAGCTGTTGCTGCTTCAGATTCAACGGATCAAGGAAGCCGATACCTATGAGGTCTCTATCGTCCCGGAATTACGACAGGAAGAAGCAAAGCACCATAGTATCACCTGGATCAAGCAATACATTGAAAACAATTATATGCACAACTTTAACATTGAGTTTCTTTCCCGTAAAATCGGTCTGAACAAATACAGCCTGATTCGGGAATTTAAACAGGCCTATGGTGTCAGCCCTATGGAATATCTGCTCAGATGCCGTTTCCGGGAAGCTAAATTTCTGCTTTCCACAACAAACCTCAGTATCAGCCATATCGGACAGGGCGTAGGCTTCAGCAGCAGCAATTATTTTTCTCAGTGTTTTATGAAGCGGGAAGGTATGTCCCCCACCGCTTACCGTCAGCTTCATCAGAAAAACAAATAACATGATGAAGCGCAGAGATTCTCTCCATTTCCCTAAATACATATTGATTTTCTTCATGTCAGACGATAGAATGAAAAATAGAGAAAAGCGGAAAACCATCCAATATTTATCAAGGAGGATCCTGACATGAATGATGCAAGAAAAGTGGGTCGCGTAACGATCCCCACTGACCTGGACGTTGTTCCCCAGACGCTGGAAATCATGAAGCGCTGGGGGGCGGACGCCATCCGGGACTGTGACGGCACCGATTTTCCGGCGGAGCTTCGGGATCAGAACGCCAAAATCTACTCCACCTACTACACCACCCGCAAGGACAACGCCTGGGCAAAGGCAAACCCCGATGAAGTCCAGCAGTGCTATATCATGACAGGCTTCCATACCGCCTCCGGCGGCCCTCTGGAAATCCCCCTGATGCAGGGCATCTCCCCGGAGCTGATGGCGGTGAACACCCGGGACGACATCAAGCGCTGGTGGGAGGTCATGGACCGCACTGTGGGGGAGCCTATCCCCCCGGAAAGCTGGGACTACGACGCCGAAACCGGCTGCGTGGTGATCCCGGAGCCGGAAGATTACCATGAGTACACCGTGGCGTTCCTGGCCTACCTCATCTGGGATCCGGTGCACATGTACAACGCCGTCACCAACAACTGGCAGAACTTTGAGCATCAGATCACCTTCGATGTCCGCCAGCCAAAGACCCACAAATTCACCATGGAGCGGCTGAGAAAGTTCATCGCCGACCACCCCTATGTGGATGTGATCCGCTACACCACCTTCTTCCATCAGTTCACATTGGTATTTGACGAGCTGAAGCGGGAAAAATTTGTTGACTGGTACGGCTACTCCGCCTCGGTGTCCCCCTACATTCTGGAGCAGTTTGAGCGTGAGGTGGGCTACAAATTCCGGCCGGAGTTTATCGTGGATCAGGGCTACCACAACAACCAGTACCGGGTGCCAAGCAAGGAATACAAGGACTTCCAGGCCTTCCAGCGCCGGGAGGTGGCGAAGCTCGCCCGGGAAATGGTGGACATCACCCACGAGCTGGGGAAGGAAGCCATGATGTTCCTGGGGGATCACTGGATCGGCACCGAGCCGTTTATGGAGGAGTGGAAGGACATCGGGGTGGACGCGGTGGTTGGCTCCGTGGGCAACGGCTCCACCCTGCGGCTGATCTCCGACATCCCCGGAGTGAAATACACCGAGGGCCGGTTCCTGCCCTACTTCTTCCCCGACACCTTCCATGAGGGGGGCGACCCCGTCCGGGAGGCCAGGGAGAACTGGGTCACCGCCCGGCGGGCCATTCTGCGAAAGCCCATCGACCGCATCGGCTACGGCGGGTATCTGAAGCTGGCGCTGGAGTTTCCGGAATTTATCGACTATGTGGAAAGTGTGTGCAACGAGTTCCGGGAGCTGTACGAGAACATCAAGGGCACCACCCCCTACTGCGTCAAGACCGTGGCGGTGCTGAACTGCTGGGGCAAAATGCGCTCCTGGGGCTGCCACATGGTGCACCACGCCCTGTATCAGAAGCAGAACTATTCCTACGCCGGGGTGATCGAGGCCCTGTCCGGGGCCCCCTTCGACGTACGGTTTATTTCCTTTGACGATATCCGCGCCAACGCCGGGATTCTCGATGATATTGATGTGATTATCAACGTGGGCGACGGCGACACCGCCCACACAGGAGGCATAGAGTGGGAAGACCCCACCATTTCCTCCGCCATCCGCCGGTTTGTCCACCAGGGCGGCGGCTTCATCGGCATCGGCGAGCCCTCCGGCCACCAGTATCAGGGCCGGTATTTGCAGCTTGCCTCCGTGCTGGGGGTGGAGAAGGAGACCGGCTTTACCCTGAACTACGACAAGTACAACTGGGAGGCAGACCCCGACCACTTCATTCTTTCGGATGTGGAAGGGGACGTGGACTTCGGCGAGGGCAAGAAGAACATCTATGCCTTTGAGGGCACCCGCATTCTGGTGCAGAAGGACCGGGAAGTGCAGATGGCCGTCAACGACTACGGTCAGGGCCGGGGCGTGTATCTGTCGGGCCTTCCTTATTCCTTCGAGAACAGCCGGGTGCTGCACCGGGCGGTTCTGTGGGCGGCCCATGGGGAGGAAAGTCTTCACAAGTGGTTCTCCACCAATTACAATGTGGAGGTACACGCCTTCGTAGCCAACGGCAAGTACTGCGTGGTGAACAACACCTATGTGCCCCAGGACACCACGGTGTACACCCAGGACGGCAGCTTCGGGCTGCACCTGGAGGCCAACGAGATCCGATGGTACAGTATTTGAAAATCCGTAGGCCCGGTTGAGAAGAATGGGGTACGTCCATACCGTAGGGAACGGATTTATCCGTTCCGCGGTACTGGGTGCGTTCAGCGGAATGCATAAATGCATTCCCTACGGATGCGAAGCGGGGGCATTCCGTATTTCAACCGGGGTTGGGCGAAGACGCTGCCCGGTGCCCGGGCGGTCCGGGAGGCCCGCCCCTACGAGAGGCGGTAAGATTTCTGTACGTTTACTTCACCCGGCGAAGCCGGATTTCACCGTTTCCCGGGCCACCGGGAAACCAAAGGGAGGAAGCCTATGTACATTCCTGAAAACGAGGCGATGCTCACCAAGGTCATCGCGGCGTTTGATTTTCCTGCCACGCTGCTGGGGGCGGTTCGCTACGGCAGCGGCCATATCAACGACACCTTCTGCCTGGTCTGCCAGCCCCAGGAGGGCAAGGCCATCCGCTATATCCTCCAGGGCCTGTCCGTGGCGGCCTTCCCCCGGCAGGAGGAGCTGATGGAAAACTTCATCGGGGTCACCTCCCACCTGCGAAAGAAAATCCTCGCTGCCGGCGGGGATGTGGAGCGGGAGACCCTGAACCTGGTTCCCACCCGGGAGGGCAAGCCCTACTACACCGACGATACCGGAAGGGTGTGGCGGCTGACCAAGTATGTGGAAAACACCCTGTGCCTCCAAAAGGCCACCCCGGAGCTGTTTGAAGCCTCCGCCCGGGCCTTTGGACGGTTTCAGTGGCTCCTGGCGGACTACCCCGCCGAGACCCTCCACGAGACCATCGTGAACTTCCACAACACCGAGGATCGGTTCGCCAAATTCCTGGCGGCTCTGGAATCGGACAAGCTGGGAAGGGCCGGGCAGGTGCAGAAGGAAATTCAGTTTGTCCTCGACCGAAAGGCGGACTGCTCTGTGGCCCTGAACGCCCTGCGGGAAGGAAAGCTTCCCCTGCGGGTTACCCACAACGACACCAAGCTCAACAACGTCCTCATTGACGAAAAAACCCAGGAGGGCGTGTGCATCATCGACCTCGACACCACCATGCCCGGCCTTTCCATCTACGACTTCGGCGACTCCATCCGCTTCGGCGCCAACCACTGCGCCGAGGATGAGGCCGATCTGAGCAAGGTAAACTTTGACATCGAGCTGTACCGCCGCTATGTCCGGGGCTTCCTGGAGGGGGCGAAGGGCGGGCTTACCGAGGCGGAGCTGGAATACCTCCCCTGGGGCGCCAAGCTCATGACCCTGGAGTGCGGCATCCGGTTCCTCACCGACTATCTGGACGGCGATAACTACTTCCACATCCACTACCCCGGGCAGAACCTGGTAAGGTGCCGCACCCAGTTTAAGCTGGTGGCGGACATGGAGCAGCAGTGGGAGCAGATGCACCAAATTGTGAAGGAGATTGGAAAATGAACGTTCTGGTTACCGGGGGCGCCGGGACACCTGGAACTGGCAGAGCAAAAACCCCAACGGCTTTGATAACTGACACACTGGGAGGAAGAATTATGCGCTATTTAGGTATCGAGTACCAGATGAAGCACCCCCCAAGGCTGGATCCCACCTTCGTCCCCTTCGGGGTCTGGCGGGAGGCCTATCTCAAGGGTGCCCAAAAGCCCCTGGCCATCGCCCTGGAGCGGGACAAGGGCCGCATTTCCGTCCACAGAACCTTTATCCACGGCACCCCCGAGATGCGGGAGGCCGACTACCGGTATGTGGAGCGGTATGTCAAGTTCCTGCTGTGGTCCACCGGCGGCTTCCGGGTGTGGGTGTGCGGGTGTAGCGAGCTGGCGAAACGGCTCCAGGCCGCCTACACCCCCCAGGGAGAGCGGCATTTTGACTACACCTTCGCCGGGCAGCTCTACGAGCGGGAGCTGGAAATTCTGGATCTGCCCCTGGAGCAGTGCCCCGAGGCCAACGAGACTGCCCAGCCCATGGGCGGCCATATGGACGGCTGCCGGATCGGCTTTGACGCCGGGGGCAGCGACCGGAAGGTCTCCGCTGTCATCGACGGCGCGTGCGTCTATTCCGAGGAGGTGCTGTGGTTCCCCAAGCTGAACGAGGATCCCAACTACCAGTACCAGGAGATTCTCACGGCCTTCCGGACGGCAGCCTCCAAAATGCCCCGGGTGGACGCCATCGGCGTGTCCTCTGCCGGTGTGTTCATCGGCAACGCCCCCATGGTGTCCAGCATCTTCTACAAGGTGCCCCGGAGCAAGTGGGACTTTGTCAAGACCGTGTTTGACCGGGCGGCTGCCGAAATCGGCCCGGACATCCCCATTCTGGTTGCCAACGACGGCGACGTGTCCGCTCTCGCCGGGGCCATGGGCCTGGGCAAGGGCAACCTCATGGGCATCGCCATGGGCACCTCCGAGGCGGTGGGCTATGTGGACGCGGAGCAGAATGTGCTGGGCTGGATCAACGAGCTGGCCTTTGCCCCGGTGGATCTGCAGGAGGGGGCCGTGCAGGATGAATGGTCCACGGATTTCGGCGTGGGCTGCAAGTATTTCAGCCAGGACGCGGTCATCAAGCTGGCACCCTGGGCGGGGATCGAGATTCCCGGGGAGCTGTCCCTGGCAGAAAAGCTGAAGTTTGTTCAGAAGCTTATGGAGGCGGACGATGAGCGGGCTGTAGCCGTGTTTGAGACCATCGGCGCGTATCTTGCCTACACCACGGTGCTGTACGCCCAGTTCTACGATCTGGATTACATGATGCTCATGGGCCGGGTCATGTCCGGCAAGGGCGGCGATACCATTCTGCGGGTGTGCAACGAAATCCTGGCAGACGAGTATCCCCAGCTTGCCGCCAAGTGCCTGGTGACCCTCCCCGATGAAAAGATGCGCCGCGTGGGCCAGTCCGTGGCGGCGGCATCCCTGCCGGAGGTGAAACGATGATTATTGGAAATGCAAGGGTATTTCTGGATGGGGTGTTCCGGGACGCTTCCGTGACCATCGAGGGCGACAAAATCGCCGCCATCGGCGCTCCGGAGGGGCCCTTTGATGTGGACGCCGGGGGACGGTATCTCGTGCCCGGGTTTGTGGATGTCCACACCCATGGGGCCATGAATGAGGACTTTTCCGACGGAAAACCCGAGGGCCTGCGCAAAATGTCCCGGTATTACGCACAAAACGGCGTGACATCCTTCCTCGCCACCACCATGACCTTGAAGGAAGAAACCCTGATACCTGCGATGAACGCCATCCGGGATTTTGTCAGGCCAGCCGATGGGGCCAAGTGTGCCGGCATCCATCTGGAGGGGCCGTTCCTGTCCTATGCCAAGCGGGGCGCTCAGGCGGCGGAGAATCTCCACGCCCCGGATATCGGGATGTTCCGCCGGCTGAACCAGGCCAGCGGCAATCAGGTGCGGCTGGTGACTGTTGCTCCGGAGGAGCCGGGGGCCATGGAATTTACCCGGGAGGTTTCCCGGGTGTGCACGGTCTCCCTGGGCCACACCACCGCGGACTATGACACGGCGGCAGCGGCCTTTGAAGCCGGGGCCACCCATGCCACCCACCTGTTCAACGGAATGCCCCCCTTCGGCCATCGGGCCCCCGGGGTGGTGGGCGCGGCCTTCGACCACAAAGCCACCGCAGAGCTGATCTGCGATGGGCTGCACATCCACCCTTGCGTCATCCGGGCGGCAAAGCAGCTGTTCGGGGAGAATCTCGTGGTCATCAGCGACTCCCTGCGCTGCGCCGGGATGCCCGACGGCGAATATGAGCTGGGGGGCCAGCCCATCGAGATGAAGGGCGGCAAGGCAACCCTCTTAGGTTCCGACACGCTGGCGGGATCGTCTACCAATCTGCTGGCGGAGGTGCGGAATCTGGTGTCCTTCGGCTTCTCCTTAGAGGATGCCATCTACGCCGCCACCGAGGCCCCGGCCCGGGCAGTGCGGCTGGAGCAGCACATCGGCAGCATCGCTGTGGGCAAGCAGGCGGACTTGCTCCTGCTGAATGATGCTCTGGAACTGGAAGCCGTGTACGTGGACGGCGTGAAGCTTTAAGAAAATGCAGGCGGTACCGGAAGGTGCCGCTTGCTTTTGCAGTGAAAGGCAGCCTGACGGCTGCATGAAATCTGCTGCGCAGGTGAAATCCGGCTTCGCCGGGTGAAATCGCCCTGTCGGTCGGCTGCGGTGTCATCCCGGGACGGATTGAAAACATTGCCACGACGCAACCGGTACTGCGGAACGGATAAATCCGTTCCCTACGGCTTCGACCCACCTGTAGGGAATGCATTTATGCATTCCGTGTGATGCAGCCGGTATTACGGAAGGTGTGAATTTTCAGGGAAAAGGGATTGACATTTGGGATTTTCTCTGCTAAAATATCCAAGCCGCATCGAAGGGGCTTTAGTCGG
Source organism: uncultured Clostridia bacterium (assembly GCA_945482615.1). Classification (GTDB taxonomy): domain Bacteria; phylum Bacillota; class Clostridia; order Oscillospirales; family Oscillospiraceae; genus Faecousia. Next base: position 1,422 of record CALYRG010000044.1, on the reverse strand, counting down.
CATGCGCCGCGCCCTCAGAGCGAGACTACAAATGAAGTAGGTGAAAACAAAATGAAAGCAGTTATCGTAACCGGAGGCAAGCAGTACACCGTGGCCGAGGGCGACGTGATCTTCGTGGAGAAGCTGGGCGTTGAGGCCGACGAGGCCGTGAAGTTCGACCAGGTTCTGGCTGTCCTGGACGGCGAGAACTCCAAGATCGGCGCTCCCGTGGTGGAAGGCGCTGCCGTGGAGGCCAAGGTGGTCAAGAACGGCAAGGGCAAGAAGATCGACATCATCCGCTACAAGGCCAAGAAGAACGAGAAGCGCCACATCGGTCATCGCCAGCCTTACACCAAGGTGGAGATCACCAAGATCGCACTGTAAGCCATGACCAGATGCGAATTTTTTACCGAGGGAGAGCGGATTACCGGCTTCTCCGTCTCGGGGCACAGCGGCTACGCCGAGGCAGGCTCTGATATCGTCTGCGCGGCGGTGAGCGCGGCTGTTGCCATGGCCGAGGCCACCATCAACGATGTGTGCGGCGCCAAGGCCAAGGTCCGGGTGAAGGACGAGCAGGCCCGCATCACCCTGACATTACCTGTCTCCTGCGACGAGGAGGACAGCGTCCAGGCGGTTCTGGCCGGAATGATGCTGTACCTTTGCTCCCTGAGAGACGACTATCCCGATTATATCGAAGTTTTGGAGGTGTAACACCATGCTGAAGATTGGTATTCAGTTCTTCGCTCACCACAAGGGCGGCGGTTCCACCAAGAACGGCCGTGATTCCGAGTCCAAGCGTCTGGGCTGCAAGCGTGCTGACGGTCAGTTCGTTCTGGCCGGCAACATCCTGGTTCGCCAGAGAGGCACCCACATCCATCCCGGCACCAATGTTGGTATCGGCAAGGATGACACCCTGTTCGCTCTGACCGACGGCGTCGTCAAGTTCGAGCGTCTGGGCAAGGATCGCCGGAAGTGCTCTGTTTACACGGAGCAGTAATCGTGTATCATGCCGAAAAGCTGCCGCAAAATACTTGCGGCGGCTTTTTTCATGGAAAGCTGGCGGCATCGAAGGAATGGTTATGAACCGCCGGAAATCGTAGGGGCGGTTATTAACCGCCGGAAATCGTAGGGGCGGTTATTAACCGCCCGTTTTGGGCAGGCCGAAGACGAAACAGGCGGGCGATTGATAGGAAATTATGGTATGATTGCCACCGGCAATCATGGAGATTTTGATTCGCTGCGCGTAGCACCACGCCCCTACGGGAGCGGAGGAAGATGCGGGCGATTAATAATCGCCCCTACGGGAGCGGAGGAAGATGCGGGCGATTAATAATCGCCCCTACGGGAGCGGAGGAAGATGCGGGCGATTAATAATCGCCCCTACGGGTGCGGAGGAAGATGCGGGCGATTAATAATCGCCCCTACGGGAGCGGAGGAAGATGC
>CALYRG010000043.1 GCA_945482615.1 uncultured Clostridia bacterium | reverse complement strand
TCCCTCGTCAGAGGGAGCCGCCCTCAGAAGGACGTACCCTTCCCCTTCTCACCAGGGCCTTGTCCGTTCATTGGCGAAAGCGCCACATTGCTGACAAAAGCCGATATGCACAAATTTTTAATTGCCGTCCTCCGGTGGGGGAAGCCGGGCCTCGAGACAATCGGCGGCATCGGCCAGAGGATCCGGGCCGGAGGTCAGGAGCCGGTACAGCCGGTAGCTCCTGCGGCTTTGCAGAAGCCGGATGGACTGGAGAGATTCGCCCATGGCACTGGCAGTCTGGTCAAGGGCCTGGGACAGCACCTCGTTTCTGGCGGCTGCCTCCCCGAGCTGCCTGTCCTTTTCGGCAAGAGCCAGCGTCAGCTCCGCAAGCTGCTCCTTCGCCGCCTCAAGCGCCCGCTCCATTTCCGAAAAGTCCGGTTGGACCGGGGAAGGCTCCTGTGCGGGTGTGCCCTCCGGGGATGCCCGGTCAGGATTGACCTCCTCCATCAGCTCCTGCGCATACCGCTGGGCGGCGGCGGGGATTTCTTCCCGGATGCGCTGGGACAGGTCGGCATTCCCCTTGATGCGGGTGCCGTCCACATACACGGCCCCGGCAGACAGGAAGCCAGCCTCTGCGATCTGATTCAAAATCCAGTTGAAAATCTTATTGACGGTTTCCGCGGTGTAGCGGTGGCGGAAATTGTGACTGACGGTGGTGGGATGGGGAATGTCCTCCTGAATCCGGTACCCCAGGAACCACCGGAAGTACAGATTGGCCCGGGCCTCCTCCACCGTCCGGCGCAGGGAGGACAGGCCGTACAGGTGCTGCAGCAGCACCAGCTTGAACAGCACCACAGGATCCACACCGGGCCGCCCGGTGTCCTGACAGTACATGGGCTCCACCATATCGTAGATTTTGTCAAAATCCACGGCTGCATCGATTCCGCGCAGCAGATGCTCCTGTGGCATCAGGCTTTCCGTGTCGATGATCTCAAAGACCCCGCGTTCCATTTTTCCGCGTTCCAGCATGTTGCATCACCCTTTTCAGTATAGCACAGAAACGACAAAAAGCACAGTGTTTCTTTCACTTTTTCTTCCGAAAAGCCGCTTTTTTCGGCGCAGAGAAGGGGGCGGCTCCATTGACATTTGCAATGCTTTCTGCCATAATAGAAAAAACGATTCCACACAGGAGGTTACACCATGGCATCAAAGGTATATTTTACGGATTTCTGCACCGCAAACGGCGAGACTTTGCCCCAGAAGCTGGCCCGGCTCATTATGACCGCCGGAATTGACCGGATTGACTTCCAGGATAAGTTCGTGGCCATCAAGATCCACTTCGGTGAGCTGGGCAACATGGCCCATCTGCGGCCCGGCTACGCCCGGGTGCTGGTGGACATCATCAAGGAACTGGGGGGCAAGCCCTTCCTCACCGATGCCAACACCATGTACGTGGGCTCCCGGAAGAATGCCCTGGATCACATCGAAACGGCCTACTTAAACGGCTTTACTCCCTACACCACCGGCTGCCATGTGATCATTGCCGACGGCCTGAAGGGCACCGATGATGTAGCTGTGCCTGTGGCGGGGGGCACGGTGGTAAAGGAGGCGAAAATCGGCAGGGCCATTGTGGATGCGGATATTGTCATCTCCCTGAACCACTTCAAGGGCCATGAGGAGGCGGGCTTCGGCGGCGCGCTGAAAAACCTGGGCATGGGCAGCGGCTCCAATGAGGGCAAGCGGGACATGCACTCGGACGGCCGCCCGGTGGTGGACGAAAGCAAATGTGTCGGCTGCGGCTCCTGCGCCAGAAACTGCGCCCACGACGGCCCCCAGCGCCAGGAAAACGGCAAAATGCAGATCAACTGGGTCAACTGCATGGGCTGCGGCCGGTGCCTGGATGTGTGCCCCACCAAGGCCATCTACCACAACTACCACAACGCCGTGCAGATGCTCAACTTCAAAATCGCCGAGTACGCCAAGGCCGTGGTGGACGGCAAGCCCCACTTCCACATCACTCTGGTGCGGGATGTGAGCCCCTACTGCGACTGCCACGCGGAAAACGACCTGCCCATCGTCCCGGATGTGGGTATGTTCGCCTCCTTCGACCCGGTGGCTCTGGACCTTGCCTGCGCCGAGGCGGTGCTCCGCCAGCCGGTGAATCCCGGCAGCAAGCTGGACAAGGCCAACCGGCCCGACCTGGATCACTTCACCGCAGACTTCCCCAACACCAACTGGCGGGATCAGATTTCCCACGGCAAGGAAATCGGCCTTGGAGAGGACAGCTACGAATTAATCACCATCTGATGCAAAAAGAGCCCTCGCTGCTTTCGCAGCGAGGACTTTTTGCGTCAGATGTTCAGCAGGTCGCTGTAGACCTTCAGAGCGCCGTCGGTTTCGTGGGCCAGAACCTTCTTGGCCAACACCTTACCCAGCTGCACGCCCTCCTGATCGAAGGAGTTGAGGTTCCAGGCAAAGCCCTGGAACATGACCTTGTTCTCAAAGTGGGCAAGCAGCGCACCCACGGCGGCGGGGGTCAGCTTTTGCCCGATGATGATGCTGGAGGGACGCCCGCCGTTAAACTTCTTGTTCAGGTTCTCGTCATCCTTGCCGCAGGCAAAGGCCACGATCTGCGCGGCCACGTTGGCGCACAGCTTCTGCTGGCTGGTGCTGCCCTGGATCTGCACATCCACACCCATCTGGCTGGACCGGAAGCCCACGAACTGCAGCGGGATGATGTCGGTGCCCTGGTGCAGGAGCTGGTAGAAGGAGTGCTGGCCGTTGGTGCCGGGCTCGCCGAAGATCACGGGGCCGGTGGCGTAGGAGACCGGATGGCCGAAGCGGTTGACGGACTTGCCGTTGGACTCCATGTCCAGCTGCTGCAGGTGGGCGGGGAAGCGGCTGAGGGCCTGGGAGTAGGGCAGCACGGCGGTGCAGGGATAGCCCAGCACGTTGCGCTCGTACACGCCGATGAGGGCGTCCAGCATGGCGGGGTTCTCCATCAGGTTATTGTTGGTCGCCAGCTTGTCAGCCTCAGCAGCGCCGTCCAGGAACTGGGCGAAGACCTCCGGGCCGAAGGCCAGGGACAGCACAGCGCCGCCCACGCCGGAGGAGACGGAGTACCGGCCGCCGATGTAGTCATCCATGAAGAAGGCGGTGAGGTAGTCGGCGGACTTTGCCAGGGGAGAGGTTTCACTGGTGACGGCGATCATGTGCCGGGCGGGGTCAAGACCGGCCTTCCGGAGGGCATCCTTGACAAAGGACTCGTTGGTCAGGGTTTCCAGGGTGGTGCCGGACTTGGACACCAGCACGAACAGGGAGCGGGCAAGATCCAGGTTGCTGAGAACGCCGGCAGCGTCGTCGGGATCCACGTTGGAGATGAAGGCGGCCTTCATCTTGAGATTGCCCGTGACCTTGGCCCAGTTTTCCAGGGCCAGATAGATGGCCCGGGGGCCCAGGTCGGAGCCGCCGATGCCGATCTGGCACACGGTGGTGAAGGTTTCTCCGGCGGCGTTGGTGATTTCGCCGGCATGTACCTTGTCTGCAAAGTCCGCAATCTTCTTCTGCTCGCCCAGGTAGAAGGCCCGCTTGTCCACGCCGTCGGCTACAACGGCTTCGCCAAGCTGACCCCGGCACAGGTGGTGCAGAACCCGGCGCTTTTCGCCGGTGTTGATGACAGCGCCGTTATACAGGGCTTCAAACTTTTCGGAGAGCTGGGCTTCCTCAGCGAAGTTCTGCAGCGCGGCAAGAATCTTGTCGTCCACAGGTCGGGCACCGAAGTTAAAGTCCATTCCGGCACCCATGGGCACGGTGTAGGACTTGACCCGCCGGGCACCGCTGTCGCCGCTCATGGCAGATACCAGATCCACTCTTTCGGTCTCCTGCAATGCCTTGAAAGAAGACAGAGTATCCATGTTGTTCCATGCAATCATATCAAAAATCCTCCTCAATCGTTAACAGATGAAGTTATGTACTCCATAAACGTCCGAGATAAATCATAATCCATAGTGCGGAATCTGTCAATCCCCGACACGGCGGAATTTCCCCTTTCGGCACTTTACAGGGGGGCGAAAGGTGTGCTATAATCTCCGGGACAACGGAAAGGAGCGGCTTTATGGAGCAAATCACAGCGCTTCTGGCCCGGGAGCTGGGACAGAAGCAGGAATATATTGAAAACGTTATCCGGTTACTGGACGAGGGGAACACCATCCCCTTCATCGCCCGCTACCGCAAGGAGCAGCACGGCGCCATGGACGACACCACCCTGCGCACCCTGGAGGAGCGGCTGCGGTATCTTCGCAATCTCGATCAGCGGCGGCAGGAGGTGAAGACCTCCATTGACAATCAGGGCAAGCTCACGGAGGAATTGGCCAAGGCCATTGACCAGGCGGAGACCCTGGCCGAGGTGGAGGATCTGTACCGGCCCTACAAGCCCAAGCGCCGCACCCGGGCCACCGTCGCCCGGGAGAAGGGCTTGGAGCCTCTGGCGGAGCGCATCTTCGCCCAGGAGCGGAGCATGCCGCCCCTTGACGAATTGGCTGCCCCCTATGTGGGCGGCGAGGGAAAGGCCCAGACGGTGGAGGAGGCTCTGCAGGGGGCCTCGGACATCATCGCCGAGGAGATTGCCGACGACGCCGCCATCCGCAAGACCCTGCGCACCGCCATGGAGCGCAAGGGCTCCTGCCAGTGCCAGGCCCAGGATGGGGAAAAGGACAGCGTCTACCGGGGCTATTACGATTTCAGCCAGCCCCTCTCCAAGCTCCAGAGCCACCAGATTCTGGCCCTGAACCGGGGAGAGCGGGAGGGCTTCCTCAAGGTGCATCTGGAGCTGTGCCGGGAGGAAATGGCCCCTCTGGTGTGCCGCCAGGTGGTGAAGCCGGGAAATCCTGCCATGGCCTTTGTCCGGGCTGCGGCGGAGGACAGCTATGACCGGCTCATTGAGCCCTCCATGGAGCGGGAACTGCGCTCTGCCCTGACCCAGCGGGCGGAGGAGAGCGCCATCCACAACTTCGCCCTGAATCTGCGGCCCCTGCTGATGCAGCCCCCGGTGAAGGGCAGCGTGACCATGGGCCTGGACCCCGGCTATCAGCACGGCTGCAAGGTGGCGGTGGTGGATGCCACCGGCAAGGTGCTGGACACCGCCGTGGTCTACCCCACCTTCGGCGCCCGGAAGAAGGAGGAGGCCATTGCCGCTCTGGGCCGGATGATCCGCCGCCATGGGGTGAAGACCATCGCCATCGGCAACGGCACCGCCTCCCGGGAGACCGAAGCCATGACCGTGGAGCTGATCCGCAGCTTCCCCGGGGTGGCCTACATGATCGTGAGCGAAGCGGGGGCCTCGGTGTACTCTGCCTCCCCTCTGGCGGCGGAGGAATTTCCCCAGTATGATGTGAACCTGCGCAGCGCCGTGTCCATCGCCCGGCGGCTCCAGGATCCTCTGGCAGAGCTGGTGAAGATCGACCCCAAGGCCATCGGCGTGGGCCAGTACCAGCACGATATGCCGGAAAAGGAGCTGAGCCAGGCCCTGGGGGCCGTGGTGGAGGACTGCGTCAACGCTGTGGGCGTGGATGTGAACACCGCCTCCATGTCGCTACTGCGCCAGGTGGCGGGCCTCAATGCAGCCACCGCCAAGAATATCGTGGCCTACCGGGAGGAAAACGGCCCCTTCACCGCCCGGAAGCAGCTATTAAAGGTGCCCAAGCTGGGGAAAAAAGCCTACGAGCAGTGCGCGGGCTTCCTCCGGGTCCCGGAAAGCCATCAGGTGCTGGACAACACCGGCGTCCACCCGGAAAGCTACGAGGCGGCAGAAAAGCTGCTGACCCTCTGCGGCTGCTCCCTGGAGGACGTGAAATCCGGAGCCTTGACCCTGCTGCCCCAGAAGTTCCGGTTGGTTGAAAATAAGGCAGAGGACTTCTGCGGCGCAGGGCTTCCCACCCTCCGGGATATCGCCAAGGAGCTTTCCAAGCCCGGCCGTGACCCCCGGGAGGAGCTGCCCCCACCTATCCTCCGCACGGATGTGCTGGACATGAAGGACCTGAAAAAGGGTATGGTGCTCCAGGGCACGGTGCGCAATGTCATCGACTTCGGTGTGTTTGTGGACATCGGCGTCCATCAGGACGGCCTGGTGCACATCTCCCAGGTGTGTGACCGCTTCATTAAGCATCCCAGCGAGGTGGTGTCCGTGGGAGACGTGGTCACCGTGTCCGTGCTGGACGTGGACGAAAAGCGGGGCAGGATCTCCCTGACCATGAAAAATGTGAAATAATACGTGCGGGCGGCTCCGGTTGGAGCCGCCCGCGATTGTTTACTTTTCCGGAACCAGAAGGTTCTCCCAGCCGGTGACATCTTCCTTGTTGAACACCTCGTACACGGTGCCGTCTGACCGCAGGCCTACGTAGTAGTTGCCGCAGGCCACGGCGACAATGTCAGACCATTTTTTCATATTGGAGAAATTGGGGCTTGTTGTGACCACGGTGCCGTCCCCCTTGATGCCTGTGACGCTGGTATACGCACAGGAAACGGCGATGATGCCTGTCCAGCCGTCCACATCACATTCTCCATTCCGGTTGGAGCCAACAGCCACCACGGTGCCATCCCGCTTCAAACCGACGCAGTTGTCCGTATCCATGGGGTGGGCGTAGACCGCAACGATGTCCGTCCAGCGCCGGATCTGGTTGGTGTACCCCTCCTCGCCCCCGGCGACCACAACGGTGCCATCCCTTTTCAGGCCCACGGTAAAGTAGTCTCCGGCGGCCAAGGCTACAATATCCCTCCAGTCTCCAACATCACACGCCCCCTTGCTGTTGGAGCCGACAGCCACCACAGTTCCGTCCGAACGCAGACCCAGGGTGTGGTAGCCTCCGGCAGTCACAGCTACAATGTCCGTCCAGTTGTCAACGTCGCACTGACCGTAGTCGTTTTCCCCTGTGGCAACCACCCGGCCGTCCTCCTTCAGGCCCACGGTGTGCCGGACGCCGGCACTGACCGCCACAATGTTCTTCCAGCTTTCCACATTACACTGGCCGCCCTCATTGTTGCCGGCAGCCAGGACGGTTCCGTCCTTCCGGATGGCGACGTTGTGGAAGCCGCCTCCGGCCATGCTGCGCCCTGCCAGAGCTGCGTACTTCATTTCCTCCGTGATGCCCTCGGGCCAGAGGCCGGCCTTGGCCTTCTCCTCCTCCAGAACCGCATCCCACTTGGTGGGCACCAGAAGCCCCTTCCAGGAGCCTACATCGCATTGCTTATACTTGTTGTACCCCTGGGCCAGAAGGGTGCCGTCCGGCAGCAGCCCCAGGCTGTGGGCGTTTCCCGCCGCAACAGCCGCCACACCGTCCCAGGAAATATCGCATTGGCCTTCATCATTATCGCCTGCGGCGACAACGGTTCCATCTATTTTCAGGCCCAGGACATGCCGCGCGCCAATGTCAATGGAAACAATGTCCTTCCAGGTACAGACCGTGTCCGGGTCGTAGCTCGAGCCTGTGATCAGGACAGTGCCATCCTGTCGCAGACCGGCGGCGCCCCAGGATCCGGCGCGGATGGCAGCAACCTCCGTCCAGTTCCGTATGTCGGTCATGTCGCCGAAGATATCCCCGGCGACCAGGACAGTGCCGTCCTTTTTAAGCCCCAGGGTAAAGGAGGAGTCGGCAGCGATGGCGACGATGTTTGCCCAGTTCTTTACATCGCACTGCCCTTCCTTGTTGGAGCCCTTGGCCACCACGGTGCCGTCTGCCTTCAATCCCACGGTGTGATCCTCTCCTGCGGCGATGGCCACGATATTGCGCCAGGAGCCCACATTTCGCTTGCCGTTTTTGCTGCTGCCTGCGGTGAGCACCACGCCGTCCTTCCGAAGACCCACAGTAATGCCGTCATTGGCATCCACGGCTACGATATCCGTCCATTTGTCTACCTTGCACTGGCCGTCCTCGTTATTGCCCTGGGCCACCACGGTTCCGTCCTTCCGGATGGCTACGGTGTGGGTGCCGCTGGCGGCGATGCTCCGCTGGGCCAGAACGCCGTACTTCTGGCTCTCCGCAATACCCTCCGGCCAGCGCTCCATGGAGATGGCTTCCCCCAGCTTGTGGGTGGAGCTTCCCAGCAGGGCGATGGCGGCGACCAGCACGCACACGGCGGCTATGGCGGCAATCAGAATGGGCCGCTTGTCCTTCTTCCACAGCGCTTTCAGGTCGGGCTTTTTCCAGCTATGTACCTTTTGCTGCGCGACCTGCGCTTTGGAATCGGCGGCCTGCCTGCCCTGGACGTTCTTCTCATCCTGGGGTGCCCCACCGCCTTGCAGCCCCTTCAGCAGCTCCCCCATGGTCTGGGTTCTTCCCTTGGCGGTGATGTGCATGGCCTTTTGCAGGGCACGAATCACATTCGTGGGAACGCCCCGCTTGGTAAGGAGCGTCCAGTCCAGGGTGTCCTCCTCCATGCGGTCGGTGGCGTTGGGGGGCAGAACACCGGTGAGGGTGTAGTAGATGGTTGCAGCCATGGCGTATACATCCGACCAGGGACCGGAGCCGCCGGACTGGGTGTACTGCTCGAAAGGGGAGAAGCCGCTTTTGGCCACCTGGGCAGAGGAAACACCGCTGCCGGTGGAAAGATCCTTGGCAGCGCCCAAATCCAGAATCCGTACGCCCTTGTCCGTCAGCATCAGGTTGTCCGGGCTTAAATCCCGGTGGACAAGTCCTGCCTGGTGCACCTTCTCCATGGCTGTTATGGCAGGATAGAAAACATCCTTCGCCTGCTCCCAGGCCATAGGCCCCTTTTCTTTGAGCGCGGCAAGGAGGGTTTTGCCCTCGATGTAATCCATGACGATGTAGGCGGTGCCGTTTTCGTGGAAGCATTCCCGGATGCGCACCACCTGAGGAATATCCTCCACCTTCACCATCTTCTGAGCCTCCCGGAGGAAGGCCTCCATTCCGGCTTTGCGGAAGCTCTGACTCTGGGGATCCTCCGGCCATTGCAGGAGGGTGGTGGTGGAGGTGTAGCGGCTGGCGTGGCCCTTGGGGTAGAACTCCTTGATGGCAACCTTCCGCTCCAGGTTCAGGTCATACCCTATGTAGGTGATGCCGAAGCCGCCCTGGCCAAGCATTTTTCCCACCACATAGTGGCCGTTGAGCACTGCGCCCAGGGGGAGCACATAGCTGGATGCCGGGGTCACCCGGGGGTCAAAGCCGCAGTGGGGACAGGGATAGCCCTGAATCTCCTCCATACATCCCAGACAACGGTTAAACTGCATACAATTCGCCTCTTTTCTTCTCGTTTCGTCAATCGTATCACAGAATAATTGGGTTGACAACAGAAAAATCCGTCTCTCAGCCTCCCGGCATTTTGCGCAGGTTCACCGCCTCTCGCAGGGGCAGGCCTCCTGGACTGCCCGGCGGGGGTGGACACCGTTATGACGAGGCCAAGGCGCATACGTGAGCCAGTGCCCGGCTCGTCTCACCTCTGAACCCTTGCCTCGCTCAGGACGACCCGCAGGCGCTCCTTTTCTACCTTGCACACCTGGCGGTCAAAGGTATACAGGCCGTTGAGCTCGTCCTCCACGTCGGAAAGCTGGGTGTAGATCACCCCGCAGAGGCCCTCCAGGATGGCGGGCTTTACCATGATGGTATATAGTGTTTCGATGGCATCTGTCAGCTCCCCGGCGGTTTCGGTTTTGCCGTAGCCGTATTCCTTCTCAGGGTTCCACAGGTGGCCCTCGATTCTTCGCACATAGCCGCCGCACTCGGACAGGAGCATAGGCCGCTTTCCGGGATGCAGCCGCTTGTTGCGAAAGTAGATATGTACGCTGTCCACGTCCGTCTGCCTGGGAATGAACCATCCGCTGGCGGTATCGTAGAACCGGGTGGGATCCTTCGCTTTCAGCCTTCGGTAGAGCCGGTCAGCGTCGAACTGCCCCCAGCCCTCGTTGAAAATGGTATAGCCGATGACACAGGGGTGATTATTCAGATGTACCTGGGTCTGGACGGCACAGGTTTCAAAAATCTCCTTACGCCGCCGGCCCACCGGGCGGCTGGGAAGTTTTCGGATGCCGATGGTGGGCAGCACCGTATCCATGAAGAAGCTGTAGGTGCCGTTATTGACCATGTCCTGCAGCACCAGCATACCCAGCCGGTCACAGGCTTCGTAGAAGGCTTCCGGCTCCACCTTGATGTGCTTGCGAAGGAGGTTGAAGCCCAGCTCCTTCATCCGCAGTACGTCCCGGTCATATTCCTCCGGGTCTTCCGGCAGATAGATGCCGTCCGTAAAATAGCCCTGATCCAGGACACCATTGAGGAAAATGGGCTCCCCATTGAGGCAAAGCCGCTGGATGCCGCCTGCATCCGGCTGAATGCTGACCGTGCGCAGGGCAAAATAGCTCTGCACCCGATCCTCTCCGGCGGTCACGGTCAGATCGTACAGGGTGGGGCTGTCCGGCGTCCAGAGGCGGATATGCTCCTTCGGAATATCCAGGCGGCAGGCGCCCTCCGCGGGAGCCCAGGAGACGGAGGCTATTTCCGCCCCTGCCAGGAAAACCTGGGCGGTACACCGGGGGGCTTTGGTGCGTGTCTCCAGAGTGATGCCTGTGAGGTCTGGGGTGATTTTCAGGCTCTCCACAGCAATCTCCGGAACGGCCTCCAGCCACACCGTCTGCCAGATGCCGGACACCGGAGTGTACCACATACCGCCACGATCCTTTCGCTGCTTGCCGTAGGGGTAGTCGTGGCTCAGATTGTCCGTGGCCCGGAGGGTGAGCCGGTTGACTCCCGGCTGCAAAAGCCCTTTGATGCTGCCGTGGAAGGGAAGGTAGCCGCCCTCGTGGTCAAATGCGTGCACACCGTTGACGAACACCCGGGCGACCTGATCCACAGCACCGAAATGGAGCAGTACCTGATACCCCTCCGGAGCAAAGTTCTCCGGCAGGGCAAATTCCGTCTCATATACCAGGGTGTCGCTGAGCGTGCCCCGGAAGCCGCTGAGCCTGCTCTCCGGGCAGAAGGGCAGGGTGATGGGGCTGCCATTCAGCGTCCATCCGTCCAGAAGGGGCAAGAAGCTCTCCCGGCGGAGCTGGGGGCGGGGATAACATGTTTTCCAAGCTGTCATCGTCATGACCTCATTTCGTTGCAAGTGTCGTAGCAATGGCGTTCATTTCAGATTTTTCGGGCCTCAGCGCCCCCTCTGGGGGGCTGCCGAAGGCTGAGGGGGTGTCAGAGCCTCCTAAGTTCATGGCATTGGGTTTCGGAGGGACGCTCCTCCGGGCGGCGGCTTTTCCGGTACTCCGTTGGGAGCTCCCCCGAAAAGATTTTGAAGGCACCGGAGAATTTGCTCTGGCTGTCATACCCCACCCGGGCGGCAATTTCCGCCACCGGCAGAGCGGTCTCCCGCAGGAGCCTGGCCGCCTGCTCCATCCGGTGTTCCCGGACATGGGCGGCGATGGAGGTGCCGTAGACGGATTTGAAGGCTGCTTTCAGGGTGGTGGGGTTCATCAGGTGCTGCCTTGCCAGCTCCTCGATGGTGAACCGCTGATCCAGATGCTCGATCAGCTGCTGGTGGATTCTGTGGATGACCTCCATCTGGTCGGCCTCCCCTCGCTGGGGCTCCGGAAGCTGCCTGGGACAGGCAATATCCATGACCTGCTCGATCATCTGGTGGGCAAGCTGACTCAGAGGGGTGCTCGATGCCCTGTAGTAGACCTCCTTTCCATCCCGACGGCTGACGATGAGACCGCTGTCCCGCAGGGGCCGCAGATGGTGGGACACCGCCGGGCTGGACATGTCCAGCATGGCGGAGATGTTGACCACGCATTCCTCGCAGTGGCACAGCAGCCAGAAAATGCGGATGCGGGTGGCATCCCCCAGCTGCTTGAAAACCTCCGCCGCAATCTGGAAGTTTCCACCGGTGCCCAGCCGCTCCAGAATGGCGGTTTCGTCCCCATGGTCATGGGGAAGCGGTACTGATTCCATAGGCTTCCTCCTTTTTCGCCCGTTTGGTAATCCTTTTCGCCCATTCGGAACAGTGTTCCGCCGGGGCGTTGACAATTCCCTTTGAGATTATTATACTACGGACAGAACGATTAAACAAGTGCTTAATCATAAAGAAAATCGAAAGGGGATCATTTCCATGAAAAAGACCTACAAAATCGAAGTGGACTGCGCCAACTGCGCCAACCTGATGGAGCAGGCCGCCCGGAAGACCGAGGGCGTTCAGACCGCTACCGTCAATTTCATGACCCAGAAACTCATTGTAGAATTTGCCGATGGTCAGGAGCCCAAGACCGTGATGCAGAAGGTACTGGCCGCCTGCAAGAAGGTGGAGCCCGACTGCGAGATTTTCCTGTAAATCAGACTGTCCGGCTTTGCGGGCGGCATGATAGCCGCCCCTACGGATGTTTTCCAAATATTGAAAGGAGAAACCCATGCAGGCGCTTATTGTCAATACGCTGCTGGCCGTGGTGATTCTGACTGCCGCTTATCTCTGGCTGGTGGTTGGCCGCCGGGAGGGCAGCATGACCCAAAAGCAGAAATCCATGCTCCGGCGCATCTTTGTTTCTGCCGCCATGCTGCTGGTGCTGCAATTGCTTCCCGCCCGTGTTTTTGCCGGACTGGACGGCATTCTGTTCCCCGGCGCAGGGCGGCTGGTGCGCTTTGTGCTGTACCTGGCCGATTACTATATTATCGGCCATGACATTCTGAAAAAGGCCCTGAAGGGCATTCGCAACCGCCGGGTCTTTGACGAAAACTTCCTGATGGCCCTGGCCACCGTAGGAGCCATGGCCCTGGCCATCTACGAAAACGGCGACTATCTGGAAGCCATCGCCGTGATGCTGTTCTATCAGGTGGGGGAATGGTTCCAGAGCTATGCCGTGGGCAAGAGCCGCCGGAGCATCAGTGACCTGATGGACATTCGCCCGGACTACGCCAACGTGGAGCAGGAAGGCACGCTCATGCAGGTGGACCCGGAGGAAGTGGAGGTCGGAACCATCATCGTGGTGCAGCCTGGCGAGAAGGTGCCCATCGACGGCGTTATTGTGGAGGGCACGTCCTCGCTGAACACCAGTGCTCTCACCGGCGAGAGCCTGCCCCGCCAGGCCCGGGAGGGCGACGAGATCATCAGCGGCTGCATCAATATGACGGGCCTGCTGAAGGTTCGGACCACCAAGGACTTTGGCCAGTCCACTGCCTCCAAGATCCTGGATCTGGTGGAAAATGCCAGCTCCCGCAAATCCAAATCCGAGGACTTTATCTCCCGCTTTGCCAGAATCTACACCCCCGCCGTGTGCTGCAGTGCTTTGGCGCTGGCTGTGCTGCCCCCGCTGGTACGGGTGGCGGGCCTGGGGCTCAGTCCCCAGTGGAGCACCTGGCTGTACCGGGCTCTGACCTTCCTTGTCATCAGCTGTCCCTGCGCTCTTGTCATCAGCATTCCTCTGAGCTTCTTCGCCGGTATCGGCGGGGCCAGCCAGGCGGGGATTCTCGTGAAGGGTTCCAATTATCTGGAAGCGCTGGCTCAGACCAAAATTGTTGTTTTCGACAAGACCGGAACCCTGACCCAAGGCGTATTTGAGGTCAGCGCCATCCACCACAACCAGATGGAGGCGGAAAAGCTTCTGGAGTATGCCGCCCTGGCGGAGAGCGCCTCCTCCCACCCCATCAGCAAAAGTCTGCACCGCGCCTGCGGCAAGGAGCTGGACCGCACCCGGGTTCAGGATGTGGAGGAGATCAGCGGCAACGGTGTTGTAGCTACTGTGGATGGAGTGCAGGTGGCCGCGGGTAACGACAAGCTGATGAAGCGGCTGGGCATTGCCTATAAGGACTGCCACCACACGGGAACCATTATCCACATGGCCGTGGATGGGGCGTATGCCGGGCACATCGTCATCTCCGACATCGTAAAACCCCAGTCCAAAGCCGCCATCGCCGGTCTGAGAGCGGCAGGGGTAGAGAAGACCGTCATGCTAACCGGCGATGCGCAGAAGGTCGCCCGGCAGGTAGCCGCCGACCTGGGGATCGACCAGGCCTGCAGCGAGCTGCTCCCGGCGGACAAGGTCGATAAGGTGGAGGAGCTGCTTTCTCAGAAGCCAGGCAAGGGAAAGCTGGTCTTCGTGGGCGACGGCATCAACGATGCCCCGGTTCTGTCCCGGGCAGACATCGGCATTGCCATGGGCGCCATGGGCTCGGATGCGGCCATCGAGGCGGCGGACGTGGTGCTCATGGATGACGATCCCATGAAAATTGCCAAGGCTATCAAAATCTCCCGCAAGTGCCTGGGCATCGTCTACCAGAATATTGTTCTGGCTCTGGGCGTGAAGCTCGTCTGTCTGGTGCTGGGAGCCTTCGGCCTCGGCAATATGTATCTGGCAATCTTTGCCGATGTGGGTGTGATGATCCTGGCGGTGCTCAATGCCATCCGCTGCCTGTTTGTCAGCAAGCTGTAAAAGAAAACCCGGGGCCGTCCCAAAGGACAGCCCCGGAAATCATTTGGTTTGAGGATTACCAGGTGCGGGTTGCCATCTTCTTGAACTCGCCAACGGTGGAAACATGGGCGTTCAGTCCGCCGTCCACGGTGACGACCTGGCCGGTGAAGTATTCGCTCTCATCGGAAGCCAGGTACAGGCACATATTGGCGATGTCCTGAGGTGCGCCATAGCGGCCCACCATGATGTTGTTCAGGAAAATGTCCTTAAGAACCTGGGGCACATAGGCCTCGTTCTCCGGGGTCACGATGAGGCCCGGACGGACACAGTTGCAGCGGATGCCCGCCTTGCCGTACTGCAGAGCAGTGGACTTGGTGAGCATGTCCACACCGGCCTTGGCGCAGGCGTAGGCAGTGGAGCCCAGGTCGCCGCCGCAGGAGGCCATGGAGCCGATGTTGATGATGGAGCCGCCCTTGTTCTCCTTCATGTAGGGGATCACCTGCCGGGTGGCGTAGAAAGTGCCGCGAACGTCGCTCTGGAAGATGGCGTCCCACATATCCAGGGTCAGCTCGTCCACGCGGCCGTCCTTCAGGGCTACGTTGGCGGCGTTGTTGACCAGAATGTCGATCTTGCCGTACTTTTCAGCGGTGTCCTTCAGCAGCTCATCGATGCTTTCCACTTTGGTGATGTCCATAAAGTGGTAGGTTGCTTCGCCGCCGGCGGCCACAATGCTGTCCACAACGGCCTGACCCTTGGATTCACGCCGTCCGCAGATAACAACCTTGGCGCCCTCTGCTGCAAAAGCCTTGGCGATACCCACGCCAATACCGCTGGTAGAGCCGGTGACAATGGCAACTTTCCCTTTTAATCTGTCCATTTTACATGTCCTCCTTGTATTGTATGGTTTTGTTCTCCCATGAGGGAGTGTCTTCACAAGACAAGCCCGGTCCTCCGCCGAGCAAGTACATTGTAACATCTATGTGCAGGTTATACAAGAAAAATTTTTCAAAAGTGCTGATATTTTAGCATCCGGAAAGGGGAACGGCCCGGCATATCCAATGCCCTGTGCCATTTCTGCCGGGGCGGGATATGGGCAGCCACTGGAATGATTCCGTAAAACGCGGTTTTTCTTTGAAGTATTTTTGAAAATTGAGCATTTCCAGTTTTTTGTTAGGATCTGTGATAGAATAGGCCATGGAAGCGCTCGCTTCTTTTTCGTACTTCTTTTCTTGTTGAGGTGCTTTGTCGCCTGTGGATAACCTGGGGCTTCGATGTGCCGAAATGCAAGGAAAATTTTTGTTGACAAACCCGCCTGGCTGTGATATACTAATCAAGCTCTCAAAGAGCACATGCATATCGCGGAGTAGAGCAGTTGGCAGCTCGTCGGGCTCATAACCCGGAGGTCGTAGGTTCGAGTCCTGCCTCCGCAACC
>CALYRG010000042.1 GCA_945482615.1 uncultured Clostridia bacterium | reverse complement strand
GCTCCCTCGTCAGAGGGAGCCGCCCTCAGAAGGACGTACCCTTCCCCTTCTCACCGGGGCCTTGACCGTTCATGAGAGAAAGCACCATATTGCTGATGAAAGCCGATATGCACATATTTCGATGATCGAACAGCCGGACAATAGCCCGGGCAGAGGAGACAGACTATGAAAAAGACCCCATTTATCACCCTGGAAAAGGCCAGCCAAATCCGTGAGCAGATCCCTACCCCCTTCCATGTCTATGACGAGGCGGGCATTCGTGCCAACGCCCGGGCATTGAAGGCGGCGTTTGCCTGGAACGAGGGCTTCCGGGAGTATTTTGCCGTCAAGGCCACCCCCAACCCCTACATTCTGCAGATTCTGAACCAGGAGGGCTGCGGCTGCGACTGCTCCAGCTATACGGAGCTGCTGCTGTCCGAGGCCGTAGGCATCACCGGCCACGATGTGATGTTCTCCTCCAACGTCACCCCGGAGAAGGATATGCGCAAGGCCATTCAGATGGGGGCGTATATTAACCTGGACGATGCCACCCATGTGGACTTCCTGGCAAGGCTCATGGACGGAAAGGCCCCGGAGACGGTGTGCCTGCGGTATAACCCCGGCGGCTCCTTCTCCCTGGGCAACACCATCATGGACATGCCCCGGGACGCCAAGTACGGCATGACCGAGGATCAGATGGCGGGAGCCATCAACCGGCTGCAGAAGCTGGGCACCAAACACTTTGGCATCCACGCCTTCCTGGCCTCCAACACCACCACCAACGAATACTATCCGGAGCTGGCCTCCCAGCTGTTCCGGCTGGCTGTCCGGCTGCGCAATGCCACCGGGGCACACATCCGCTTTATCAACCTCTCCGGCGGCATCGGCGTGGACTACCGTCCGGAGCAGCCCTGCTGCAACATTGCCCTCATCGGCGAGGGGGCGCGCCAGCGCTATGAGCAGATTCTGAAGCCCCAGGGTATGGACGACGTGGCGATCTTTACGGAGCTGGGCCGGTTCATGCTGGCCCCCTACGGCCACCTGATCACCACGGTCCTTCACCAGAAGCACATCTACCGGGAGTACGTGGGCGTGGACGCCTGCGCCGCCGACCTGATGCGCCCCGCCATGTACGGCGCTTACCACCACATCACCGTGCTGGGCAAGGAGGACGCCATACTGGATCATGTGTATGATGTCACCGGCGGTCTGTGCGAGAACAATGACAAGTTCGCCATCGAGCGGAGCCTGCCCCAGATCGAAATCGGGGACATCCTTGCCATCCACGACACCGGTGCCCACGGCTACTCCATGGGCTACAACTACAACGGCAAGCTCCGCTCTGCGGAGGTGCTGCTGAAGCCCGACGGCTCCTTCCAGCTGATCCGCCGTGCCGAACGGCCCGGGGACTACTTTGCAACCTTTGATTTTACCCCCTTCCAGCTGCCGGAGGACTGACAGATTGCACAAAACCCACGGAGATTTTTTGGTGAACCCCTGAGGAATTGCCGATAAAAGTTCATACTTTTTCCTTCCCGGTGTGATATACTATGGGTGGGATGGAATGGATTCCCAAAAGGAGAACCGTATGAACAATATCTTATTCTTTCTGACACCAAAGGCAATGTGCGCATTTTTACACGATGACGACACCGTCCGGCAGGCCCTGGAAAAAATGGAGCAGGCCGGGTACGCGGCCCTGCCGATCCTGAACAAGCAGGGGGACTATCAGGGAACCCTGACGGAAGGGGATCTTCTGTGGGCGCTGAAAAACCTGTGCGGCATGGATATGCGCCAGGCGGAGGGCCGCAGAATTTCGGAGATATCCCGGAAGAAGGATAACCTTCCTGTGCGGATCACCGCCACCATGCACGATCTGGTGGCCCGGGCCTCCAACCAGAACTTTGTCCCTGTGGTGGACGACTACGGCTCCTTCATCGGCCTCATCACCCGCAAGGCCATCATCCGCTATTGCTACGAAAAGCTGTTCCCCGAGGATTGAGTACATACAGCTTGCCCGGCTTTCCTGATTGGAAAGCCGGGCGATTTTTATATCGGGTTAACGCAGCATTGGTGCCGGAAGGATTGCAAACGCCATCGTAGGGGCGGTAAGCGTTTCGGTTATGACGAGGCCCCGGTGAGAAGGGGAAGGGTACGTCCTTCTGAGAGCGGCTCCCTCTGACGAGGGAGCTGTCACCAGTCCGCAGACTGGTGACTGAGGGAGAGAAGACGTTATGAGATAGAGTGGTGAAGAACTTACGTATCAGACTCCGAAAACGTTTCTCCGCCACGTGAGTTCTTGACTGCTCAGTTTCGGAAGGTTTTCTCTCCCTCAGGCGCTTCGCGCCAGCTCCCTCGTCAGAGGGAGCCTGGCTCTGTAGACGCACTGCCTGGGATCAAGGGTATGGCGATCATGGACAATATACGCTTTTATCGCATGAACGGTCAAGGCCCCGGTGAGAGGAACGCAGTGCGTCCAGGCCGTAGGGAACGGATTTATCCGTTCCGCAAACCGGGTACGTCTCCGGAATGCATGAATGCATTCCCTACGAGAGGCGGTGGGCGTTCCGGTTATATGAACACAATACGCCTTAAGCGGAGGAAAAACGATCAGCACATTAGCTTATTTCGTTGGCGAACAAATCTCTGGAAGCGTAGAAGGCGATGTGGTCATCGCTGCCGCCGAAGAATTGGGAGACCAGTTCCTGCTCCAGCAGCTCGGGCTCGCCGATGAGCTTGGCGATCTGGGCGTCGGAGAGGTACTGCTTCAGGAAGCCCAGCATATCCGCCAGCGCCTCCTCGGGCAGCTTGTTCACGGTGGAGACCCGGATGGAGTCGTCGTTCACCTCGATGATTTTGAATACGCAGTTGCCGAGGCGGAGGAAAGCGCCGACCCTGACCTGATCCGCGGACAGATTGGTGTAGACCGGTGTCCTGGTGGGCTGGGGTTCGCTCGTGACGGCGAGCTCCTCCCACAGAATCAGCAGCCAGACGGGGGCGTTCATGACATGTTCGGATGGTTTTTCAATCTGTGTATCAGCACCATTCGTCCGGGAGTAGGCGGTATAGCCCGTCATTTTGTAGCCGGAGCGGCTGGCTTTGGCGGCGTAATCGTTCAGATTCACGGGATCGGAATTTCCGGGCATATTGCCGTCAATGAGCGTCAGGCTCTGAACATTGTCTCCCCAGGACAGACCGTAGCAGGTAGTCCCATCATTATTATAGACGGTGCCGAAGTTGATATCCACTGAACCTTGTATAAGGTTTGTCACATCACCATCGATGCCGTTGGTCTCCACCTTGCCAGAGTTTGCCTCAACCGTGCCGTTGTTGGTTTCAATGGTGCCATTCAAAGTGTTTCTGTTTACAGAACCATTATTTGTGGTAATTTTGTTCCCATTCTGCTCCACGCGGTAGTTGTTGGTTCCAATGGTGCCATCGCTTTGTACCACCCGGTCGTTGTTGATTCCAATGGTGCCATTGTTTTGGCCCACGTAGTCGTTGTTGGTTCCAATGGTGCCCTCGTTTTGTACCACGAAGCCTTCGTTGGTTCCAATGGTGCCACGGTTATATTCCACGCCGCCTTCGTTGGTTCCAATGGTGCCATCGTTTTGCTGCACGCCGCCTTCGTTGGTTCCAATGGTGCCGTAGTTGATGCCGATATTCCCCGTGTTTGTATCAATCGTTTCTCCTGCCGGGTTATCAGCAGCCAGTGCCGTCATGGGCAGAATGCTCACCACCAGCAGCAGGGCCAGAACGCTGGCCAACAGTCGTTTCATTTTCATAGAATCATTCTCCTTTCTTGTCTTGCTCCGCCGCAATGGGCACACACATAAACTGTATCACATAAACTGTATCACAAAAAACGGTCAGTGTCAACGCCCGCCGATGGAGCACACCGAACGATCGAAGACAGATCATCTGCAAACAGGCTCAGCATATATGGGACAATTCATCAGGAAATATGCCGGGAGGGGATAGAAACAGCCAGGACCAACGGTATCACCGGAGATTCTGACTATTTGAGGTACTGCTCCCATAAAAAGACCCGGGGATCGTCCTCCAGGCCGTAGGATTCCCGGATGGCAAGGCACAGGGCCCGGAGCTTCTGCTGCAAATGGGGGGAGGCGAAAAGGTTGCCGTTCCGGGGGAGCATGGCGTATTCCATGACCCTGGCCTGATCCTCCTTGGGAAAGCTCATGGAGTAGGTGTCCACAAAGTATTCCTGCCCACGGCGCAGGTAGATGCCGGAATCCCGCACCGCGTTGGTTTCGTAGCTGTAGTCGTAGGAAAAGCTGGATGGGTTCAGCGCTTCCCACCGATCCAGGGCGCTGCTGTGGGTGAGCAAATGGGTGCTCATGGCGTGGAGCAGCTCGTGGTACAGGGTGCGCTCCGCGTATTTTCCCACGGCCAGGGCAAGATAGGCGTGGTTTTCCCTGAAAAACTGCACTCCGGCGGCTGCGTTCAGACTGCCGCCGGTTCCCCGGCCGGTAAGGCTTTGCACCAGGCAGATGGTGAAGCCCTCAAAATGGGCGGCGGTGTCCCGGAGAATCGGCTCCGGATAGTTGGACAGCCACCTGTCCAGCGCTTCCAGCTCCCGGCGCAGAAGCAGGGTGCGGTGTTCCGGCTGAAGGGCATAGTCCCAGGGCTCCTGGGCGGCAGCCTCATCGCCGATGAGAATGCGGATGCCGTGTTTTCTTCCGATGCTGTCGGCAAGAGCCCGGCACTGTGCCATGGCAGCCTCCCCGGGATGGTAGGCCTCCCTGTAGCAGCCGGAGAAGGAATCGGATTCCGGGCTCCACAGGCACAGCGTGCTGCCCCTGTCCGCGTCCCGGTTTAGCAGCAGCCAGACCCCCTCCGGAGCCTCTGCCGCGGCGATGGGGCAGGAGGAGGTAAGAGACAGACTCTCTCCCTTGCCGCCGCTTTCCAGATCGTAGAGGGTCAGTGTGCAGGTGCCCTCCCCGGCGCTGCTGACCCAGAGACAACGGCGGGAGGCCGGAAGGAAGAAGCTGCGCCCGCTGTAGTCCTCCGGCAGGAGGGTTTGGGCAGCTTCCACGGAAGTGCCGTACACCAGGCTTTGTACCTGGCCCAGGGTGAAGGCGGCAAAGAAGGTGTCCCCCTCCTGGGTCAGGGTGAAGTCCTCCGGAACGCCGGCAAGCTGCCGGCCGGTGTGTGCATCCAGAAGGGCGGCACCGGGCGGGGTGTCTGTGCGGCACAGAAGCACCGAGTCCTGCCAGCAGGTTCCGGCTGCCGTCCATCCGGCTCCCGACAGCTCCTTCACCGTCCGGCGGATGCCGGTGGTAAGCTCCCAGGCCTGTATCGCCTCCGGGGTGCTGTAGTACAGGGTCTGCCCGTCCCGGGACAGAACCTGGGAGGTGCACTGGGCTTCCGCCTTGGGAATGCGCTGGATGCACCGGCAGGCGGCGTCCAGCACCAGGGTCTGGGCGGCTCCGGGATCAAAGAAACTGAGGCTCTCTGCGTGAAAGGCCAGGGAAGGATCCTCCGGGGCCAGAGGGAAGGATAGCTCCAGGCTGCCCAAAACGGTGTAGTCTCTGCCGGAAATCACCGTCAGAGTGGTCTGTTCCTCCCCGGAAAAGAGGAGCAGATTCTCCCCCCAGGAAAGGATGCCCTGGATGGAGGAGCCGGAAATGGGAAAGATCCTGACATCGCCGTAGGCCTCCCACCGAAGACGCGACCCGGGCTCAAGGGAACTTGAGGTGGTCAGGGTGGGGGCGGGAACTGGGTGCTCCGGGATTGGTGCGGCGTTTGCGCAGCCGCACAGCAGGGCACACAGGGCGGTCAGGATCAGGGTGCGTTTCATTTTCTATTGTCTCCTTGCCAGCGTATAATCATCGCCCTGCCGATAGTAGGGGCAGTGCTGTGAGGGGCTGACGGAAATCCGGTAGACCTCGTCCTCGTCCAGGTCTTTGAGGCACAGGTACTCGTCAAACTCCTCATCATAATCATAATACCAGCAAGTGTCGCATTCCGTCGAAAACACGGTTATTCCTCCAGATTATAGAAAGAAATATTGCCGTCTTCCCAGACAATGCAGCTGTGGCTTCCGTCCTTGGGGATGGAGACGCTCCCGGGGTTCAGACAGCGGATGCCGTTTACGGTCTTGTCCAGCTTCACATGGGTGTGCCCGCAGAGGAAGACGGAGCCCTGGGGCAGGGGCGGAAGCTGGTCGGGATTTTCATGGTGGCCGTGGGTCAGATACAGCTCCACCCCATCGGCAAACACCCGGCAGGAGTCCGCCATGCAGGGGAAGGGCAGCACCATCTGGTCAACCTCCGCCTCGCAGTTGCCCCGGACGGCGATGATTTTGTCCTTCCACTGCGACAGCATGGGGATCACCTGCTTGGGGGCGTAGTCCCGGGGAAGGTCGTTTCTGGGGCCGTGGTATAATAGGTCTCCCAGCAGGAGGAGCTTGTCCGGCTGCTGGCTTTCCGCAAAGGCCAGGAGCCGTTCGCACCAGTAGGCGGAGCCGTGGATATCGGATGCAATGACAAATTTCATACGATCGCCTCTAAGTAGTTTTGGATATCAAAGGGCCGGAGCGCTTCGTCCCGGCGAAGATACAATGGGTGGTGGGGATGGCCCTTCTTGCTGATGGCCCCGGCGCAGTACCACCGGGCACCAAAGCTCTGCCCCAGGGTCACAAAGTCCCGGACGCAGGCAGGAAGGTAGGCCCGCTTTTCAATGACTGCCCCCCAGGCAGCCCAGACCGCAGGCTCGGGGCTCAGGGAGAGGATGTAGCGAAAGGCCTCCAGATTCTCCCGGTGGAGAGCCGGATTGCACTGGCGCTCCATGGCGTCGGGGTCGGTGGAGCGCTGGGCGTAGACATTGAACATGAGGAAGCTGTCGTAGCCGTTGTGCAGGGCGATGCGCTCCACGGACTTGAGGGTGTTGTCCAGGTGATCCGGGGCGGCGGTGGAGGGGTTGACCCCGATGCAGATCAGGGGCTTTTCCCCCCGGGTGCCCAGGATGTACCGGTATTCGGAGTAGAAGCTGGGGGCGTACAGCCAGCGCCTGATGTCATAGTCCGGATTCGGGGTTTCGGCGGAGGCCAGAGCCTGCCGGAAGGTGAGAACCTCCAAAGAAGCAGTTGGGCCGCTGGGAATGTGTGCCATTTACCCTTCCTCCCCGGTGACGCTGGGAAACCACAGGCTGTTGGCCGGGTCGTGGAAGGTGCAGCTCTGGGGGTCACGGCCCAGCTGCAGGCACCAGCCGGCAAAGGCGGTGTCCAGGAAGGGGTAGACCCCGTCCATGGTGGACTGGAGGCTGACAACGCTTCCGTCCTCCATGTGCAGCTCGATGACAACGGTGCCGCCCTGAATCTGATAGAGCTTCTGGCCCACAATCTGGCGGTAGAGATAAGTGACACTTTTCTTTCCGAACCGGCAGTAGAGCAGACTCTCCCCATCGTAGAATATGCCGAAGCTCAGGTAGTACACCGCAAGCCCCAGCCCCATCAGCAGCACCAGAACACCCCCCACCATAAGGGCGAAGTCCTCCGGAATGCCGCCGCAGATGGCCATGACACCCAGAACCGACAGCCCGACGCCGAAGATGCCGTAGCGCTTGGACGCCCGGACGGCGAGACCGGAGCGGTGCTGGGCACGGCTGCGGAAGGATTTGGTAAACAGCCTGTCCACGGCGTAGCACACGCCGAAGACGGCCGCCGCCACCAGAAGGGTAAGGAATAGTTCCATGGGTAAATCTCCTTAGTTGTCCCAGATCACCTGATCCACCCCAATGTCATGGGGCTGGGTGGGAAGACAGGGAAAAATTTGAAAGCCGAAGCACAGGGAGACCCTGGGGTGGCCCGGCTCCAAGGCGAAGAATCGATCATAAAACCCGCCGCCGTAGCCCATGCGTCCGCCGCCGGGGGTAAAGGCAACGCCGGGGGTAAGCACCAGGGCGTCAGGCTCCCGGATTTCCTTCCCGCCCACCGGCTCAGGAATGCCCCGGTAGCCGGGGGCGATCCGGGTATCTTCCTCCAGCCGGATAAAACGCAGCTCCCCATCCGTGACTCTGGGAACAGCTACGGTCTTGCCGTCAAGCCAGGCCTGCCGGAGAATGGGGGCGGTGCTGACCTCCCCGGAAATGCTGAGGTAGGCATAGAGGGTGGAGGCGCGGCGGTAGGCATCGCTCTGCAAAAAGAGTTGGGCAAGGGCCTCGCTGCGCCGTTCGAGCTCTGCCGGGGACAGTTCGCTGCGTTTCCGGCGGACAAGGGCCCGGATGGACTTCTTATCCATTGGCCTCGCCGGAGGAGCGGAACATCCGGAACCACAGGAAAATGGCGATCTGTCCGGGGATGCCCAGCAGGAAGATCTTCCAGAAGTTGTAGTGCATGCTCACCTGCATGGTCACATAGATGCTGAGCAGGCTCCCCCACACAATGATGGAGATGAGGGCCTTATTCCACCGGAAGTCGTGCCAGGCGGAGCGAAGGCTCAGCAGCACAATGGCGTTGGCGGGGATGGCGTAGAAGAACAGCAGACAGCTGTAGGCTTCCAGAAAGTCAAAGGAGGACAATATCACAAAGGCCAGCAGGGCCACGAACCACACCAGAGTGGAGGACAGGCCCAGGATGATTTTCTTATTGGCACGGCGCTTGAGAGCCTTTTCCGACACCTGAACCATGGCCTTTTCCAGCGGATTTCCCGAGTCCTCAGGCAATGCGTTGGGGTCCACCAGCAGGTCGTTGACGGTAATCTCAAACAGCCGGGCCAGAGCCATTAGCGTCAGCACATCGGGGATGGATTCCCCCCGCTCCCATTTGGAAACGGCTTTGTCCGAATAATTCAGTTTTTCGGCCAGACCTGCCTGGGTCAGGCCGGAACGTTTACGGTAGGCGGCGATGTTTGCGCCGATCTGGTACTTTAAGCTCTCGTCGTCCATGGTGTTCCTCCGGTGGTTGTGATGCAGATGAAGCAATGCTTCCTTAGTCTGGCCCATTATAGCACAGATTCGGCTGATTTGCAACGCGGGCAAGGAAAAAAAGGACAGCCCCTCCGGGCTGTCCCAAATGGAAAGGTATGTCAGACGGCGCAGTGGCCCTTGGCCTTGATGACCTCGATGACCGCGTCCACATGATCCTGGCAGATGTCCTTGCGCTCGGCCTCCACCATGACCCGGATGACGGGCTCGGTGCCGGACTCCCGAACCAGAATGCGGCCGGTGTCCCCCAGGGCGGCGGCAGCGTCTGATACGGCCTTCTGGACATCGGGGTCGTTCTGGGCAGCAGCCTTGTCCGCCACCCGGACGTTTTTCAGCACCTGGGGGTAGAAGGTGAAGCCCTCGCACAGCTGGCTCAGGGTCTTCTTCTGGGCCAGCATGGCCTCCATGACCTTGAGGCTGGTGAGGATGCCGTCGCCGGTGGAGGCGTATTTGGAGAAGATGATGTGCCCGCTCTGCTCACCGCCCAGGCGGCAGCCGTTGTTCATCATGTACTCGTAGACATACTTGTCGCCCACCTTGGTCTTGGCGTAGTCGATGCCCAGCTCGTCAAAGGCCTTGTACAGGCCAAAGTTGCTCATAACGGTAGTGACCACGGTGTTCATCTTCAGCTCGCCGTTCTGCTGCATATACTTGCCGCAGATGTAGAGGATATGGTCGCCGGTGACCACGCTGCCGTTTTCGTCCACGCACAGGCAGCGGTCGGCGTCGCCGTCGTAGGCAAAGCCCACGTCCAGGCCGTTGTCCACCACGAAGCGCTGCAGACCCTCGATGTGGGTGGAGCCGGCGTTGGTGTTGATGTTGAAGCCGTCGGGGGCGGCGTTGATTACGTAGGTCTTGGCGCCAAGAGCATCGAACACAGCCTTGGCCACGTTCCAGGAGGCACCGTTGGCGCAGTCCAGACCCACCCGCATCCCCTTGAAGGAGTACATGCCCAGGGAGATCAGGTAGCCGATATAGCGGTTCCGGCCGGCCACATGGTCCACGGTGCGGCCGATCTGCTCCCGCTTGGCCAGGGGCAGCTCCTGCCAGGGGCGGCCGAAGGCCTCCAGCTTGCCGTCCAGGTAGTCTTCCACCAGGGATATGACGCTCTCATCCATCTTCTCGCCGAAGCCGTTGATGAGCTTGATGCCGTTGTCGTAGTAGGGGTTGTGGCTGGCGGAGATCATAATGCCGCACTCAAAGTTCTCGGTGCGGGCCACATAGGCAACAGACGGGGTGGTGGTGACGTGGAGCAGGTACGCATCCGCGCCGGAGGCCACGAGACCGCCCACCAGGCTGTACTCAAACATATAGCTGCTGCGGCGGGTATCCTTGCCGATGACGATCCGGGCAGGGCCGTCGGCACCGCTGCGGCGGCGCAGCTGGGTGTAGTACCAGCCCAGGAAACGGCCAACCTTGTAGGCGTGGTCAGCGGTGAGGCTGCAGTTGGCTTCTCCACGGAAGCCGTCGGTTCCAAAATATTTACCCATAGAGATTTCCTTTCACAGAAGATGTGAGATACAAAATGAGATAGAAGATAAGAGATAAGAGATAGGAGATAAGAGATAGGAGATAGGAGATAAGAGATAAGAGATAAGAGATAAGGTACGTTCACCCTATCTTATATCTCATATCTTATATCTTGTATCTCAGTACAGAATAAAAAAGATGCGAAATGAGATAAGAGATAGAAGATAGGAGATAAGAGATAAGGTACGTTCACCCTATCTTATATCTCATATCTTATATCTTGTATCTCAGTACAGAATAAAATAGATGCGAAATGAGATAAGAGATAGGAGATAGAAGATAGGAGATAAGGTGCGTTCACCCTATCTTATATCTCCTATCTAATATCTTATATCTTCATAAATGGCTCTTGTTTCAGACTTTCCGAACAACGACGCCGCCGGTCTTCCAGATGCTGCCCTCGGGAACCACGCCCCGGACGCAGGAGGTGGGGTAGATGTTGGTGCGGCGGCCGATGACGGTGCCGGGATTCAGGACGCTGTTGCAGCCAACCTCCACGAAATCGCCCAGCATGGCGCCGAACTTTTTAAGACCGGTGGGGAGCTGGTCGGCTCCGTCCTTGACGACCACCAGAGTCTTGTCGGACTTGACGTTGGAGGTCAGGCTTCCCGCGCCCATGTGGGACTTGTAGCCCAGGATGCTGTCGCCCACGTAGTTATAATGGGGGACCTGAACGCCGTCAAACAGGATCACGTTTTTCAGCTCTACGGAGTTGCCCACCACACAGCCTTCGCCTACCAGGGCGGAACCCCGGATAAAGGCACAATGGCGAACCTCGGTTTTGGGCCCGATGATGCAGGGCGCACCCAGATATGCAGTGGGGAAGACGGTGGCGGTATTGTGTACCCATACATGGGGGGCTACCTGTTTATACTCCTCACCCAGTCGGGGGCCCAGGGTCAGAATCAGCTCCTTGATCCCGGAAAGCGCCTGCCAGGGATACTCAAAGCCGGATAAGTATTCTCCTGCGATGGAATGACTCAGATCATACAGATCCACGGTTTTTAACATGGAAAAATCCTCCCAAATGGGGCGGCAGAGAGGCCACCCCCGGTTTTGCACCCACCCAATATACACCTCGAGAGGGGGTGTGTCAACTATTTTTGTGCAAAAGTACATATTTCAACACAATATTTGACTTTTTCAACAAAACCCCGGGCCACCCAAAGGGCGGCCCGGGGTTGAAAAACGGAAACGGCTCAGCGCTGATGCGCCGCAACGAGCGCACAGATCTGCGCAAGCTCCTCCTGGGTGATATCCGGACGGCTCAGCAGCGCCTCAAACAGAGGAACGATCCGGGGCTTGCAGCGGTGGGAGAAAATGGTCCCGGCATAATACTGTTCCCGGGTAAGCGTGGGCTGAAAGAGCCTGCCGAAGGTTTTCCCACGCTTTACGAGGCCTGCTTCCCGGATGGCTTCCTTGGCGAGCAGACTATTGAGCAGGATGTGTACGGAACTGTCCTTCCAGCGCTTGTCCCGGGAGGCGGCCAGCAGGTCAGACCGGCACATGGGGCACCCGGCGTCCCATAATACATCCATAATTTCCAGTTCACTTTTTGTCAGTTCCATAATGAGCACCAGCTTTCCGCAATGCCAAAGGCGGCGTCAGTCTGATCAAACGATACATTTATATCAGATTGCATTTTTGCCATTATATACTGTGCTGCGCGGTTTGTCAATTGGCATGAAACATTGTTTACAAAAGTTTTACTATACATCGGCAGACAGGCGGTTTTGACAACAAAAACGCCTTAAACCGGCAAACAGGGTCCTGCTTTTACGAGATGGAAGAAAGCCGGAAGATTGCAGATTCGACAATAGGCCCCCGGAAATGAGAAGGCGGAGGAGATCACTCCAGCAGAGAGCTGCGCAGCTGTGCGCGAACCTCCGCTTCGTCGGCAACCAGGACGGCCATGCCGTCCACGGTTTTGTCCTGGTAGGTTCCGGCAGAGGGGATGGACTGACTGACGGGGTCGGAGGATGCCAGCACGGGAAGGCAGGCGGCGGCGTAACGCACCAGCTGAATGCTGCTCATGTCCGTATCAATGAGGGGCAGCAGCTCGCCGATGAGCCGCACCATCCCGGTGACGTTGGTGTCCCGGAAGGAGTACATCAGGGCGGAGAGCATTTTGCGCTGACGATTGGTACGGCTGAAATCTCCGTCGGCATCCAGCTTCCGGATGCGGGCGTACATCAGAGCCTGCTCGCCCATCAGGGTCTGGGTGCCGGCAGTGAGGGAGCTTCCGGTCTCCTGGTTGATGAAGTCGGCCTCGTCCTGCCGCAGCTCCAGCTCCACGCCCCCCAGCACATCGATGATGCCGGCGAAATTTTCAAAATCCACTTCAATATTCCCGTGCACATGAAGGCCGAAGTTTTCCTCCAGGGTTTGGTCCAGCAGCTCCCGGCCGCCGTAGGCGTAGGCCGCGTTGAGGCGGTTGGAGCCGTGGCCGGGAATCCTGACGTAGAGATCCCGCAGGAAGGAGGTCATCACAGCCTTGCGGGTCTTTTTATTGAAGGAGAAGAGAATCATGGAGTCCGACCGGGAAACTGCATCGCCCTCCCGGGCATCCCTGCCGATGAGCAGAATGTTGACCACGGGACTGCCGGAACCGCCGATGGTGTCAGTGCCGGGGGAGGTGCTCAGCCCCGAGAACAGCCGGGAAAGCTCCGTCAGAGGAGAAAACTCCCGGGAGAAGCCGGGCAGCAGCTCCAGCGTGTCCTGAAAGTAGACGGTGGCAGCCACCATGGTGGCCAGCACCACAGCAAGAACGAAGCACAGAAGCTTCATCGCGGAACGCGCCGGCGTGGATCTTCTGTGCTGCTTTTTCGGTTGATGTTTCATAAGCGGATGATTCCTCCTGAAAGGTGAGGGTGGCTAAAACGTTATCCGCCGGAAATGCTTCACCTCCTGGGCCATGCGGAACAGAAACGCACGGTTGGAAGGACGCTCAGACTGATCGGGAAAGTACAGCTTCCAAAGCTCCATGTCCCGGTCAGGCCAATGCAGCTCCAGACAACTGCGGATGGAGCGCTCCACGCTGTGTGCCGAGCAGCCGTAGCGCTGGCCCAGAATGGGATAGATTTCCTTTGTGACGGATCTTGGCGGTTCCTCACTTGCCAGGAGGATGCCGTCAAGCAGGAAAGGATAGCCGTGCAGATTGGACGAAAGCTTCAGAGAAGCCAGAAGGTTATTGACAAAGCACCACTCCGCCGGGTTGTCCTGGGGGTGGATATGGGCCATGGCCAGGTCCATCACCCGCTTTTCCAGCAGCTCCAGGCGGCAGGGAAGGTACAGCACATAGCTGATGTCCAGCCGCCGGGCGCAGTCCAGAACGTAGGACGACAGGTGGGGGGTGACGGCCAGAATCTTCTTCGGCAGATGGGCAGGCCCCGCCTGCTCCAGAAGGCTCAGTCCGTCGATCTCCGGGAGCATCAGGTTCAGGATGATCAGGTCAAACCCCTGCTGGCGCAGCAGGGCAAGCGCCTGGGTGCCGGTGGAAGCCAGGGTGACATGAAAACGATCCGAAAACAGCTGCTGCATGGCGTGGCGGAAATCCTCGCTTCCATCGATGACCAGAAGCCGTTGACCCTCCATGTGTGCCCCTCCTTCCTGTAACAGGTAAGAACAGGATAGCACATGAGGGACTGATTTGCAAATTATATTGCCTTTTGATTTTTCGACAAAAATCGACGCGGCCCGCAAATGGGGTGTGCGGCCCGGAGGCGGCACACCCCGAAGGCTGCTGTCTTGCCTGTGCCTTGGTCCGGAAGGGGAGGGTTATTCCCCCTTCTTGCCGTAGAACCAGTTGTACCACTCCTCCAGACTGCCTTCGCTGGGCATATCTGCGTCCGGCGCAGGCATATCGGTCTGGGGCTGCTGGGGATCGGGCTTTTCGTCCAGGGTGACCTCTACGGTCATTTCCTTGAGGCCGCGGATCAGGGTGACGGTGGCTGTGTCGCCGCCGTGATAGTTCCGAAGGGCCCGGGTCAGGTCGGTGACGTTGCGGATGTCGGTGCTGTCCAGCTTCACGATGGTGTCCTTGGGCTGGATGCCGGCACGGTCGGCGCTGCCGCCCTTTACCACACTGACCACATAGGCGCCCTGGATGTCGTACATGCTGGCAGTCTCATCATCAATATTGGAAACGGTGACCCCGAGATACGCCCCGGTGACATAGCCGTGCTCCATCAGATCGTTCACGATGGGCAGTACGTCGTCAATGGGAATGGCAAAGCCGATGCCCTCGATGGAGGCGCCGGAGCCGGTGGTGCCGGAATACTTGGCAGTGGTGATGCCGATGACCTCGCCCTGCATGTTAAACAGGGGGCCGCCGGAGTTGCCGGCGTTGATGGCGGCATCGGTCTGGATCATGTTCAGAACGGTGTTGCTGCTGGTGACCTCCCGGTTGATGCCGCTGACAAAGCCCACGGTCTGGGTAAAGCCCAGGGTGCCCAGGGAGTTGCCGATGGCGGCCACCATATCACCCACGGCTACCTCGCTGCTGCTGCCCAGGGTGGCGGTGGGGAGCCCGGAGGCGTCGGCCTTCAGCACGGCCACATCGGTGGTGGTGTCGTAGCCCTTGACCTCGGCGGGATAGGTGGTGCCGTCGCTGAGGACGATGGATACATCGTGGGTGTCGGCTACCACATGGGCGTTGGTGATGACGTAGCCGTCCTCGGAGACGATGAAGCCGGAGCCGGCCACGCTGGACTCGCTGGTGCCGAAGAAGCTGTTCATTTCGGCAGTGGCCTGGATGCTCACCACGCAGGTGACGTTCTGGGCGTAGAGCTGGCTCAGGTTCAGAGTGCCGCCGCCGGAGGTGAGCTGCTGGGCGGGGGCTGTCTCCAGGCTGCTGATGTGGGCCTCCAGCTCGTTAATCCGGTCGGTGAGGGCCTGGACGGTCTGGGCACTGCGCTGTTCCCAGGATCTGTTGACGCTGAAGGCGGTGATGGTGCAGCCGCAGATGACCAGCGCCACGGTGAGAACGGCGGCTGTTACCCGCCGGAGGATGGGGCTCATGGGAGCGCGCTCCTTTTTTTGCTTCGGGGGCTTCCGGTCGGGCTGGGGGGTGTAGAAGTAGTCCTGAGACTGGTCGGGCATTTCGTAGGGCGAGTCCTCGTAGGGAGATTCCTTCCGGGCTGCGGAGGGAGACGCATGGGGCTCAAAGTGAGATTCCTGGTCATTGGTGTCAAAGTGATCCATAGATTGATCCTCCTTCTATGTTTGTGAAAACAGTGTACTTTTCAGTTATGAAAAAAATGTGTATCAGTTGAGAAGGAACTATAAATTCTTCATCATCATAGCCCGAAACCCTTCCGCAGTCAAGGGGAAAAGCGCGGCAGCCGGAATCAGCTGCCGCGCCCAGAGCCTTACTTCTTGCGGAAGGACATGCAGTCCGTGCACTGATCCACGGTGGGATTGGCTTCGTGGGTGCCCACCAGAATCCGGTCCAGGGAGCAGTAGTTCTCCTGCTCGCAGTGATGGGCACACTGGGAGACGGTGCATTCGATGCTCTTGTTGGCATGGCAGTTCATAGCTGTGGCCTCCTTCTAAAGTCTGTAGGTCGCCGTGAAAGGCGCTGCCTTTTCCGGCCCGGGAATAGTATGAACGGAAGGAAGGAAAGTATGTATGGAAGTTGAAAATGGAAAGTTCGGGGAAGCAGACTATATAAGTTGATTTTTGAAAGCAAATATGCTATGATGCAATAAAATGGGGTGTTGTGGGGGTTTATGTAATATGGTTATGGTTTCACCGTCTATTCTGGCGGCGGATTTTGCAAATCTGGAGCGGGATATCCATGTGATCGAGCAGTCCCATGCGGATATGGTGCATGTGGATGTGATGGACGGCTGCTTTGTGCCCAATATCTCTGTGGGCCTGCCGGTGGTGGCGGCCCTGCGCAAGGTTACATCCCTGCCTCTGGATGTCCACCTGATGATCGACCGGCCCATCCGCTATGCGGAAGGCTTTGTGAAGGCCGGGGCCGACTGGCTCACCATCCATATCGAGGCCGACCAGCCGCAGAACAACCTGGCTTGCCTGGAAAAAATCCGGGCGCTTGGGTGCAGGGCCGCCATCTCCTTAAAGCCCGGCACCCCTGCGGAGGCGGCGATTCCGTATCTTCCGCTGTGCGACATGATCCTGGTGATGACCGTGGAGCCGGGCTTCGGGGGGCAGACATTCATGGCGGACATGATGCCCAAGATCAGGGCCCTTCGCCGGATGCTGGACGAAACGAATCCCGGCTGCCGCATCCAGGTGGACGGCGGCGTGGATGAACACACCTGTGCCCAGTGCCGGGAGAGCGGCGCGGATATTCTGGTTGCCGGCTCCGCCTTCTTCAAGGCCCGGGACAAAGCGGCCTTTGTGGCCGCGCTGAAAGCATAAATCGGTAAAAACGGAAGGAAAGGAATTGACAATCCGGCCCCTTGCCTGTATAATGTAAACGGAAAATTTCGGGCCGACGTGAGATGGTTCGCCGTTTTCCGTCATGTTAATCCGAAGGCCTTCGGGTCTTTTGAAAGAAAGGAAAATTGCCATGATTTATAGTGCAGAAGTACAGAATATGTGCTCCGTGGCCAAGGGTGCCTATCACGGCCCCGCGCCCATTCCCGAAGAGGGCAAGTGGGTTCAGGCCAAGGAAGTGAAGGACATCTCCGGCTTTACCCATGGTATCGGCTGGTGTGCTCCTCAGCAGGGCGCCTGCAAGCTGACCCTGAACGTCAAGGAGGGCATCATCGAGGAGGCTCTGGTGGAGACCATCGGCTGCTCCGGCATGACCCACTCCGCCGCCATGGCCGCTGAGATCCTCATCGGCAAGACCCTGCTGGAGGCTCTGAACACCGACCTGGTGTGCGACGCCATCAACACCGCCATGCGGGAGCTGTTCCTGCAGATCGTCTACGGCCGCAGCCAGTCTGCGTTCTCCGAGGGCGGCCTGGTGGTGGGCGCTTCTCTGGAAGACCTGGGCAAGGGCCTGCGCTCTCAGGTGGGCACCATGTTTGCCACAAAGGCAAAGGGCCCCCGCTACCTGGAGATGGCCGAGGGCTACGTCACCCGGGTGGCTCTGGACGAGGAGAACCTGATCATCGGTTACGAGTTCATCAACCTGGGCAAGATGATGGACTTCATCA
>CALYRG010000041.1 GCA_945482615.1 uncultured Clostridia bacterium | reverse complement strand
GCGGAGGCATGTGCCGACCACATCCATATGCTCGTAAGTATTCCACCGCATCTAAGTGTAGC
The DNA here is from genome assembly GCA_945482615.1 of uncultured Clostridia bacterium. Taxonomy (GTDB): domain Bacteria; phylum Bacillota; class Clostridia; order Oscillospirales; family Oscillospiraceae; genus Faecousia. The sequence continues at coordinate 17,691 of CALYRG010000041.1, read as the reverse complement.
ACAATTCATGGGATATCTCAAGGGAAAAAGCACGCTAATGATATTCGATCGTCACGCAAATCTCAAATACAAGTATGGGAGTCGGCACTTCTGGTGCCGTGGATACTATGTAGACACGGTGGGAAAGAATAAAAAGGCAATAGAGGAATACATCCGCAACCAGCTCGTAGAAGATGAAATGATGGATCAGATGACGATCAAGGAATACACAGACCCGTTTACGGGTAGCAAGAATAGTAAGGCATAAAAACAGGCCGCTTTAGCGGCGGCCTGTAAGTGTAATGCGGTGCCAAACTATTCAATGCCCCTTTAGGGGTGAAGCCAGTAATGACCCTTCTAGGGTCTGTGCAAACCACCACTTCAGTGGTGGTTATGATTATACGTTGTCGGATAACAGGTCTTCCAGGGTAATGCCGTCAAAGAAGTCCTGGATCAGCCTGTCAAGCTTCTGCCACATGGGCAGGGTATCGCAGCAGGTGGAGCGGGAGCAGGCGCTGGAGCCCTGGGTGGTGCAGGACACGGCGGCAAGGCTCCCCTCGGTGAGATTCAAAATGCTGCCTACGGTGTAGGCGCAGGCCGGACGGTTCAGGCGGTAGCCGCCGCCCTTGCCCTGCACCGCGTCCACAAATCCCGCCTTGGACAGCACGGACATGATGGCCTCCAGATACTTCTGGGAGATGTTCTCAGCTTCGGCGATTTCCTTGAGGGGGACGAATTCCTCAGCCGGTCTGCGGGCCAGGTTGACCATGACCCGCAGGGCATAGCGTCCCTTCGTGGATACGATCATGGGCTCAATCGCAGTGAGCGCAGTGTTCGCAGTCAGGGAAGATGGACTTGTCGTAGGGAATGCCGTTGCGGTCAAAGTAGTCCTTCAGGGCGTTATGGATGGCCTCCTCTGCCAGCACGGAGCAGTGCATCTTGTGGGCGGGCAGACCGTCCAGAGCCTCAGCCACGGCCTTGTTGGTCAGGGCCATGGCCTCCTGAACGGATTTGCCCTTGATCATTTCCGTGGCCATGGAGGACGAGGCGATGGCAGAGCCGCAGCCGAAGGTCTCAAATTTTACGTCCTCAATGATGTCATCGGTGATTTTCAGATAGATCTTCATAATATCGCCGCACTTGGCGTTGCCGACCTCTCCCACGCCGCTGGCGTCCTCAATAACGCCCACATTCCGGGGATGCATGAAGTGATCCATAACCTTTTCGCTGTAAAGTGCCATTGATAGTCTCCTTTATTACAAAATATACTGCCGCTTGCCGGTCTGCAGATCCCGCCACACCGGGCTCATGTTCCGCAGATACTGTACCACCTCCGGTACGACGGCAAGAATGTGGTCGATTTCTTCTTCGGTGTTGTACTCACACAGGGACAGCCGCAGGGAACCATGGGCCACATCATGCACCCGGCCGATGGCCAGCAGCACATGGCTGGGATCCAGAGAGCCGGAGGTGCAGGCGGAGCCGGAGGAGGCTGCAATCCCCTTCATGTCCAGAAGCAGCAGCAGACTCTCACCCTCGATGCCCTCAAAGCAGAAGCTGACGTTGCCGGGAAGCCGGTTCACCGGGTCGCCGTTGAGGGCACAGTGGGGAATTTTGCTGAGGCCTTCGATGAGCCTGTCCCGCAGAGCGGTGACCTTGGCGGCATTTTCGTCCAGATGGGCGCAGGCCTCCTCCAGAGCGGCGGCCATACCGCAGATGCCTGCAATGTTTTCGGTACCGGCCCGCTTGCCCCGCTCCTGGGCACCGCCTTCAATGAGGTTTGTCAGGGCAATTCCCCGGCGGACATACAGAGCGCCCACACCCTTGGGGCCGTGGAATTTGTGGCCGGACAGGCTGAGCATGTCGATGTTCTGTTCCTTCACGTCGATGTGCAGATGGCCCGCCGCCTGCACCGCATCGGTGTGGAAAAGAACCCCTGCCTCCCGGCACACAGCGCCGATCTGGGGGATGGGAAGAATGGAGCCGATCTCATTGTTGGCGTACATCACGGTGACCAGGCAGGTGTCCTCCCGGATGGCATCCTTGACCTGCTGAGCAGTGATGTTGTGGCCCTGGCGCACATCCAGATAGGTGACGTCAAAGCCTTCCTTTTCCAGCTTTGCCAGGGTGTGAAGCACCGCATGGTGCTCAAAGGCGGTGGAAATAATGTGCTTCTTTCCCTTCCGGGCTCCCAGCCGGGCGGCGGAGATAATGGCCTGGTTATCGGCCTCACTGCCGCCGGAGGTGAAGTAGATTTCCCGGGCCTCACAGCCCAGGCAGGCTGCCACCTTGTCCCGGGCATTGTCCAGTGCCTCCCGGGCAGCCTGGCCAACCGAGTGGAGGCTGGATGGGTTGCCGAAATTGTCCTTGAAATAGGGCAGCATGGCGTCGATGGCCGTCTGGCTCATGGCGGTGGTTGCTGCATTGTCTGCATAAACGTACATGGATTTACCTCCCCAGTTACTTTGTAGGTAATCTTAGCACAAATTACCTACCGTGTCAATGGGTATTTGATCCGCGAAACATCATTTTTACATTATGATATAATGTGCATATCGGCTTTCGTCAGCAATATGGCGCTTTCGCCAATGTACTGACAAGGCCCCGGTGAGAGGAATGCAGTGCGTCCAGTCCGTAGGGGCAGGCCTCCCGGCCTGCCCGGCGGTGGGGTCTTACCGTTATAACCAGGCCCAGGCGAATCCGTCACCCGGTACCCGGGCAGGCGGGGACGCCTGCCCCTACAAGAGGAACCGGGCGGTGTGTTTTTGCACGGTGCAGCGATCATTGAGAGTATACGCTTTAAGATGAGTAAAACCGATAAGCACATAATACACAAAAGCGTGAGTCATTTTTTCCCGATAAAGGGCGGGGATTCCTCATTTTTCGACTTTTTCAGCGGTTACGATCGGGAACCTGTGGTCATATTAAGGAGGCAGAGAAAAAGGAGGGAGAACCCGATGAAAGGATTGACACGCTGGATTGCCATTCTGGCTGCGATTTTTGCTCTGCTGCCGCTGGATACCCAGGCCTCAGAGCTTCTCATACCCGGCGGCAGCATTATCGGACTGCAGCTGAGCAGCGATACCATAACCGTTGTGGCGTATGATGACGTTCTGGGGGCGCCCGCCCGGGACGCAGGGCTGAAAATCGGCGATGAGCTGGTAAAAATTAACGATACCCCCATCCGATCCACAGAGGATGTGGCCGATGCTCTGACCAGATGCGAAGATCAGGTGCAGCTCACCGTCCGCCGGGGCAGCAAGTTGTGCAGGGTTACCGTCACACCTACCCTTACCGACCGGGGGCCCAGGATTGGGGTGTATCTTCGCCAGGGCATTGCGGGTATCGGCACCGTAACCTTCTATGACCCGGACACCCACCTGTTCGGAACTCTGGGACACGGTGTCAGCGACAGCCGGGGAACGCTTCTGCAAATGACCCGGGGCAATGCTTACACCGCCATGGTAGAATCCGTGAAGAAGGGCCGTTCCGGGGCTCCGGGACAACTGCGTGGTACTGCCGATGCCGCGCTACCCTGCGGTGAGCTGCGGCGCAACACGCCTCAGGGCGTCTTTGGTATCTCCCATCAGGGCTGGAAGGGAGAACCCATTCCCACAGGGGACTATGGCGACATCCACACGGGGGAGGCTTTCATCCGCTCGACGGTTTGCGGTACGTCGCCCCGGGAATATTGTGTGGAAATTCTGAAAATCTATCCCCAGAGCCGCGGGGACGGGAGAAACTTTCTTCTGAAGGTTACGGACGAAACCCTTCTGGACACTACCGGGGGCATTGTCCAGGGGATGAGCGGATCCCCGCTGGTGCAGGATGGAAAGCTCATTGGCGCCGTTACCCACGTGCTGGTGAATGACCCCACTATGGGCTATGGCATCTATATCGGCAATATGCTGGATGCAGCAGCTTAGAGGAGGATGAATATGGACTTTTATGAGATCCCCATGGGTTTTGGCATGGCGCTGGCAATGAATCCGCCGGCATGGAACGCTTACACCGCATTGACGCAGGAGCAAAGACAGCAGATTCTGCAACAGGCGCACCAGGCCAAAAGCAGAAAAGCAATGCACGATATCATTAACAGCATTCCCGGGCTGTAGTATGGGATTCCTGCCGCCGGTCTGAAAATGGCCGGCGGCATTTGCCTGACATTTTTTGAAAATCTTTACGTAATCTTTACGTTCTTCTTTACCGAATTTTTGAGTTTGGGTTTTATGATTATTATCGAAGCAGTGAAAGCTCCTTGGGAGAGCTTTTGCCTGTCCAAACATCGGAATATGGAAAGAAAGGAAGAACAGACGAGTATGAAAGAAATATATGGTATTATCAGAAAGCTTGGAATCACATCCAATTACAAGGGCTACTACTTTGTTGCGGATGCAATCCAGCTGGCAATGAACGCGCAGGACGTTCCCATGAAGATCACAAAGGATGTCTATCCGTACCTGGCAAGCAAGTATAAGACCAAGACGCTGAATGTCGAGCATAACATACGTACAGTAATCAATGTCTGCTGGGAAACCAACAGAAAAGGCATGGCTGAGATTGCCGGTCATCCGTTGAATTACAAGCCAACCAACAGCGATTTCATTGACATGGTGGCATATTATCTCTTGTCTGTTCAGGAAAGCTGAGAAACCACCGGATCAATCGTCCTGGGCTGTCGGCGCTTGCCGGGGGAATCAGAGCGTCCCTGGAAGAATCGATAAATGTCGAACGAAAAAAAGGGATATCTGCATTGCTTTTTTTACCCTGCTATTATATAATAAGCCAAATTATTCAGGGGAAAACCAGCAGAAAAGACCATTTTTGAATGTACACATCCACATTGCATTTTATACAAAAAACAAATTCTGACAACAGTTGGCGGCAAATCAGTTGGCACAGCCGGGGGAAGGGAGCGGCTTTGTATCCTGCCGCATCCTGGCCCATGGGATTGAGACGAATACTTGATAGTGAGGTGTGTTATGGAAACGATAGCTGTCGTAGAGGATAATATTCTGACCGGAGACTTGGTAGCAGCTATTTTGGAGGATGAGGGATTCCGGGTTATCCGGGCATATTCCGGAACGGAAGCGCTGTATCTGGTGAAGAACCAGAAAATGGATCTGATTCTGCTGGATCTGATGCTTCCGGGGCTTGACGGTGAGGCCGTGATGGAGCATGTTAACGGCATCCCGGTCATCGTACTCAGTGCCAAATCGGAGGTGGAGGATAAGATCCATCTTCTGAACGAGGGCGCCTGTGACTATATCACCAAGCCATTCCATAGAAAAGAGCTGATTGCCCGCATCCTGGTGCAGCTGCGCAAGGGAAAAGCTTCGGGCAACCGCGGGGAGGATTCCATCGTGGAAGCTGGCGAATTGTCGCTGGATCCCCTGACGCTGCATCTGACTGCCCGGTCGCGCATGGTTACGCTGACGAAAACCGAGTGCTCTATACTCAGACTGTTGATGATGAATGCCAGGTATACCCTGTCCAGAGATACGCTCCTCGACAGTATCAGCCTGGAGACACCGGACTGCACGGAGCAGTCCTTGAAGCAGCATATTTATAATCTGCGGAAAAAACTCAGCGGCCTTTCCAGCAATGTCCAGATTGAGACTGTACGGGGTGTGGGCTTCAAGCTGTCCGGGATCAGAGAGTAGAACCGGAAAGCCCCGGAGAATCTGCTGCCGAATCGCGCATATACCATCCAGGCAGGTCCGATATCCTGCAGGTGAGGGGATTACAACTGCATGTGTATACCGCCGCAATGAAAAAATTTTGAATTTCTCTTTTCATTTGCCGAAAAATCTGTTATTATGAACGGAAGAAAAGAGAACATGGTACGCTGCGGTGCGCTGCAATTCGGATGATGGGCAGACGCAAGGAATAGGGGCGTTATAGCATTATGAATACAATTAACATAGAGGAAGTCATCATCGTCAATTCTGCGGGGGTGTTGATTCTGGTGCTGTCCCTCCTGTTCAGGATGGGGAACACAGAGGAAAAGCACTTCGATGACCATGTGTTTCGTCTGATGATCGGGATCACTCTGGGAGCGCTGGTGGCAGAAACCCTGACCTTCCTGGTGGACGGAAGACCCGGGACGCTGGTTCGCTGTATGCAGTATCTGCTCAACGCTTACCTGTTCCTGGCATCCTGCAGCGTGGGTACGCTTTGGGTTCTGTATGTGGACTATCGGATCTATCACAGCCTCAAGCGTATTCAGAGGCGAATGATCTGGGTGGCTGCACCGCTGGTACTGGTCGCTGTGCTGATTGTCTGTGATCTGTTTGGGGCAGGCTTAATCTTTTCCGTTTCGGAGGAGAACGTGTATTGCAGAGGCCGCCTGATGGTGCTGCCTTGTCTGGTGCTGTTTTATGAGTACGGTACCAGTCTGATTCTGGCGATATTTGCGGTAAAGCGGAATAACCATGTGCGGTTTTTCCCCATTTTGTATTTTGTGCTTCCCTGCGTGGTGGGAACCGTAATTCAGGGCCTTTGCTATGGGCTGTCCGTGGGCTGGTTCTGCGTCGCCCTGGCGTTCACCTTTGTCCAGATGCAGCTGAACAATCAGAACGCATTTGTAGACGACCTCTCCGGCCTGTATAACCGGAAGTACTACTACCATGTGATCGGTAAGCTGCTGGGTTCCAAAAAGAATCAGACGATTTATGGCATTATGATGGATGTCAACGACTTCAAGAGCATCAATGACCGGTTTGGGCATTCCGCCGGAGACGATGCCATCCGCAGCCTCGGTAAGCTGATTTCAGAGGTGACAACGGAGCAGGATATTGCATTCCGCCATGCGGGAGACGAGTTTATCATCATCGGAACTGCCGAAGACGAGACCTATGTGGAGCAGCTGATAGATGCGCTCACGCAGAGAACAGAGCACTTCAACGACACTGCCGGCAGGCCCTATCAGCTGACCCTGGCCTCCGGCTATACGCTGTGCAATACAGCGCAGTTGGATTCCAATTCCTTCCTGCACCAGATGGATCTGAAAATGTACGAGGCCAAAAACGCCTACTATTCCCAGGAGGGAAAGGAACGCCGGAAAGGCTCCCGAAGGGATACACAGACCGCACCCTATTCAGAAATGCCCCTGCCCGGGAAGGCTCCCGGGCAGGGCTTCCTTTTTGTTGCAAAACGGAGAGAATCTGGTATAATCATTTATCATGACAGCGGCAGCGGGAATTCCCATACGCAAGGAGAGAGAATATGATTATTATCCATCTGTCGGATCTGCACCTGGGAAAGCGGGTCAACGGCTTTTCCATGCTGGAAGATCAGCGCTATATTCTGAAAGAGATTCTGACTATTATTGACGAGGAAAAGCCCCAGGCGGTGATCATTGCGGGGGATGTGTACGATAAGCCGGTGCCCCCCGCGGAGGCGGTGGAGCTGTTTGACGATTTTCTGGTAAAGCTGTCTCACCGGAATGTTGCGGTCTTCGTTATCAGCGGCAACCATGACAGCCCGGAGCGGCTGGCCTTTGCCGCCCGGCTGATGGACGGCAGCGGCGTTCACATGGCCCCGGTGTATAACGCCATGGTTCAGCCCTTCTTTCTGGAGGACGAATACGGCCCGGTGGGCTTCTACAGCCTGCCCTTCCTGAAGCCTGCCCATGTGCGCCGTTTCTTCCCGGAGGAGACCATCGAATCCTACACCGATGCCCTCCGGACAGCTGTGAACGACCTGCGGGCGGACATGACAGTGCGCAACGTGCTCATTACCCACCAGTTTGTCACCGGAGCCGCGGTGTGCGACTCCGAGACCGTCAGCGTGGGCGGTACGGACAATGTGGATGCAGCTGTCTTTGACGGCTTTGACTATGTGGCGCTGGGCCATATCCACGGCCCCCAGAGCGTGGGACAGCAGACCCTGCGCTACTGCGGCACACCGCTGAAATACTCTTTTTCCGAGGCGAACCACAAAAAATCCGTCACGGTGGTGGAGCTTGGGCAGAAGGGAAGCGTTGCCGTGCGCACCGTGCCCCTGACCCCTCTGCGGGAGCTGCGGGAAATTCGGGGCAGCTATGAGGAGCTGACCCTCCGGGCCAACTACCAGGGCAGCAACACCGGGGACTACCTCCACGTCACCCTCACCGATGAGGAGGACGTGCCCAACGCCCTGGACAGGCTTCGCACCATCTACCCCAATATTATGAAGCTGGACTATGACAATACCCGCACCCGGGCGGCGCAATGGATTCCGGATCAGACGGAAATGGAGCGCAAAAGTGAGTTGGAGCTGTTTGAGGACTTCTACGCCCAGCAGAACGGCAAGCCCATGAGCCGGGAACAGAGCGACTATTGCAGATGCCTGATTGAGTCTTTGCGGGAGGAGAGCCTATGAGACCCACGAAACTGATCCTGTCCGCCTTTGGCCCCTACGCCGGCCGGCAGGATATCCCCCTGGAAAAGCTGGGAAGCAAAGGTCTGTATCTGATCACGGGAGACACCGGGGCGGGGAAAACCACCATCTTTGACGCCATCACCTTTGCCCTTTACGGAAGACCCAGCGGCCAGAACCGGGAGCCGGGAATGCTCCGCTCCAAATATGCCCCGGAGGATACCCCTACGCTGGTGGAGCTGACCTTCCTGCACCGGGGCCTGGAATATACCGTCCGGCGCAGCCCCGAGTATATGCGCAAAAAAGCCCGGGGCGCCGGCACCACCAAACAGAGCGCCCAGGCGGAGCTGTATCTGCCCGACGGAAAGGTGGAGACCCAGCCGGTGCGGGTCACCGAGCGGATCGAGGAAATCCTGGGGGTGAACCGGGAGCAGTTCTCCCAGATTGCCATGATTGCCCAGGGGGACTTTCTGCGGCTGCTGCTGGCCCAGACCGGGGAGCGGCAGAAGATTTTCCGGGATATATTCAGCACCGGGCTGTACCAGCGGCTCCAGGACAAGCTCCGGGAACGCTCCGGAGAGCTGGGGCGGCAGTGGGAGCTGGAGAGCGCGGGGATTCTTCGCTTTGCCTCCGGCATCCGGTGCAGCCAGGACAGCCCGTTGATGGAAAAGGCAGAGGCGGCGGGACGGACCGGACTGCCGCCCCAGGAGCTTACCGCTTTGCTGGGGGAGCTGATTGCCGCAGACGAGACGGAAAAACGAACCCTGTCGGAGGAGCTGGAAGCCCTTGTCCCCCGAAAGGAAGCCCTCACCCTCCGGCTGGGTATCCTGCAGGAGCAGGAGAAGACCCTGCAGGAGCTGGAGGCGGCTCGTAAAGGTCTTCCCGCTCTGGAGCTTCGTGCGGAGGAATCCAGACAGGCGCTTGCCTGGCAGGAGGCACAGAAGGAACAGGCCGCGGCCTGGAATGAAGAACTGGCTTCCCTGCGCGCATCCCTGCCGGACTATGACCGGCTGACCCAGATGCAGAAGGAGCAGGAGGCACTGTCCGCCCGGATCAGGGAGGATCGGCAGGTGTTGGAGGAGACCCGCCGGGAACAGACGGCACTGGCGGAAGCTCTGGCGGCCCTGCGCCAGGAGCTGGAAAAGCTGGAGGATGCGCCCGCCCTTCGTTCGGAGCTGGCCGCTCAGAGGGACGCCCTGGCGGCCCAGACCCTTGCGGTAAAGGCCTTCCGGAAGGAGCGGCTTGCCATGGAGAAGCTGGAAGCAAGCTATATCCAGGCAAGGAGCATCTACCAGGCAGCAGAGGCAGAGGCTGACAGCTGCCGGGAAAAAGCCGCCGCCATGCGCCGTGCCTTCAACGCGGAGCAGGCGGGGGTCATGGCGATGACCTTGGAGCCGGGGCAGCCCTGCCCGGTGTGCGGCGCTCTGGAGCATCCCCATCTTGCGGCTCTGTCCCGGAGTGCGCCCTCTCAGTCGGCGGTGGAGGAGGCGGAAGCTGCCGCCGGGAAAGCACAGAAGACCGCCAACGCCAGAAGCGCCGATGCCGCCCAGCTTTCCGGCCAGTTGAAGAATGCCCGGGCATCTTTGGAGGAAAAAGCGGCTTCCCTGTTCCCCCAGACGGCCCAGGGGGACATCCGGCAGGCGGAGGAACAGTTCCTCGCCCAGACCATCCGGCAGGGGATGGAGCTCCGGGTCCAGCTGGACGAGCAGGACAGGCGCATCGCCCGGCAAAAGGAGCTGAAGGAACAGCTGCCCCAGAAGGAGGCCGCACAGCAGACCCTGGACAGCCGCCAGAAGGACTGCGCCACCCGACTGGCGGTGAACACCGAGACCTTCCGCCGGACGGAGCAGGAGTGCGCCCGACAGGCGCAGAAGCTTTCTTATCCCGGAAGGGCCCAGGCGCAGGCCCGGATCCGGCAGCTGGAAGGGACGCTGGAAGCCGGAGAAAAGGCGCTGGAGGCGGCCCGGAGACAGGCACAGGACAGCCTCCTGAAGCTCAATCAGGCCCAGGGCAATGTGGCAGCGCTGGAAAAGCGGGCCCTGACGGAGGATGCAGCCGGGGAGCTGGCCCGCAGCCGGGAGATTCTTTCCCAGGAGGTTCGCCGGGAAGGAGAGCTCCGGGAGAGCATGAACGCAGTCCGGCTTCGTCTGGAAACCAACGGGAGCATTCGGTCTCAGGTGGAGAAGAAGGCAAAGCAGCTGGAAGCGCTGGAAAAGGAGTGGAGCTGGGTCAAGGCCCTGGCCCTCACCGCCGGAGGAAACCTCACCGGCAGACAGAAAATCACCCTGGAAGCCTATGTCCAGGCCCGGTTCTTTGATCGGATTCTCAGCCGTGCCAATATCCACCTGATGAAGATGTCCGCAGGGCAGTACGATCTCAAGCGCCGGGAGGAGCAGGAGGATCGCCAGGGCAAGAGCGGCCTGGAGCTGGATGTCATCGACCACTACAACGGCAGCGTCCGCAGTGTCCGGTCCCTGTCCGGCGGCGAATCCTTCCTGGCATCCCTGTCCCTGGCCCTGGGCATGGCGGAGGAGATTCAGAGCTCCGCCAGCGGCGTCCAGCTGGATGCCCTGTTTGTGGATGAGGGCTTCGGCACCCTGGACGAGGAAACATTGCAGCAGGCCATGGCCGCCCTGCAGTCCCTGGCGGGAAACAAGCTGGTGGGCATCATTTCCCATGTGCCGGAGCTGCGCCGGGAGATTGACCGGCAGATTCTGGTGGAGAAGGCCCATTCCGGCGGAAGCACCGCGTCTGTCCGGGTATAAGGAGGTAAATTCAATATGAAACGGAAAAAATGTCCCAGAGCTCTGCTGGCCCTGCTCATGGTGCTGGCGCTGGTGTTCACCGGCTGCGGCGGCGTGACGGACACTGTGCAGGATGCTGCCCCGGAAGTGCTGGAAGAAGCCCTGACACCCCAGCAGACACAAGCGGAAGGTACGATTGCACTGCCCGGGACGGAGGACTCCGGCAAGACTCCGGACGAGGCCGGGCAGTATTCCTCCCGGGATGAGGTGGCGCTGTATCTGCACCTGTACGGTCATCTGCCGGACAACTTCATCACCAAGCAGCGGGCAAAGGAGCTGGGCTGGGACAGCCAGAAGGGGAACCTCTGGGAGGTGGCCCCGGGCATGAGCATCGGCGGTGACCGGTTTGGAAATTACGAAGAGCTCCTGCCGGTGAAGGACGGACGGAAATACTATGAGTGCGATATTGATTATGAAGGCGGCTTCCGCGGCGCAAAGCGCATTGTCTTTTCCAACGACGGACTGATCTACTATACGGAAGACCACTATGAGAGCTTCGAGCTGCTGTATGGGAGGGAGTAGCATGGTGATCACATTGGATGCACGGCAGATGGAGAGCCGGGAGCAGGCCCATCGGTACCTGCGGGAGCAGCTGCAGTTTCCGGAGCACTACGGCGGAAATCTGGATGCCCTGTACGACTGCCTGACGGAGCTGACGGACACCCAGGTGCGCTTTGTAAATACCCAGGATGCTCCGGCCTATTTCGGGAAGGTGTACCGGGTCTTTGCGGATGCAGCCCGCCGGGGCGGGGTGACCCTCGTGACGGAATAATCCGTTCCCATCGTAGAGGCGGTATCGGGCAGATCAAAAAACGTGTTGGGCGAATACGAATCAAAAACCGACACCGTACCATCCAACACACAGATCGGTAAACACACATGGCGGGCGATTGATAATCGCCCCTACGGGCGGGCGCGATCCCATCGTAGGGGCGGTTATCAACCGCCCGCTGTCAATCTCCGCGCCCCTTGACAAATCGTGTTTTTGCGCTATAATGTGAATGCTATTACATAATGTATATTATATAAACCGGAAAGGGGATTTTTCTTTTGCCGAAAGTACAAATACCCAGAGAGCGGATTTTGCGCACAGCCATGGATCTGGTGATCCGGGAGGGGAATCAGGCGCTGACCATTGGCCGCCTTGCAAAAGAGCTTGGCTGCTCCACTCAGCCCATCTCCTGGACCTTTGGAAGCATGGAGGCCTTCCGGGAGGAATTTGCCGAATACGTTTTGCGGGAGTTTAACAGCCGGGAGGTTCCCCATGGAACCGGTGCGGTGCAGATGTTCGCCGCGGTGGGGCTTCGCTATCTCCGGGCCGCCTTCGATGAGCCGAATCTCATCCATTTCATCCGGGCCAACAGCCAGCGGATGGTTGCCCATGGCGGTATCGGCACCGTGTTTGACCCCCAGGTGCATGAGAAGCTTGTAAAGACCCTATCCCAGTCCCTTGGCATCACGGCGGCGGACGCGGCCCATTTTATCCAGACCTCCGTCATCTATACCCAGGGCCTTGTGTCCCTGATCGTGGACGGCACCATTCATATTGATTACGCGGATGCTGTGCACCGCCTGGAAACAATTGGCATCCAGTGCCTTGTCCTGGCTGGCGTCCCGGAGGAGACTGCGGCGCAGCAGGTACGCCTGATCTGAGTGCCGGATAAGGAGTGACTATGGTTCATATCAAAATGCAGCTGATGTGCCTGATGATCGTTGTGTACATCGGCTTTCTGTACCTGTGGGAGCGGCACCGGTACCATTCCAGCAAAATTTCCCCCTACTTTGCCGCCATTCTGGTCAGCGGCGCTCTGTCCATCGTGTTTGACGGCACAACCGCCTACACAGTCAACCATCTGGAAACCGTCCCTCTGGGGCTGAATTTCTTTCTTCATGCCTGCTTCTATGTCAGTCTGGACATGCTGGTGTACATGCTGTTTCTGTACCTGCTGAACCAGTCGGACTGGCAGCCGGATTCCCGGTGGAAGCAGGCGGGGCTGCTGCTGCCGCTGCTGATCAACCTGGCAGTGATGGCGCTGACCATGCCCTCCCTGGAATTTTGCATCGGAGTGCGTACCAATTATTCCATGGGTATACCGGTGTATACATGCTTTGTCATCGCCCTGATCTATGTGGGAATGTCGGTGTTCCTGGTGCTGGGACGGCTGCGCTATGTGGCCCTGCAAAAGCGGATCAATATTCTCACCTGTGTGGGGGCGATGCTGGCGGTGACGGCGGTGGAGTATCTGAACCCGGAGGCGCTGGTCACCTGCATGGTGCCTGTGTTTACCGTTCTTGCCAGCTACCTCAATCAGGAGAATCCGGCCTATACGGAGCTGGAAAATTACCACCGGGAGATGGTCATGGGCTTCGGCACTCTGATTGAAAACCGGGACGACAGCACCGGCGGCCATATCCACCGCACCACGGCCTACGTGGAGCTGCTGGCAAACGAGCTTCGCCGCCGGGGAAACTTCCGGGACGTTCTCACCCGGGACTATATTCAGACCCTTGTCCAGGCCGCACCTATGCACGACATTGGTAAAATCGCCATCCCCGATGCCATCCTGCAAAAGCCGGGCAGGCTCACCCCGGAGGAATTCGGGATCATGAAGACCCACGCGGAGCGGGGAGCCCGGATGATCGCGGATTCCTTCGGACAGATGGGGGACGAGCAGTTTGAGGAGATCGCCTGTCAGGTAGCCCGGTTCCACCATGAGAAGTGGAATGGCAAGGGCTATCCCCAGGGCCTGTCCCAGCTGAATATTCCGCTGTCCGCCCGGATCATGGCGGTGGCAGATGTGTTTGATGCGGTTTCCGCCAAGCGCTGCTACCGGGATGCTCTGCCGCTGGATGCCTGCTTTGACATCATCCGGCAGGGCAGCGGCAGGGACTTTGACCCCGTCATTGTCCAGACGTTCCTGGAGCTCCGGCCCCAGGTGGAGAGGCTGTACGCAGAAGGGAAGGAGGGCGCGTATGTACCCCATTCGTAAGGTCTGACCCGATGAAATAGATAATAGAATGTGCTTATCGGTTTTATTCAGCTTAAAGCGTATATTGTCAATGTTCGCCACAGCCCCTTGGCTCCCCCGCTGGGGTTGTGCCCCGCGCAGCGAATCAAAATTTCCATGATTGCCGGTGGCAATCATACCTCTATTCATGCTGTCAGCTTCGCTGACTGAGGGGGTGCCGTTGGGTATGATCAACCATTCCCAAATGACGCAGGACACTCCCTCCGCCCTTCGGGCACCTCCCTCAGAGAGGGAGGCAAGCTCAGGCCACGTATTCGCCCAGGCCTCGTTATAACCGTAACGCCCACCGCCTCCCGTAGGGAATGCATTTATGCATTCCGTATGACGCACCCGGTACGCGGAACGGATAAATCCGTTCCCTACGGACTGGACACACTGCATTCCTCTCACCATAACGATAATTACCCGCCGCCGGGCAGCCGAGGACGGCGTGTAACCTTTTTCAATCGCATCTTTTGTGCAGATTGCGGCCTTTACTTACCATATATTGTGTGCTACAATGAAATACAACACAAGAGCTTGTTTTTCTCCCTGGGGAACGGTGAATTGCGGAGGTGTCAGAATCCCTCCAATGGCGACAAATTGCAACCAAATCCCCTGGAAGGATTTCAAAAATGATAAAGATTAAGATATCGTTGTAAATCTTAATAAATTAATTTGTAATATTTTGTAACTTTCCTATTGACAATTGGGTGGCCATGCGTTATAATACGCACATGAAAGAGATGCCATGGGAGGAAAAACCTGAAAGGCTTTCTAAGTCTTGAAGGGTTTTGGCCCAGGGGCATAGAATTTCGTAAAAACAAATTTTTCTAGGAGGTTAGAAAAAAATGAAAAGCGTGAAGAAAATGCTCAGCCTGTTGCTGGTTGCAATGCTTCTGGTGACAGCAATTCCCTTCGCGGCCAGTGCTACCGACATAGTCCCTCTTGATGGAGATTCAGGAACGACTGTTCTTGAAGGCGTTGGCGCAACAAAGGTCGACTACGCCGTTTTGTTTGTTGTCAAGAACACCGCTGACAATTCTCTGGGATATAGCAGCACCATTGCTTATGCTCAGGTGTCCAGCGATGCAAATGAAACCGAGATCCGGTCTGCTGCTGCTGCCGCTTTGGCCAAAGAGGGCTATGCTTCCGTGACTGCTGATGCCATCGTGCAGAAGGTCTCTGCAAACGGCACTCCGGTGCACAACATGGTTTACGGAAGCATCCGGGACAAGGTTGATACCACCAACAAGCAGGTTAAGTACATTCTGGAAGTTACTCCTCGTGCCAACAAGGTCGAAGAAGATTGGCGTGTGGATGCGAAGATCCTTCTTGACAGCGAGAACAACGGTGATTTCCAGGACACCCGCAAGACCGTGCCTGTCACACTGGTTAAGACCACGGTTGGTACTACCGTAACCTACAGCCTGAAGAGCAACGGCGGTGCTACCGTCACCGACATCAAGGGCGCTCTGGGGGCCAACTTCAACAACAAGACTCTGTCCATGACGATGCAGGGCCCCTCCGCGACTACTGGCGAAGTGACCTACCGCGTTACTGTTCTCGGTACCAACGGTTCCACCGGTACCAACGTCCCCAGCTATGATGATACCACCAACAACAATAATAACGGCATCATCGTCGGCCCCGGCGACGGCACCAACAATAACACTGGCAATAACAACAATGGTTCCAACAATAACAATGGCACCATCGGCTCCGGCGGCTCTGCCGGCAACGGCTCCACCGGTTCCAACAATGGTACCAACGGTACCACCGGCACCACCAATCCCCCCAGCTACAGCGAAGTGCCCGGCAATGTCTACCTGGAAGTTTACACCAATAAGAACTTCGGTTCCTACGATGCCCGGTTCTCCATCACCAACAACTCCAACAAGAACTACAACATCGGCACCGACGGCACCGTCAGCGCTGAAAAGGGCGGCGACCTGTGGAACCTGATGGCTTCCATCTACACCGCTAAGGACAGCAACGGCATGGAAGTGAAGCTGTATCAGTTCGAGGGCAACAACTTCCCCGTGGATTGGGCCTTCGGCAACTACTACACCAGCATCAGCAATCTGACCGCTGCCCGTCAGAACAAGGACATCACCATCCGTGTGGTTGTGAACAATGTCTACCGCAAGACTGCTGATACCTCCAACCCCAAGACCGGTGACCCCATCATGATGTCCGTTGCCGTTCTGGGCATCACCGCCTGCGGCCTGGCTGCTGCTTATATCTACAGCAAGAAGCGCAAGGCTGTCTGAGACCTGGTAAGACCTCTTAGGTGATATACATCATTCCCCCTGACGCAAGTCAGGGGGAATTTTTACAGGCTTGCAATGCACCCGTAGGGGCGGTTATTAACCGCCCGCGCAGTCAAATGAATATCAGAAAGGCGGGCGATTGATAATCGCCCCTACGAGGGAGGCGGAAGACCGGACAGGCGGGCATCCATCACAAAATCACAGCCGAACCTCTACCGGGTTTCGTATGGTCATGGTGGTTTCGGTGACGGCGCAGTCATAGGCGAGAATGCGCACCCCCGCGTTGGAAGCCTCGGCCAAAGCAGCGGCAAAGGTGGGGTCGGTTTCAAAATGGGGACGGAAGTATGCTACATCTGCCATCTGAATGACAAACAGCACATAGGCTTCATACCCTTCTGCCACCGCCCGGCGCAGACCCTGCAAATGTTTTGCACCCCGCTGGGTCGGGGCATCGGGGAAGGCGCACATCCCGTCCATTTCCAGGGTCACACCCTTGACCTCCAGAAGACAGGGCCTGCCGTTTCGGGTAAAGGAGAAGTCGAACCGGGAGTCGCCGTGCACCGTCTCCGCGCGGAGGTTCTGTATTTCACCCAGTCCGCCGGAAGCCAGCCATTCTCCGGCAGCCACGTTGGGCGCCTGGGAATCCATGTTCACGAGACGCTTTCCCTTCCACACGCAGATCAGATCAAACCGGGTCTTCCGGCTGGGGTTTGCTGCCCGCTGACAAAGAACGGCAGAGCCGGGGATCAGCAGCTCCCGGCATCTGCCGGTGTTCTTCACATGGACGGTTTCCTCCCGCCCATCTATTTCCACCTTTGCAATAAACCGATTGGGCCGGGACAGAAACGTCCCGGCCACCATGTTCTGATAGATCATAGCTTACCCATTGTACCGCGGCTCACAGGTGAGGTTGACACCCAGCCGCTTGAAGATTTTTTCGTCTACGCTGCTCAGAATCACCGAGGAATGGACATCGCAGCCCCGGAGCTTGCTCAGCTGCTCCATGGCGTGCTCGGCCACGGGATTGGTAGCGGCACTGATGGACAGAGCAATCAGCGTCTCGTCGGTGTGGAGCCGGGGGTTCCGGTTGCCCAGGTGATCCACCTTCAGATGCTGGATGGGATCCAGAGCCACAGGAGAGATGATGTGAAGATCGTCGGGGATGCCCCCCAGCCTTTTCAGGGCGTTCAGGAGCAGGGCAGATGCCGCGCCCAGCAGGTCGGTGGTCTTGCCGGTGACGATGGTGCCGTCGGGCAGCTCCATGGC
>CALYRG010000040.1 GCA_945482615.1 uncultured Clostridia bacterium | reverse complement strand
GCCCTGCAAAAGGCCATGACCGTCTCCGCCAAGAGCCGTACTCAGTCCATGGGGGAGTTCCTCAGCCAACTGCAAACCGCCGGAACGCCTCATAATCACAAGAAGAAAACGCCATACATTGTTATCGCCGCCGCTGCCGTGGTGGCGGTGCTCCTGGGTTTTGCCCTTGGCTTTGGCGTGAGAGGGAAGAACCAACCGGAAAATCCTGCAATGGCCCTCCCGCCTGAAACCCAGGCCGTGGAGACAACCGTGCCCACCCAGCCGCCCATCAAGGTCAACGTCATGGCGGCGGCAGAAAGTACGTCAGATGTGGCTTACGAGGAAAAACCAGACCTGCCCTTCTGGGGACAGCCTGCGTACAAGTGCGCTGATGTAAAAACCGTGACCTTCCGGGACAGCCTCACGGATGTGCCCCGAACTGCCTGGGATGTGTCGGAGGCCGGGGACAGGAGCGTCCTCGCCTGGATGGAGGATGGAAATCTGACTGTAGCGGCAGATGGCATCATCGCCCCCAATCCCAACGCATCCTTCCTGTTTTCCGGTTTTGTAAACACCACGACTATTGACTTTGGCGGCTGCTTCGATACCACCAATGTGACCAACATGCGCCTTATGTTCTCCGGCTGCGAAAGCCTGACAGAACTGGATGTTTCCGGCTTTGATACTGCCAAGGTTATAAACATGAGAGCAATGTTCCAAGGCTGCAAAAATTTGACGCAGCTGGATGTTTCCGGCTTCAACACCTCCAAGGTTACCGACATGCGCTATATGTTCTGGGGCTGCAGCAGCCTGACTGCACTGGATGTCTCCGGCTTTGATACTTCCAAGGTCACTGATATGTATGCGATGTTCAACAAATGCGAAAGCCTGACAGAACTGGATGTCTCCGGTTTTGATACTTCCAAGGTCACCGACATGGGCTGTATGTTCAACAATTGTGGAAGCCTGACAGAACTGGATGTCTCCGGTTTTGATACCACGAATGTTACCGATATGCTGCAAATGTTCTGCGCTTGCAGCAATCTGACTGCGCTGAATGTCTCCGGTTTTGATACCGCCAATGTTACCAACATGGGCTGGATGTTCTGGGGCTGCAGCAGCCTGACCGCACTGGATGTCTCCGGTTTTGATACCGCCAATGTTACCGACATGGATTGGATGTTCTCCGGCTGCACCAAGCTGAACGATTTCAAATGCACCGATCAGCGAATCCGCGCGCAGTACAACCAGCGGTAGAACTGATTTTCCCCCACCCCACGGCGACGTTTTTGCCTGTAGGGAATGGATTGATCCGTTCCGTGCACCGGGTATGCCATGCGGAATGCATGAATGCATTCCCTACGGCGACGTTTTTATCCGTAGCAATGTCGGCAATTGATATGGATTCGCCTGGGTCTGGTTGAAATGGTAACCGGCCCCGCCGGGCAGCCGGGGACGGCTGCCCCTACAAGAGGAACGCACCTTGTTTTTCTCATCGTGGCCTTGTCACTGCGGTGCCCCCCCCATTGGAGCATACACAAAACGCGGGAGCGGCCCATGTGGCTGCCCCCGCATCTTCTTATTCCTCCGGCCAGAAATCAGCCAGGCTTCGGCGAACCTTGCCGGACCAGCCCGTGACGGTGCGTGATGCCAGCATGGAGCGAAGCACCGCTTCCTCCGTGGCCTCTGCCGCCGCCCGGAACGCCTCGTCGATATGAGACTCGTGGATGCAGCGAAAATTCAGGCACCCGCCCTCTGACGGGATGCGGTTTGCCGTGGAGAAGCCCACCATCACCTCGCCGCTGCTGTGGCCGATGTAGCTTCCCAACCGGGCCAGGCCCACACTGCACCGGCGGATGATCCGTCCCAGCTGCCGGGAGGTCACCGGCAGATCCGTGCCCACAATCATAATGCAGCTGCCCTTGTCCGGAGCGTCCTGTCGGATGCGCTCTTCAATCTGCTCCCCCAGGTTCTGTCCGCCGACGGTGAGATCCCGGAGTCTGCCGTGGTTGGTCAGCGCCAGCACGCCCAGGGTAAACCGCTCTCCCTCCACCTCCACAACACGGGAGGCCGTGCCGATGCCGCCCTTCAGGCCGTGGCAGGTCATGCCCTTGCCCGCGCCCACATCGCCCAGAGCAAAGTCCTCAGAAGCATCGGCGATGGCAGCAAATACCTCCGCCTGCCCCACCGCCCGGTGGCGGATGTCGTTCAGAGAGGCATCGTTGCACTCGCAGACCACAGGGTTCACCGATGTAATCCGGTAGCCCCGCGCCTCCCCCTGCCGGCACATATACTCCACCATGGCATCGTGGACAAGGCCCACGTTCAGCGTGTTGGTCAGGGCGATGGGTGTCTCCAGTGTGCCCAGCTCCCCGATCTGCATCAGTCCCGCGGTTTTTCCAAAGCCGTTCAGAACATGGAACGCGGCCACCATCTTGCTGCGAAAAATATCATCCTCGCAGGGCAGGATCACCGTCACACCGGTTTTGTGCTGTGGATTGTCCACCGTGCAGTGCCCCACCCGGATCCCTGCCACATCCGAAATCGCGTTCCGCGGCCCGTGTTCCATGCGTCCGATCTTCAGCTCCATATCGTTGCCTCCTGCATTTTGTCCTGTAAGCGGCTGCTGCCAAAAACCGCAGCCGCGATGAAAAAGGGGCCGTCTCGTCATTTCGGCAAATCATGCCGGGGCAGTCCCTTTTCCATCAATAATTGGGTTCAATACCGTACTTTTTCATATAGCGCCACAGGGTCGTTTTGCTGACCCCCAGCTCGGAGGCCACCTTCTCCCGGTTTCCGCCGTACTCCGACAGAAGCTGGGAGATCTTCAGCGCCTTGGGATCCTGAACCACCACGACCTTCTCCGCTTTGGCCGTGATAAGCGGTGTCACATCCTCAATTTGCCGCCGCAGGAAGACCTCATCCACATTCCGCTTTTCCGTCAGCATGACCACACGCTCACAGACACTGTTCAGCTGATCCAGGTTGCCCGGCCAGTCGTATTCCTGTGCGTACTGTTTTGCGCCGCTGGTCACCCGAAGGAAGCGCTTGTACTTTTCCTGGTACTCCGCCATGTAATAATCCAGCCACCCGGGGATGTCCTCTCTGCGTTCCCGCAAAGCCGGGACCTCCAGGCTCAGCACCGTCAGCGCATAATACAGATCACGCCGGAATTCTCCGCGCTCCACCCGCTCCAGCAGATTGCTTTCCGAAGATGCGATGATGCGTACGGATGTGGCGGAAGGATTCTGTGAACCGTTGTGATAGAATTTTCCCTGGATCAGCTTCAGAAGCTTGAACTGCGTCTCCAGCATCAGGCACTCTACGCTGCTGATATACAGCGTGCCGTTCTGCGCCATCTCCGCAAAACACATGGGGCCGTCCTTCTTTGTGGAATAGTTGCCAAACAGCTTTCCATCCAGCGTCTCGGGCATCCATGCGCTGCAGTCCACGGAAACAAAGGCGCTGCTGGCATTGAGGCTTTCCTTATGAATGCACTGGGCAATAACCGTCTTGCCGCTGCCGGCTTCTCCCCTCAGGAAGATCGGGGCGTTGAATTTTGCCATCTGCTTTGCGGTTTTCACCAGCTGAAGCATCTTTTCGCTGCGGCAGACAATGCTGTCAAACTCAAATTTGGCCACCGCTCCCCGCTGGAACAGCTCCCGGCGCAGCTCTGTGTTCATCTCCATGATCTGCCGGTCCTCCTGGAAGGTCAGCAAAACACCGCGGGTCTCCTCCTCGATCCGGATGGGGGCAATGTTCACCACCACCGCTTTGTTGCGGATATTGACCACCAGCGCATAGGATTCCAGTCCGAATTGCAGAGCATCCTCCAGAAGCTTTCCATTCAGATTCGGAATGGCATCCACCGCCCTGCGGCCTACGATCTCAGAGGCCTCCTTGTTCAGCAGAACGGAAGCCGCGCGGTTCAGGCGCTGGATCACGCCGTTGCGGTCAACCTGCATGATGCCGCTGAACGTGTTATTCAGCATGGTGTCCATTTCCGACAGATTCCGCTTTTTCTGATCAATGGCATAGCACACTCTGGAGGCCGTTTCCAGTGCGTTTTTCAGGCTTTCAGCGCCGGCAGGCAGGAACCGGTTGGGCAAATTCAGCGCCCGGGCACACTCGCAGACGATCTCGCCGCCGACTACGCCGCGGCAGCCCTCCTCCATAGCCTGGCTGACCGCCCCTGTAAGCTCCTGATGGCTGTTGACAAAATAGCATTTCAGGTCAATACCAAACAGCTCGTTATAATGGGAGGTGTCTCCGATCATGTTCGGGAAGCAGATCAGGCCCAGGCGGGGGCACTCCTCCCCAAGCTCCCGGCGCAGGCTCAGCATTTCCATGCCCAGTTCCTGGGTGGTGATCTGTACCTCCACCACAGGCAGGGAGGTGTTGCATTTGATCAGTCTGGCCTGAACACCTCTGGCAATGATCAGATCGCAGTCCTTCTCCACCTCCATGGCCCGGGACACCGCGAACTGGGTCTCCACATAATCCAGACAGGTCAGGGTAATGTTGGAATACTCCGGCACCAGCGGAGCTGCCAGGGCACACATCTGCGCCTGGGGGAGCAGAATCGCAACCTTTGCCATGTGAGATAACCCTCCATTTCTTGGAATGCAATCAGTATAGCACAGCTGTTGTTTTGCTGTCAATTCATGTGAAATAATTTTACTGCGTTTTTGAAATATTTCTTTCAATCACTGAAAGAATATCTAATTCCCACATAAAATTGGGCACAGCTTGGTTCAATTCGCAAATAGACTATTTTTCCTTCTCTGCTAAAATAGTCTGTGCAAACCATTGACTGCAATCCCGTGGGGAGCCCACCGAATCAACAGAAAAAATGTATATCGAGGGAGAAACGTATGGAAATCAAGAAAGACGGCGTTGTATCCGCATTGCTTGCGCCAATTGCACTTCCTAAAATGTTCCGTGCAAAGCAGACCTTTCCCCGGGAAACGATTCCACCGGAGAAGATTCCACAGGTGGTGGAAGCGCAGATTGCCCAGCCCCTTTTCTCGGAGAAGATAAAGCCCGGTATGTCCATCGCCATCACTGCAGGCAGCCGGGGCATTGCAAATGTGTCTATCATCACCAAGGCTGTTGTGGATGCCGTGAAGCGCCGGGGTGCCAATCCCTTCATTGTGCCTGCCATGGGCAGTCACGGTGGTGCAACCGCCGAGGGACAGCTGGAGGTGCTGGCGAGCTACAACATCACCCCCGAGACCATGGGCTGCCCCATCCGCTCCAGCATGGAGGTGGTGGAGCTGGGAATCTCCGACACCGGCCTTCCGGTTTATATGGATAAGAATGCCTACGAAAGCGACGGTGTGATCCTCTCCTGCCGGTTAAAGCCCCACAATGCCTTCCGGGGCAAGGTGGAAAGCGGCCCCTGCAAAATGATGGCCGTGGGCCTGGGCAAGCAGAAGGGTGCGGAGCGGGTGCATTCCGAGGGCATGGGCAAAATCGGTGCAAACATTCTGTCCATTGCCCAGGTGATGCTGGCCAAAGGCCCCATTCTCTTCGCTATCCCCTGCATAGAGAACGCCTACGACGAAACCTGCCGCATTGAAGCCATCGACGCAAAAGACATTCTGACCCGGGAGCCGGAACTGCTGAAATTCGCCTTTGACAACATGCCCTCACTGCTGGTGGGCGAGGGCGATGTACTCATCGTCGATGAAACCGGAAAGAACTACTCCGGTACCGGCGTGGACCCCAACATTACCGGAACCTTCTCTACAGAATTCGCCCACGGCGGCGTGAACGTTCAGCGCACCTGCTTCCTGGATCTCAGCGAAGAAAGCCATGGCAATTCCCTGGGTGTGGGACTGGCAAACGCCATCACCAAGCGTTTCTTTGATAAAATCGACCTGGAAATGATGTACCCCAACTGCATCACTTCCACTGTCCTTGCCAGCGCCCGAATTCCCTGCATTGTCTATTCCGATAAAGAGGCCATTCAGCTGTGCGTGCGCACCTGCAATGGCATCGACCAGAAAAATGTCCGCATCATCCGCATTCCCAACAGCCTGCACATCGGCAGCATTATGCTCAGCGAAGCCTACTATGCGGATGTTCTTGCCGGAAAGTACCCCGGATTGGAAGCGGTGTCTCAGCCTGAATACATGGAGTTTGATGCGGAAGGAACGCTTTTGACGCCCATTGTGGAGGGATAACCGTGGATACTTTTCAGAAAATGGTCAATACCCAGTCCATTTTGTTCATCTATCTTGCTGTTGGCTATTACTGCCGCAAAAAGAATATTTTTTCCGATGAAGTCCGGGGCAAGCTGACGGATTTCGTGGTGCTGATTACCCTGCCGTGCATGGTTTTCAGTTCCTTCCGCATGGAATTCAGCATGGAGGCCCTGGCCCGGGGCGCTGCGGCGCTGCTCATTGCCTCCGTGATGGCCCTGGCCGCCCTGGCCGCCGGGAAGCTGCTGTACAACAGATTCATCCCCAGCGAAAAGTGCATCATGCAGTACGGAACCCTGGTGACCAACTCCGGCTTTGCAGGGCTTCCGCTCATCGGCGGTGCCTTCGGGGACGAGGGCCTGTTCCTGGCCTCCCTGTTCATCATCCCCACCCGAATCCTGATGTGGAGTGCAGGCATTTCCCTGTTCACCACCGGCGGCACCCGCTGGGAGCGGACAAAAAAGGTCATGACAAACCCCTCCATCATCGCGGTTTTCCTGGGACTGGGATGGATGGTGTTTGGGCTGTCCTTGCCCGATTTTCTGGGCACCGCCATCGATCACCTGGGAGACTGCACCTCCCCTCTGGCCATGGCACTGGTGGGCGCGATACTGGCAGATGTGCCGGTGCGGGGCGTATGGGAGCCGAAGGCCCTGTATCTGGTGGTGGTGCGGCAGATTGCCCTTCCGGTATTGTGCCTGCTTTGCCTGAAAGCTCTGCAGCTGGATATGCTGACCATCGGCGTCAGCGTAACCCTGTCCGGTATGCCCATCGGCTCCACCACAGCCATTCTTGCTCAGAAATACGGCGCAGATGCCCAGTTTGCCTCCAAATGTGTGTTTATTTCCACCTTAGCGTCGCTTCTGACCGTGCCGGTTCTGACCCTGTTTCTGTAAAAGGATCCGGCGGCAGCTGTCATCATGCTACCGCCGGATCCTTTATTTTCCTTCCGGATGATTCACCGGCCAGTCCGGGGCTTGCCCGGAGAGCACCTTGTGTACCTGCCAGGCGGCGTGGAGCGCCATCCGGGCCATGCACTGCTCCGTATTGGAGGCCATGTGGGGCGTCAGCAGCACATCCTCCCTGCCAAGCAGCGGGTCGTCCGGGCGGGGTGGCTCGCTGGCCTGCACATCCAGCACCGCGAAGGAGAGTCTGCCGCTGTCCAGCGCCTGAATCAGGGCTTTTTCCTCCACCACTTCTCCCCGGGCAGCGTTTACCAGCACTGCGCCGTTCTTCATCCGGGCAAAGGCCTCTGCATCCATCAGATTCCTGCCGCTGCCCCCGGGAACGTGCAGGCTTACAACATCCGCCTGTTCCAGCAGCGTGTTCAGGTCACAGGCTGTCACATACTCCGGTACCTGATCCTGCCGCAGACTGCGGCTGTAGGCCAGAATCCGCATATCCAGGCCGAAATGAGCCTTTTTCGCCAGTGCCCTGCCGATGCGTCCAAAGCCGACGATGCCCAGGGTCTTACCCGCAAGGTCCATGCCCTTGTGGGTATTTTTGTAGAAATAATCCCCTGCGTACAGGGCCCGGCTGCACTCCGGGATGCGTTTTGCCGCCATGAGGAGCGCCGCCAGGGTGTATTCTGCCACAGAATCCGACAGGGCCTGGGGAGTATTGGTCACCCAGATGCCCAGCCGCTCCGCTGCGACTACGTCAATATTGTCATAGCCCACCCCATGCCGGGCCACGATTTTGAGGCTTTTGCACGCTTCCAGCACAGAGCCGGGGCACTGCTGAACTCTGAGCACAATGGCATCGCAGTCCGATGCCTCCCGGAGGAAGGTCTCGGGCTCAGGGCCACTGCCGTGAACCACCTCATAACCCTGCTGCAGCAGAAAGCGTTCGCCCTCTTCTGCGATTGCCTGGGGAATGTACACCTTTGCCATAAACAGCTCTCTCCTTTATGTCCGGCAGACTGCCGGCAGAATCTGCGCTCCGCAGGCCGCAAACGCCGGAAGCACACTCCGGTCTGTCGCCTTGTCCGCCTGCATGCTTCCCTTTTTGTATAGGGCAACACCGCACAATTCGGCAAGAGCCGGTGGCGAGGGATTTTTCCTCAGCCGAAAGTTTGGAAAACAGAGGAATACTTGGTGTATTCCCTGTTTTCCAAACTGCGCGGATGGGGAAAAAGACCCGCCATCCGGCCGCAGACGATTTGTGTGGTGTTGCCATATGGAAGCATCGCCGGTGGATGCCGGCGATGCTGTAAGGAGGTCAGCGCAGGGTGTCTGCAGCCCCGCGCTTTGGTCGTGGGGACACTATACCACAGCCCATCGTCCAGCGCAATAGATAAAATGACCAATATCGGGGCCCGATTCCCGACCATATGTATAAACTTTCGGATTTTGCAACTTTGCTTTCATAATGGCACTATACAGCGAAATCGCCATTCCGTTTCTCACAGCGCAGGAGGAAAATGACAGCAGCCCAGTTCTCCGGCGAAATAGCCAAATTCGATCATTGGTTTTTGTTCACGTTGCTGCGGTTTCACCGGCGTAGATTTCAGCTTTTCAAAAAGTTTGGAGCTTTCTATTATTTACTCTGCTTTCATCCATTTTCAGTCCGGAATCTGCGTTTTTCTCAAAGATCTCTCCTGCGTATCTCATTGTTATTCGAAACGTATTTTTCAAAAAATGAAAAGACCGTATTCTTTTCAAAAATGTGGGCGGAGATTTGGTGCTTATGCGAATTGCTTTTTGTGCAAATCCATGGTAGTATGTGCCTGAAGTTGAAAAAATATGGTTTCCACAGCGGATACCTGCCATCCGCTTGTACACCGGAACCCTTGAACACAGCAAAGGAGAGATGCAGAAATGGATACACCGATTATCACCAGGATGCAGGTCATTCCGGTGGCTGGCTACGACAGCATGCTGATGACCCTCAGCGGCTGCCACGCCCCTCTGTTCACCCGAAATCTGGTGATCCTGGAGGACAACTCCGGACACACCGGCATCGGCGAAATCCACGGCGGAGATTACACCTGTGAGTGTCTGAACATGGTCCGTCCTCTGGTGGAGGGCCAGCCCATCGCAAACTACCGCCAGATTCTTCAGAAGATCCACAAACTGGCAAACCCCAACGCCGGAGAAGGCGGCGACATTCAGACCCTGGACATCTCCAAGCTGAAATTCGTGGTCAAGAGCGAATGGGCCATTGAATGCGCCATGCTGGATCTGCTGGGCCAGCACCTGAACGTGCCCATGTGCCAGCTGCTGGGCGAGGGCCAGCAGCGCACCGAGGTGGAAATGCTGGGCTACCTCTTCTACGTCTCGGACAAGGGTAAGACCCCTGCCGGCGTGCAGCAGTATCTGGACGAAAGCGCCAGCACTGACCCCTGGTTCCGTCTGCGCCGGGAGGAGATCCTCACCCCCGAGCGGGTGGTGGAGGAGGCCCAGGCCCTGCGGGAGAAGTACGGCTTCTCCAACTTCAAGCTCAAGGGCGGCGTGCTGACCGGTGAAAAGGAAATGGAAACCTGCCGGGCACTGAAGAAAGCCTTCCCCGAGGCCCGGATCAACATCGATCCCAACGGCGCATGGTCTCTGGACGAATCCATCCGGCTGTGCAAGGATATGCACGACGTGCTGACCTATGTGGAAGACCCCTGCGGTCCCGAGGCAGGCTACTCCAGCCGGGAAATTATGCGGGAGTTCAAGAACGCCACCCAGTTCCAGGTGGCAACCAACATGATCGCCACCGACTGGCGGCAGTTCTACCACACCGTCAGCCTCAACGCCTGCGACATCATTCTGGCTGACCCCCATTTCTGGGGCTTTGACGGCGCGGTGCGCATGAGCCAGCTGCTGCACAGCTGGGGCCTTACCTGGGGCGTCCACTCCAACAACCACTTCGACATCACCCTGGCAGCCTTCGCCCAGGTGGGCGCTGCCGCCGTGGGCGACCCGGCGCCTCTGGACACCCACTGGATCTGGCAGGACGGCCAGAACCTGCTGGTGGATACCCCCAAGATCGTAGGCGGTAAGCTCCAGGTACCCGACGCCCCCGGTCTGGGCGTGCACTTGAACATGGAAAAGGTGATGGAGGCCAATGCCCTCTACAACCGCATGAGCAGCCACGACCGGGACGATGCCGTGGCCATGCAGTACCTGATCCCCGGCTGGAAGTACGACCACAAAAAGCCCGCCCTGGTTCGCTAATATCGTATTAAGGAGAGAGTCGCTATGTTTTTTAAGAAATACGGAGATATCGTCATCAGCGTATTCTTTATGGCTCTTAGCGCCGTGATGATCTACGCTGCAACCCTGCTCCCCAAGTCCAAGGTTATGGAAATCGGCCCTGACTTCATGCCCACCGTTGTAGGCATCGCCACGCTGATTCTTTCCACCGCCCTGCTGATCATCAGCCTGAAGAATCTGAAAACCCGCATTGCCGAAGTGGATGCCAATCCCCCCGCCGATTCCGACTATAAGCGGATGCTCATCAGCCTGATTCTGATTCTGGTGTACGTCTTTGCCCTGAAGCCCATGGGCTTCATCGTCACCACCCTGGTCTACCTGCCTATCCAGATGTATGTTCTGGCAGATGCGGAACACCGCACCAGGAAGGACATCATCGTGCTGCTGGTTATCGATGTCATCTTTACCATTGCCGTGTTCTTCCTGTTCCGTTACGGCTTTAAGATCGTCCTCCCCCAGGGCATCTTCACCATCAATCTTTAAGGAGGAAACATAATTCATGGAAGCATTTAGTAGTCTGATGGGCGCGTTCGTCTCGATCTGCACCCCCTCCTCTCTGCTGCTGATGGCCGCCGGTGTTGCCGTCGGTATCATCTTCGGCTCCATCCCCGGTCTGTCCGCCTCCATGGCAGTTGCCCTGTTCCTGCCGCTGACCTTCAGCATGAGCGCTTCCCTGGGCATGAACACCCTGGTTGCCGTTTACATCGGCGGTATCTCCGGCGGTCTGATCTCCGCCATCCTGCTGAATATGCCTGGTACCGCCTCCTCCATCGCCACCACCTTCGACGGCTATCCCATGGCGAAAAAGGGCGAGGGCATGCGTGCTCTGGGCTTTGGCATTGTCTTCTCCTTCCTGGGCTCCGTCTTCTCCTTCATCGTTCTGACCTTCTTCGCCCCCATGCTGGCGGATGTGGCTCTGAAGTTCACCCCCGCCGAAAACTTCGGTATCTGCCTGTTTGCTCTGACCATGGTGGCAGTTCTTGCCTCCGGCAATATGCTCAAGGGTGTTTTGGCCGGTATGCTGGGCCTGATCTGCACCTTTGTGGGCATGGCTCCCATCGACGGCACCACCCGGTTCATCTTCGGCATCTCCGATCTGAAGGGCGGCTTTGCCCAGCTTCCCACCCTGATTGGTATCTTTGCCGTATCCGAAATCCTGATCTTCGCCGAGAAGAAGAATGAGGGCAAGATTCAGAAGATCGAAATCAAGCCTGTGAAGGGCTTTGGCTTCTCCCTGAAGGAATTTGTCCAGCAGCTTCCCAACGCCCTGCGTTCCGCCCTGATCGGCACCGGCATTGGCATCCTGCCCGGCATCGGCGGTTCTACCTCCGGCATGCTGTCCTATGTCACCGCAAAGAACATGTCCAAGCATCCTGAAGAATTCGGCAAGGGCTGCCCCGACGGCATCGTCGCTACCGAAACCGCCAACAACGCCACCATCGGCGGCGCTATGATTCCCCTGCTGGTTCTGGGTATTCCCGGCGACGGCGTCACCGCCATGATGCTGGGCGGCTTCCTGATCCACGGTCTGTCCGCCGGGCCGCTGCTGTTCGTGAAAAACGCCGATGTGGTCTACGGCATCTTCGCCGCCTGCATGATCTGCTCTGCCTTCATGCTCATCATTGAGTTCTTCGGCATCCGCGGCTTTGTTCAGGTGCTTCGTATCCCGCAGCACATTCTGATGCCCCTGATTCTGGTTCTGTGCTGTGTCGGCGCTTACGCAACCAACAACCGCATCTTCGATGTCCAGTCCATCGTCCTGTTCGGCGTGATCGGTTACCTCTACCACAAATTCGGTCTGCCCACTACGCCCTTCGTCCTGTGCTTCCTCATCGGTTCCATGCTGGAAACCTACCTGCGCCGCGGCCTGATGCAGTATAAGACCTTTGGCGCTTTCTTCACCCGCCCCATCTTCGTCGTCTTCTTTGCCATTGCCTGCGGTGTTGTCGCATGGTCCGTCTGGAAAGAGGTCAAGGCTTCCAAAGCAAAGAAATCCGCTGCCGTCAAGTAAGCCGGCTTTCACCGTGTATCCCCTGCCCGTGCAAAGGGCAGGATACAAAATATCAACCAAGAGAAGGAGAACACTATGAAAAAAGTAATTTCCCTCGTCCTCGTCTGCGTGTTCCTGCTGACCCTGGCCGCCTGCGGCGGCAGCACCAGCAGCGCTCCCGCCGCCGACAACGCCCCCGCCTCCGGTGATGCCTCCGCCTCCGGATTCCAGACCACCAGCACCTGGAAGCCCACCGGCACCGTTTCCCTGATCCTGCCCGCCGGCGCCGGCGGCGACACCGACCTGACCTGCCGTATCTTCACCCAGTACGCCAAGCAGCTGACCGGTGTTGACTTCGTGGTTGTCAACGCCTCCGGTGCTTCCGGCTCCGTTGCTGCCGAGCAGGTTCTGTCCTCTGCCAACGATGGCATGACCGCTCTGTATGGCCACACTCTGGTGAACGTGGCCAACATCGCCGGCGTTACCGACTACAACTACACCGCCTTCACCCTTGGCCCCAACTTCGCCAAGAACCCCGCTCAGCAGCTGTATGTCAGCGCTAAGAAGTACCCCAACGGCCTGGAGGACTTCCTGGCTGCCGCTAAGGCGAACCCCGGCAAGCTGCAGGCCTGCACCGAAGTGGGCGCTTACACCTACTACCTGCTGCTGTCCTTTGAGAAGGCTGCCGGCATCGACCTGGATCTGGTTGACGTTGGCTCCAACTCCGAGAAGATCGCTGCCATGCTGGGCGGTCAGGTTGACCTGATGCCCGGTGCCTGGATGAGCGTGAAGGACTACGTTGCCTCCGGCGACTTCATCTGCATCGGCGCTCCCACCGCAGAGTCCTATGACATGCTGTCCAACGCCGGCGTGAAGACCTTCTCTGAGCAGAACATTGACCTGGTCTACCCCGACCTGGACTACAGCTTCTACTTCCCCAAGGACACCGATCCTCAGATCATTCAGTACTATGATGATCTGGTCAAGGCCGTTCTGGACCTGCCCGAGTGCCAGCAGACCCTGATCGACATGGATGTCATCCCCTGCTACAAGACCTCCGCTGAGTGCGCCGACAACGAGGCCAACCTGTTTGGCACTCTGAAGGCCATCGCAGACTCCCTGTAATTTTTGCAATTCACATTCTGACAGGAATCCCTCCCCGGTTTTCGCCGGGGAGGGATTCCTGTTTTGCCGGAAAAGAATCATCGCCGGCAGATGCCGGCGATGTTCTAAAGGAGGAGGAGGGGTGTAATGTGTCTGATCAATACACCTTGGGTTTGAGCATATTATATCACAGGCGCAAAACGGTGACAATCCGCATAACCAATAAATCAGTGCCTCCTTTTTGGGCAGTATTCCACATTCTTTCATATTATGAAAGGATCGGTTCAAAAAGGATGAATTCCCTTTCTGCGGCATTCCGTCTGTTTCTTTGATTCCTTTCTGGCCCTTCTTACACAAAATAGCCAAATTCATGTCAAATATTTGCAGACATCTGTACTTTTATCTGCTGTTGTGATATAATTCTGCCTGTAAACTCATTTGAAATTCTGAGAATATTGCTTTACAGGCAACCGGGTACAAAGGAGACAAAATGGAAACCATACTTACAATTCTCTGGCAGATCATTACCATGATTCTGCTGTCAGCCATCGGTTATATCATGTACAAGTGCGGCAAAATCAGCCAGGAGGGCAGCAAGACCCTGGGGAATATTCTGATCTATCTCTCCCTGCCCTGCGTCATTATCAACAGCTTTCTGGTGGAGCGTACGCCCCAGCGCATCACCGGCTTTTTCATCAGCGCCCTGATGGCTGTCCTGATTCTTGGGGTCTCTATTCTGCTGGCCCGGCTTTTTCTGGGAAGAAATGCCATTGATAATTTTGGGGGCTCCTTCTCCAACCCCGGTTTCTTCGGTGCTCCCCTGATCCTGGCCTCCATCGGTTCCGGCGGTGTATTCTATATTGCGGCGTTCATCGCTCTGCTGAACATTCTTCAGTGGACCTATGGCGTTTCCCTGCTGGAAGCCAGCGGCGAAGACGGTATGCTCCCGGTGCGCAGCGAAAAAAGGCACTTCTGCCGAGGCAGTCTTGGAAGCCGGACCGCTTCCCTGCTTTCCCGCCTGATCAAAGCGCCCTCCATGATTGCCATCCTGCTGGGGGCCTTCCTTTTTCTGACAAGCATTCCCATCCCATCTGTGATTACCGGGTGCATTACCTCCATTGCCGGGCTCAACACTCCCATCGCCATGTTCTCCATCGGTATCTACATGGCCCAGACAGATATTCTCAAAATGTTCAAAAAGCCACGGCTGTACCTGGTGACTCTGGTCCGAATGGTCATCATTCCCGCCGCAGTGATCCTGCTGCTGATGCCGCTGCCCGCCTCCCTGGATGATATGAAGCTTGCCCTGCTGATTGCCGCGGCCTGTCCTGTGGGGTCCAACGTAGCCGTGTATGCCCAGCTCCACAACCGGGATTACACCTACGCCGTGGAGACGGTCGTCCTTTCCACGCTGCTGTCCATCGTTGCCCTCCCTCTGGTCATCGGTGTTGCAGGAGTTGTACTGTTTTAATTGAAAAGATGCTTATCAGGTTAACGCAGCTTCCTGATAAATTGGTGCCGGAAGGATTGCAACCGCATCGCAGGGGCGGTTATTAACCGCCCGTTTGGGATGCATGTGAGGCGGCGGGCGATTGATAATCGCCCCTACGGGGTGTGGGGTTACGGCGGGCGATTGATAATCGCCCCTACGGGGTGTGAGGTTACGGCGGGCGATTGATAATCGCCCCTACAGTAGAAACTCGACAAAAACAGTTTTCCGGTTTGCTGAGTCAAGCCGATATGCACATAATTGAAAATAAAAGCAGCAGTCCGTGAAAAACACAGGCTGCTGCTTTTTATGCAGACGTTCATCCTTCCCGGGATTGTCCATAGTACGCATTCCTGCCATGCTTGCGCAGGTAGTGCTTGTCCAGCAATTCCTGCTGCATGGGACAGATGCCGGGATTCAGCATCTGTGTGTGGTACGCCATAAAGGCCAGCTCCTCCAAAACCACCGCATTGTGCACGGCGTTCATAGGCTCCTTTCCCCAGGCGAAGGGGCCATGGCTGTGAACCAGCACCGCCGGGATTTCGTCCGGTGATCGTCCTTCGAAGGTTTCAATGATAACCTTGCCGGTCTCATATTCATAACACCCTGCAATCTCCTCCGGAGTCATCCGGCGGGTGCAGGGGATTGCGCCGTAAAAGTAGTCGCCGTGGGTAGTGCCATAGGCAGGGATCTCCCGCCCGGCCTGGGCCCAGGAGGTTGCCCACCGGGAGTGGGTGTGGACAATACCGCCGATATTGGGAAAGGCTCGATACAGCGCCGCGTGGGTGTCCGTGTCCGAGGAAGGGTTCCACCTGCCCTCCACCTTCCGGCCGGTAGCCAGGGACACAACCACCATATCTTCCGGCGTCATCCCGTGGTATTCCACACCGGAGGGCTTGATCACCATCAGTCCTGCTTCCCGGTCAACTCCGGAGACATTGCCCCAGGTGTAGGTCACAAGGCCATGTTGGGGAAGCTCCAGGTTTGCTTTGCAGACCAGCTCTTTCAGTTCCTCCAGCATTACAGCACCTCCACGGCTTTTCGCTCCACCTCGAGAAGCCTCTGATAGCGTTCGATATACGTATGGAAGCCTTCCACATCCACAGCATCCGGCATCCTGGTAATGCTGGCTGCCGAGGCAAAGACGTGTGTGCGCAGATACTCTTCCAGCGATTCTCCCCGGGCCTTTCTGCTCCGGTAGGCAGCCAGCAGCGCCATGCCATAGGGTCCGCCTTCTCCGGCAGTTTCCATGCAGGTGACTGGTGCGCTGCAGGCGGCAGCCATATACCTCTGCCCCACCTCAGGGGTTTTGAACAGACCACCGTGCCCGGTCAGGGAATCGATGGCCACCTGTTCCCTGCTCAGGATGTCCATGCCGATTTTCAGGGTGGCCATGGCAGAATACAGGGATGCGCGGAAGAAGTTGGCAAGGGTAAACCTGCTTCCCGGGCTGCGGGCGACCAGCGGGCGGCCCTGATTCAGGTGGGTCACTCCTTCGCCGGCCATATAGTTGCACACGAGAATGCCGCCGCAGTCCGGCTCTCCTTCCAGGGATTTCCGATACAGTCTGGTGTAGACTTCGTCGTCTCCGGGTTCCGCGCCCAGCAGCGCCGCAGTCTCCTTCAGGACGGACACCCAGGCGTTGGTGTCATTGGTGCAGTTGTTGCAGTGAACCATCGCCACAGGCTTTCCGGTGGGGGTGGTCACCAGGTCGATCTCCTCATATACCTTTTCCAGCGGACGCTCCAGCACCACCATAGAGAAGATGGACGTGCCTGCGGACACGTTGCCTGTACGGGGCGCAACGGCGTTGGTGGCCGTCATGCCGGTTCCTGCATCCCCCTCCGCCGGGGCAAAGGGAACACCCACCGGCAGCAGTCCGTCGATCCACGCAGCCCCGGACTGGGACAAGCTTCCGGCGTCCTCCCCTGCCGTGAGAACGACGGGCAGAATATCCCGGATATTCCAGGGCTGATCCTCTGTCAGCTTCTGGAATTTCGCCAGCATTTCTTCATGGTAGCAATTCCTGCTGCTGTCGATGGGGAACATGCCGGAGGCCTCGCCGATGCCAATTGCGTTGACACCGGTGAGCATATAGTGGACGAAGCCCGCCAGGGTGGTAATGTGGGCGATTCTTTTTACATGCTCCTCCCCATTCAGGACAGCCTGATACAGGTGGGCGATGCTCCAGCGTTGGGGGATGTTGAATCCAAACAAAGCTGTCAGCTTCGCGGCAGCCTCCTCAGTAACGGTATTCTGCCAGGTGCGGAAAGGCACCAGCAGGTTCCAGTTCCTGTCAAAGGCCAGATAGCCGTGCATCATACCCGAGATGCCCACTGCGGCAATGTCGCTCCGGTTCCGGATGCCGGACAGGGCTGAAACCAGCCCCGTCCGAACCTCATTCAGATCGTATGTCCAGATGCCGTTTTCATAGCTGCTCTTCCAGGTGTAATCCCCGGAGGAAACAGGAATGTGGTTTTCATCAATGGCAACGGCCTTGATTCGCGTGGAACCAAACTCGATGCCGAGATACGTCTTTCCCATAGCGCTCAGCCCCAGGGATTCTCGGTGGCATAGGGCAGGGACTTGGGCTGATTGTAGGAAATATCCTCCACGCCCAAATACCTGAACACTTCGTACAAGGCTTTTCCATAGTGTCCGAAGGCGACAGCACCGTGGTGGGGGAAGCGCTTCTGAATCAGCACATGGCGGTAGAAGCGGCCCATTTCGGGAATGGCAAAGATCCCGATGCCGCCAAAGGAGCGGGTCTTCACCGGCAGCACCTCGCCCTGGGCGATGTAGGAGCGCAGATTTCCCTCGCTGTCGCACTGCAGACGGTAGAAGGTGATGTCAGAGGCTGCAATGTCCCCCTCCAGGGTGCCCCGGGTGAAATCGGGCTCGCTGCCCGCAGGCTCCAGCAGACGGTGCTGGATCAGCTGGTACTTGACCGCGCAGTCACTGCACATTTTGCAGCTGGGGGTGTTGCCGCAGTGGAAGCCCATGAAGGTGTCCTTAATGTCGT
>CALYRG010000039.1 GCA_945482615.1 uncultured Clostridia bacterium | reverse complement strand
AGCTGCTTGAACTGCTGGGGTGCCTGGGGCAGGGCATAGAACTTGCCGGGGTGGTTCCGGGCAGGCACCAGATAGTCCCGGGCTCCCTCCGGGGAGGAGGCGGTGAGGATGGGGGTGGTGATCTCCAGGAAGCCCTTCTCAGTCATCAGCCGCCGCAGCTCCGCCACCACCTGGCAGCGCAGCACAATGTTACTCTTGACAGCAGGGTTCCGCAGATCCAGGAAGCGGTACTTGAGCCGGGTATTCTCGTCCGCGTCCTTGCTCTTGTTGATTTCGAAGGGAAGCTGGTTGTGGACGCACTTGCCCAGCACCTGGATGTCTTCCGGGACGATCTCAATTTCGCCGGTGGGAATCTTGGTGTTCTTGCTCTCCCGCTCCCGGACGGTGCCGGTAACGGAGATGGTGGACTCCTTGTTGATGGGCTTGACGAGGCGCATCATGTCCTCGTTCTCGATGACCACCTGAGTGGTGCCGTAGTAGTCCCGGAGGATGCAGAAGGCGAAGTTTGCGCCCACCTCCCGGACGTTCTCCAGCCAGCCCACAACGGTCACCTGTTTGCCCGCGTCGCACAGCCGCAGCTCGCCGCAGTTATGTGTTCTGGATTGCATCATAGCGATAATCCTCTCTTATTTTTTAAAATCAGCTTTCCTATTATTTCACAAACAGTCCCAAAAGTCAATCCAAAATGGCAGGAAAACCGGACGGAAGACCTGTTTCTCTGTAGCTTCACTTTGCCAAAAAGAGACGGCCTCTCCTATACATTCAATAGGGAGGGAAAAGCACACAAATTCAAAGCTATCCATGCTTATCGACAAGGCGTGATATCATAGTGAACAGATCAAAAAACGCTGAAGATACTATTCAAAACAAGAAAATTATGCTACTCTATATGCAAAGCTACACAGGGCTGCCGTCACATGGTTTTTTGAATGACGAGGACAGCCAACAAGCTGTTCTTGCTATGAGCTTCCGCTGTGTAGGAGAGTATCTCCTGTATGTCAAGTAATAAAAGAGAATTATAGCCAAAATGGAACTGGAAATGAGAGAATTCGAGTATTATTTATTCGAAAATTTTGATGCAGACAAGGAATCACGCAACCCCCTGAATCCTCGAAACATCCTTGGCAAAGAAACCGATGCGCTGCTTTCCGAGATTGTAAACAAAGAAGCATCCTATATAGAATGCTGCGAAAACCATGGGGCCCAGTTCGTTCAGAAGCTGGTGGATGGCGGGGTCCTGCGCAGAAGCAGGAACAGACTGTTCTTTGACAGCCCAATCTTCCTGCGGGAAGACGCTGCGGTTCTGCATGCGCAGATTTCTTCCAGGGCTTCTTCGCTTGCCGATTTACTGGAAAGCAAGATCCCAGAAATCCGCGGCTGCTGCGCTGGAATTACAAACGGCTTCCCTGTGGAACTGAATCTGTACCATATCCTCTGCGGAATGGTGTTCGATGGCTGCTTCTTCGATTATCTATACAGCAAAGGAGCCCTTGCAACCTCCCGACAGCATCCATCTGGTCTTGATTATTTGAGCGTGATCTATGAAAAATCCGGAGAACTGCGGTCTTTTTCAGATGGCCTGCTCTGCTCCTATAATCGGTTTGTAAATGCAGAATGCTCACTTCAGTCCTTCGGAGATGCCAATGGAAACCGCCATGATTTTTACCGCTTCTTTCGGCTAATGGAGCAGGGAAGGCTCCCTGAAAAATACAGGGATGTGGAAGTGCTGCTGATGAACAGCTTTGGCGGTGCCAACAAAGATATCCTTTTGGATGAAGTGGTATCCCTGATACAGACTGGATGGTGCGCGCCTGCTGCAATGGCTTTGCTGGAAGCGTTTGGATACGCGCAAAACGGCAGAGTCTGTGTTCCTGTTTTTACGCCAGATTATCAAAGTGTGATCGCGGAAATTGAGGGAATCGTTGAAAAGAGCATTGGCGCAGCAGTGGTCAGTACGCTGCTTGACCTTGCAGGCTCCCTTGACATTACAGCGGTGAAGCATGGTGTAGACAAGCTGGAGATTGCCAACGAATTGTACCATATCGTGTTTGGCTCTATTAATGAGGAGCTGGTGTCACGAGGAATCGTAACTGTGCCGCAAAGAATCTCAGGTGAGGGAAGATATTTCAAATGCATTGAACTATATACGTAAAGGATATCCCCAAATCATTCATGCAGCCTCTATCCCAATTCCATAAGTGAGAAACGGCGGGCGACGCCTTTGGGAAGCATTGCCCGCCGCAACATTCTATTCTTCCTTGGCGATTTCCGCCAGGCATTTTTCCAGGTACACCTTCTGCACCACGGCTGCCACGCAGGTGGAGAGCAGGCGCTTTTCATCGGTGCTGTCCGCTCCCAGATCCTCAATGGTGTCCGTAAGCTCGAAGCAGAATTTCAGCATCCATTCAAACTGCTGGCAGAAATAGTCATAGGCCCGGGGCAGCTCATAGGTGCGCTGCTGCAAGCGGATGAAGTCCGCCAGTGCGTCCAGGGACAGCACGTTTTTCGCCACCGCGATAAACAGCAGGTAGGCCAGCTGATCCCGGCTGTACTGCTTCTTCACCGGGCTGTCGATCAGATGCCGCTTGACGTAGTTGCTGACCATGGAGGGGGTCAGGGCATAGTCTCCCAGCGGGGTTAAAAATTCCCCCATATATTTACAGGCCTGCTCCAGATACAGCCCCACGCTGGGAATCTCACTGTACCGGGGCAGACGGAAGGAGGCAATATCCGCGCTGATGCGCGCTTTCATCTCCGGTTTCATTGTCATCACCGCTGTTATTATAGCGGAAAACCGGGAAAAAGTCAATCGAAACCTTTTTGACAAGTTTTTATTGACAGGTAATCCGCTTCCTGATATAATGTCATCAGTTATTGAAAAACCGATGAATATTTCTGCATGAAGAAGGGAACCCCCATGAAATATAAAATTGTCTCTGACTCCTCCTCAAACCATTACACCATGGACGGCCAGCCCTACGAAAGTGTCCCCATGAAGATCGTTGCACAAAAGGAATATGTGGATGTCCAGGGCCTGGACGTGGCCGCTATGACCGAGGATCTGAAGCACCACAAGGGCAAGTCCGGCTCCTCCTGCCCCAACGTGGGGGAGTGGCTGGAGGCCTTTGGTGATGCGGATGTGGTGTTCGGCATCACCATCTCCCGGAAGCTGTCCGGCAGCTACAACGCCGCCTGCCACGCTGCCAGGGACTATATGCAGGAGCATCCCGGCCGCAAGGTATACATCCTGGACTCCAAGTCCGCAGGCTCTGCCATGGCCATGTTTGCCGAAAAGGCCCTGGGCCTTCTGCGAGAGGGCATGGAGCACGCCGCCGTCTGGGAGGCGCTGAAGGAATATCAGAACCATGTGCACACCCTGTTCTGCCTGGAATCCCTGACCAATCTGGCCCGGAACGGCAGAACCAGCCCTGCTGCAGCAAAGTTGGCAGGCGTTTTGGGTATCCGGGTGTGCGGCGAGGCCCAGGACGGAGAAATTGCCGTGGTGGCCAAGCCCCGGGGGGCGAAGAAGGCCATCGCAGCCATGGAAAAGCTGATCCTGGAGCGGGGGCTGCACGAGGGCTCCACTGTGCGTATTTCCCACTGCTTCAATCCCCAGGGGGCTGCCGAACTCCGGGATGCCCTGCTGGCCAAGGTATCCGGTCTGCGCTGCATCATCGAGCCCTGCACTGCCCTGTGCAGCTTTTACGCGGAGCAGGGCGGCCTGATCGTTGGTTTCGAGGGCAGCTTCAACCACGTCAACAGCAACCTCCACGACCCCCAGCTGTGCGACTAGATTTCCCGTTTCCCATCACATTACAGACAAAATGAGCAGGTGCACGACGCCCTGCTCATTTTGCATTCAGTCCGTAATGGTGGGGTGAGCACCCTCGGCTTTTTCCAGCCACGCCAGAAGACGTCTGCGAAGCGTCTGCTTCACTCCGGCATAGGCTGGATCGCTGACCACATTGTGCAGCTGCCAGGGATCGGTACGCATATCGTAGAGAAAATCGTCCGCATAATGGTCCGCCGCGGCAGCCTCTCCCCCATTGATCCCGGGGGCATACACCGAATACAGAAACGACGGTGTGCGGATGCAGCGCCCCACGCGGCTCTCCGATATCTGGGCAAAAACCTCGTTTGGCCTGTCGTCCGCCTTCTTTTCCACTACATCCAGGAGATTCTCGCCGATCATCTGTTCCCCCACGTCGATTCCCGCCAGCGCCAGGAAGGTCTTGGGCAGGCTTTCCGTGCTGACCAGCTCCTTCACGATCTTTCCGCCCCGGAAGGGGCCGCCGGAAATGATCAGGGGAACGCGCAGACATCCGTCGTGGCAGGAGCGCTTGTAGTCATCGCTGCCGTTCAGATGGGCGTCGGTATTGCGTGTCCCAAAGTGGGAGCCATGGTCGGACGCGTAGACGATGACGGTATTGTCATACAGGTTCTTCTGCCTGAGCTTTGCTACCAGGCGGCCCAGATTGGCATCCAGGCTGGCGCACTGCCCCAGATAATCGGGGTATTCCGCTGCCGCGTTTCCTCCCAACGCTTCCAGGTCTCCGGGCAGAACGAAATGCGCGTACTTCTGCCTGGAGCCCCTGGGCCCTTCATGATGCCTGCGGTCATTCTGGTGGTGGGGCTCGATCTGGGAAACCGTCAGGAAGAAGGGCTTTCTGCCGTCGTACTGATCCAGGTATTCCAGAGCAAAATCTGTGATGCAGTCGGCGCGGTAGCCAGAAAAATCGATACGGTTGTTGTGCTCATCGAAGACATAGCCGTCATAGCCGTGAGAGGTAAATTCCAGCACATCCGCGGCACGCCAGAAGCCGGTATAGCCTCCCCGCAGCTCCCGGGGGATTGCCGTAACGGTGTGGTCAATGACGGGCTTTTCATCCAGCTGGCCGTCCGATGCGAGGTGCCACTTGCCGATGTAGGCCGTTTCGTAACCGGCATCCTGCTCCATGTATTCCGCCAGCGTCCGGATCCCCTTGGGGAGCATCCGGTTGTTGCGGAAGCAGCCGGTCTGTGTGGGATATTTGCCGGTCTGAAACAGCGCACGGCAGGGCCCGCAGACCGGCTGGGGCGTAAACGCATTCTCAAACAGGACGCCGTCCTCCGCCAGCTTATCCAGGTTGGGGGTGATATCCAGCGCCTGGCCGTAGCAGCCGCAGGTATCCCAGCGCTGCTGGTCTGTAAAGTAGAAAATGATGTTATTTCCCACAGGGGTTCCCCTCCTTATTATGCGTTTTCGTCATAGTCAGGACGTCCATACCCGGCGATGGCGGGGCTGGACAGGGGGTAGGACTTGCAGCGGACGCAGCCGCCGTTGGCTACCACCCCTTCCTCAGAGGAGGTGTTGCCCTCCACGGTGTACACCGTGGTTTCATCCACGGCTGTGACCAGTCCTGTGTGGCACACCCGGCCATCGGACTGGAAGAAGATCTGATCCCCCACCATGGGAGCGGTGGCCAGCCGGTGCTTTTTGTTGTAGTATTCCATGGAGTGGCTGCATCCGGCACCCTTGCTCCACCGGGGCTGACAGAGCATGTGCTCCGCCCGGTCCGGGCCGTAGGCCTGGATGAAGCACCAGTCCACAAAAACGTCGCACCAGGGATAGCCCTGCTTGTGCCCCTGATAGAATAGGGGGATCTCATCGATATCCCGGGCATATTTGGTAAAGTTGGCGCTGCCGGGGTTTGCCAGCTTGTCGTCCAGCTGGTCGGGGGTGGCCTTTTCCATGTAGCCCACCTCGCTCAGGGCAATTTCCAGTGCTTTGTACATATCTTTCTATTCCTCCCGGCGTTACGTCAGTCCGCTGGCCTCAAGTTCCTCCTGGAGGGCATCCAGCAGAGCCTGAGCATCCGCTCCTTCCCACCTGGGTTCTATATTGTATACACACAAAGGATAACACAGAAGAAGTCTGCCTGCAATGCCTTTTCAGGGGAAGAACAGGAAATATTTTTCAGATGCCTCTGGAAATGTGGGATAGAATCCTGTATAATGTGAGCCGACAAACATTTGGGAGGCGTGGTTTTATGAATATTCTGGTCACCGGCGGAGCCGGTTATATTGGGTCGCATACCTGTGTGGAGCTTCTGAACGCCGGCTACGGTGTGGTGGTGGTGGATAACCTGTGCAACTCCAACCCCAAAAGCCTGGAGCGGGTGGAGGAGCTCACCGGCAGAAAGATAACGTTCTACCGGGGCGATGTCCGGGACAAGGCCCTCATGGACAAAATCTTTGCCGAGAATGAAATTGCTGCTGTCATCCACTTCGCAGGCCTCAAGGCCGTGGGCGAGAGCGTGGCCCAGCCCTGGCGCTACTATGACAACAACCTTAACTCCACCCTGGTGCTGACCAAGGCCATGGAGGAAGCCGGGGTGAAAAATATCATCTTCTCCTCCTCCGCTACCGTCTACTCCGGAGACAATGAGATGCCCCTGCGGGAAGACAGCCGCACCGGCGGCTGCACCAATCCCTACGGCTGGACCAAGTATATGACCGAGCAGATTCTGTCCGGTATGTGCACCGCAGACAGCAGCTGGAGCGTGGCACTGCTTCGCTACTTCAACCCCATCGGCGCCCATGAGAGCGGCCGCATCGGTGAAGACCCCAGGGGCATTCCCAACAACCTGATGCCCTTCATCACCCAGGTGGCTGTGGGCCGCCGGGAGTTCCTCAGCGTCTACGGCAACGACTACCCCACCCCCGACGGCACCGGCGTCCGGGACTACATCCACGTGGTGGATCTTGCCAAGGGTCATGTGGCTGCCGTGCGCTACGTCACGGAGCACACCGGCTGTGAGGTGTTCAACCTGGGCACCGGCGTGGGCTACAGCGTGCTGGAAATGGTGAAGACCTTTGAGCGGGCCAACAACCTGACCCTGCCCTACAAGATCGTAGACCGCCGCCCCGGCGACCTGCCCACCTGCTATGCAGACCCCTCCAAGAGCGCGGAAATTCTGGGCTGGAGGGCGGAAAAGAATCTGGAGGATATGTGCCGGGATTCCTGGCGCTGGCAGTCCCGGAACCCCATGGGCTACGCGGACTGAGGGAAAGCTGTAAACTGTCCCTGTGGATTTGCCAAAGTTTTTCGGAGCTTTTCCGGGAAAATTGTGACGGAAACCAAAATTGAACCCAGGGGATTGACAACCGGGATACCCGGTGCTAAAATCCCACCCATAGCAAGCGACAATGGCGCCGCGGACAGGAAAAACTGTCTGCGGCGTTTGTCTTTACAGGAGCCCTCGTCCCGCTGACAGCACCCCGGCGGCCCGTCGGTTCCCGAAGGATTCAAGCGGCAATGGCGTCGGTTGGGAGAATAATCTCCCGATTCCGCCATTGCCGCCATTTTGATGCTTGCATTTCCCGGTTTTGGAACAAGAAAGGAGATCATTATGGAAAGCATTCTGGAAACCGTCACATCGGAAGTATTTGGCATCTGGTATCTTATCGGCGCGGCACTGGTGTTCTTTATGCAGTGCGGCTTCGCCATGGTGGAGACAGGCTTCACCCGCATCAAGAACGCCGGCAACATCATCATGAAGAACCTGATGGATTTCTGCATCGGCACGGTGGTGTTTATTCTGCTGGGCTTCTGTCTGATGATGTCGGAAAACGATCTGTTCGGATTGATTGGCGTACCCAACCTTCAGATTTTCACGGATTTTGGGAACTTCGTCACGGCGAATGCTTCCAGCTTTGTGTTTAACCTGGTGTTCTGCGCCACAGCTGCCACCATCGTCTCCGGCGCCATGGCAGAGCGCACCAAGTTCAGCGCCTACTGCGTATACTCCGCGGTGATTTCCCTGGTTGTCTATCCCATTGAGGCCGGCTGGGTGTGGAATCCCCAGGGTTGGCTGTTCAAACTGGGCTTTATCGACTTTGCAGGCTCCGCCGCCATCCATACCGTAGGCGGCATCGCCGCCCTCATCGGCGCAATTCTGCTGGGGCCCAGACTCGGCAAGTACACAAAGGAAGCAGACGGCACTGTCAAGGTTCACGCCATCCTGGGCCACTCCATTCCGCTGGGCGCTCTGGGCGTATTTATTCTGTGGTTCGGCTGGTACGGCTTCAATGGCGCGGCGGCCACTACCGGTGAGCAGCTGGCCTCCATCTTCCTCACCACCACCATCGCCCCCGCAGTTGCCACGGTGACCACCATGCTCTACACCTGGCTGAAAAACGGCAAGCCCGATGTGTCCATGTGTCTCAACGCTTCCCTGGCGGGCCTCGTGGGCATCACTGCCGGCTGTTCCAACC
The DNA here is from genome assembly GCA_945482615.1 of uncultured Clostridia bacterium. GTDB lineage: Bacteria > Bacillota > Clostridia > Oscillospirales > Oscillospiraceae > Faecousia. The sequence continues at coordinate 10,414 of CALYRG010000039.1, read as the reverse complement.
TGGATGCCCTGGGCTCCGTGCTGGTGGGCATCGGCTCCGGCTTCCTGGTGGTCTGGGTGGTGGAGCTGCTGGATCTCAAGCTCCACATCGATGACCCTGTGGGCGCTGTGGGCGTACACTGTGCCAACGGCATCTGGGGCACCATCGCTGCGGGCCTGTTCGCCACTGCCACCGCGCCCGGCGGCGTGGATGGGCCTATCTATGCCATCGTTCACGGCGGCAACGTCGCCGCAGGCTTTTCGGTTCTGTTCGTCCAGATTCTGGGTATCGCCGCTATCGTGACCTGGACTGCGGTGACGATGCTCATCACCTTCAAACTCATCGGAAAGACCATCGGTCTGCGGGTCGGCCGGGAGGAAGAACTGGAAGGGCTGGATCCCACCGAGCACGGTCTGCCCACTGCCTACGCGGGCTTCCAGATGGCACCCCAGACCGTGGTGGAGGATATGCCCCTGCTGGTCAGCGGCCAGGTTCCCGCGGCGGAGGCCGTGGAGGTCAAGGCTATGCCCACCTTCGACAAGCCCAAGTCCGGTGTGAAGATGACCAAGATCGAGATCGTCTGCAAGGAGGCGCGGCTGGAGGCACTGAAGACGGCCATGATGGGTCTGGGCATTACCGGTATGACCGTGTCCCACGTCCTGGGCTGCGGCATCCAGAAGGGCCGTCCGGAATACTACCGCGGCGTTGCCGTGGAGACCAACCTGCTGCCCAAGGTCCAGGTGGACATTGTGGTGAGCAAGGTGCCCGTCAGCGCGGTTATCGAGGCTGCCAAGAAGACCCTTTACACCGGTCACATCGGCGACGGCAAGATCTTTGTCTATGACGTGGAGAATGTGGTCAAGGTTCGCACCGGTGAGGAAGGCTACGATGCCCTCCAGGATGTGGAATAATATTGTCACCCCTTTATGCTGAAAACGGCCGGGTTTTCGGCGGTCTGTGCCCCCTCGCATGATGCGAGGGGGCTTTCTGTGTGTTGAAAAGTGAAAACGAATATGGTATGATGCCAATACATTCTTGTGCTTGGGAGGTAGTTATGGACGATCCCTTTATCAGAACGCGGATGCTGTTGGGTGAGGAAGGATTCCTGCGCCTGCAAAAGGCCCGGGTGGCCGTGTTCGGCCTGGGCGGCGTGGGCGGCTATGCTGTGGAGGCTCTGGCCCGTGCCGGTGTAGGGCAGCTGGATCTCATCGACCACGACACCATCAGCGTGTCCAACCTGAACAGGCAGATCCTGGCTCTTCGCTCTACCCTGGGGATGCTTAAGGTGGAGGCAGCACGCATGCGAATCATGGATATCAACCCCCACTGCCTGGTGCGTGTCTATCCGGTGTTCTACCTGCCGGAGACGGCGGCGCAGTTTGACTTTGCCGACTACGACTATATTATTGATGCCATTGATACCGTTACCGGCAAGCTGGCACTGGTGCAGCGGGCCCGGGAGGCCGGAACGCCCATCATCAGCGCCATGGGCACCGGCAATAAGCTGGATGCCACCCGGCTGGAGGTGGCGGACATCTCCAAAACCTCCATGTGTCCCCTGGCCCGGATCATGCGCCGGGAGCTGGGGAAGCGGGGGATCCGGCATCTGAAGGTGGTCTACTCCCGGGAGGAGGCCATTACTCCCACCGGCTGGGAGGCGGAAGCGGAGGAGAGCGGCAAGCGGCAGATCCCGGGGAGCCTTTCCTGCGTCCCCGGTGGGGCAGGGCTGATCCTGGCCGGAGAGGTGATCCGGGAGCTGGCTCTGAAAAAGTAGCAAAAAGTGTTACAAATTGTAATAAATCAGGGAGAATGACGAATTTTGGTGGGCAAATATCCGGCGTTTTTCCCGCCAATGCTTGACACGACACTTCCCCTGCTGGTATAATGGAGAGCACATAGAGTCAGCCTTGCAACCTCGTATGCAAAGCATGTATGGAGGAGGATGAAGCATGAGAAAGCTTTTCAGAAGTGTACTTAGTTTGATTCTTGTACTGAGTCTGCTTGGGTCCATGAGCGTGGCGGCGTTTGCCTCCACGGAGGAAACCACGCAGCCCACTGCCGCGGTGGAGCAGACCCCTGCACCGACCCAGACGGAGCCGCCCGCTCCCCCTGCAACGGAGCCGCCCGCTCCCCCCGTGACGGAGCCTCCCGCTCCTGAGACCGAGCCTGCGCAGGCTCAGACGGAGCCGAAGGAAACCCAGACGGAAACCACGGCCCCCGAGGAGACGGAAACTGCCGATCAGGACGATCCCACACTCAAGCGCTATACCTGGCGCCATCCCATCACCAAAAAGCTCTACACCAACCTGACCTGGGAGGAGTATCAGAAGCTGCTGGAGGCCTGGAAGAAGGAGAAGGAAGCGCTTCTGGCAGCCGGAGTCGAGATCCCCGGCGAGGATGACGCTGATACCTATCAGGAGCCCGCTCCGGAGGAGACTGAGCCTGCCGGAACAGCGACGGAAACCGTTCCCGCTGAGACAGTAGCGGAAACCGTCCCCGCAGAGACGGCGGCGGAAACCACTGCTGAGACGGTTTCCCAGGAGACGGAACCGCAGGAAACCGAACCTCAGCAGACGGAGCCCGCCGGCTACTATGTGGACTACTATGCAGGAGACAAGGTGGTCAAGGTTCGCGGCGACAGCGGCATTTCCGTCACGGAGCTGCTGACCCAGCTGGGATTTGAGATCCCTGAGGGCGCCGAGATCGCTCTGGACCCCGACAGTGTGGACACCAGAAACCTCACCGTTACAGAGGTGGACGGCGAGCTGGTGATCACCTCCAATGGCACCTTCTTCGAAACCGACCGGGATCTGGTGGTTCTGATTAACGGCGTTCCCACCGCCATCCAGGTCAAGGACCCGGAAACGGCTGCGAACTTAATCGGCCGCACGGAAGGCAAGGACGATGTTAAGCTGAATGACAGTGTAGAGATTCAGAAAGGATCCGGCGCTGTTACCTACGACTCCGGTTCAACCGTCATCGATCTGAACGGCAAGACCATCTACGGCGACGAAGATGCCGAGTATGCCATTTCTGTAGACGGCGGCTCCGGTTCTGATCAGGTGTCCGTCACCTTTATGAACGGCTCCATCGTAGCAGCTCAGAACGCGGTCAAGGTAGCCGGCAATGCCGTGGTGAACTTTATCAACATGACGGTAAAGGCGGCAGGCGAAGCCCTGCGTATGGACACCGACAGCAATCCTGCCGACGTGATCACTGAGGCCAATGTGGACGGTATGTCTGTGCTGATGAACACGGATAAGACTTCCAATGCCGATACTGTGTTTATCGAGGGCGGCAACGCTGACCTCTACATTGACGGCACGGTTGTGAATATGGGCAAGGGCTATGCCATCGGCGGCGATGACGCTGCCAAGGACAGCGACATTATGCTGGACTACAATTCCAGACTCTATGCCGCCGGCGGAGAAGAGCTGAACGACGATAAGCTGGAGCAGCCCGACAGCGGCGGCGCCCGCTTTGCCCATGAGAAGGATCTGGACGACAGCTTCCCGCTGGTTCTGGATCTGAACTTCGATACAGCCTACAGATTCCAGGGCATCAGCTCCAAGGAAATGATGCCTACCACCAACCCCCAGCGCGAGGGCTATACCTTCGTAGGCTGGAACACCTGCGCCGATGGCTCCGGCAGGTATATCACCCGGTCTTATGCGCTGAAGTATGGCATTACCAAGCTGTACGCCATTTGGGAGAAGAATCCCACCGGCCCTGCGGACTACGCCTGGCTGGTCAGAGGCACCGTGGAGGGCACGAACGACCGGACCTATTTTGCCCAGACCCGGATGTCCATTTCCAAGAAGATCGCCCACATCTACTTCCAAAGCGGCAGCAGCCAGCATCTGAGCCCGGTGAAGGTGGAGTTCCGGAATGTGAATTCTCTGAAGAACATGGGCGCGGAATACGCAAGAGTCCAGCTGGATACCAATCTGTATCTGGAGCTCGACCTGGATGAGCTGGTGGAGCGCGCAGAGAAGACCGCCGACGGCAAGAAGGTCAATACCTTCGTGCTGGAGCGGGATGAGGATGACATGATCACCGTGACCAGCGGCGAGACGGATGTGTTCTGCTTCAACGCCGTGGAGTTTGCCAAGGCCACCAAGAATGATCTGATTCTGTGCTTCGAAAGAGGCGGTCTCACCGTCTACTACGGCAAGGACGAGATCTGCGATACCAAGCTGCCCGAGGGCCAGTTCTCCAAGGTGAAGCTGGACACCAAGGAAAAGGAGCTGAGCATTTCCAAGGCAGAACCCCGGAAGAAGTAAAGGCAACACCGCATAATGGGGCAAGGAGATTCGGCGAGAGATTTTGGCCCAAGCGAAAGTATGGAAAATGCGGGAATACTGGATGTATTTCCCATTTTTCATACTGCACGATTGGGCCAAAAGATCCGCCGAAGCCTGTAGCTCCCATTGTGCGTTGTTGCCTAAAGTGAAAACACATAGCAAAAGCGGGAACGATCGTTCCCGCTTTTGCTATGTGCGATACCAGTTATTCATTGGACAGATAGGCGCGGATCTCGGCCAGACCACCGCCAACCAACGCCATAGTGCGGTCAAAGGAGCGCTTGGCAGAGTCTGCGTTTTCCAGGGAATACAGGCTCCCCCAGGAGTCCTGCCGGGCGTATTCCAGCGGGATGACCACGTATTTCTGACTGCTGCTGAGCTCCACCCAGGTGGGGATCACATCCACCTGCGCCAGCGCCACAGAGCCGTCGTCATACTTTTCAAAGGTGACGGAAAACAGCACGCCGTCCTCGGTGTGGCCGGTGGGACAGCTGTTGGCGATGGCGTCGATTGCCACACGCTGGTTGGACACCGCATTGCCCATGGAGTACAGGCACACAGTCTTGTGCTCCGGGTCTACCGTGCTGGTCAGCAGCTGCAGGGGCTCTACAACGTGGGGATGCCCGCCGATGATCACATCATAGCCTATGTCACACAGCTTCTGGGCGATCATCTGCTTGGCGATGGAGGCATCCAGCTGATATTCCTCCGGGCCCCAGTGCATGTAGATCACAGTGGCCTCCGCTCCGGCGGCCTTCATCTGCGTGAACTGGGACTGGGCCAGCTGATAGAAGGCATCCAGATTGTCGTTGAGGTAGTAGCACACAAGGCCCTTCTTGCTTAAGTATGCGCCGCCGTTGAGGGAGGGACGGCCCTCCTCCTTCTGGGCGCCGGCGTAGGTGTAGCACAGCATGCCCACCTGAATGCCGTTGATATCCGTGACGATATATTTGTTTTCTTCATCATTGAGATTGGTACCCAGGGTGGCCATGCCCTTGGCACGAACTGTCTCCACGGTGCGGATAACCCCGGCTGTGCCGGTGTCGGCGCAGTGGTTGTTGGCGGTGAGGAACAGGTCAAACCCGGCGTCTCTGGCCGCGTCCACCAGACTGTCCGGGCAGTTGAAGGCAGGAGCGCCCTGGTAAGGGTTACCCGGGCCGCCCAGAGTGGTTTCCAGGTTGGCAACCGCGTAGTCCGCCTTCTGCACATACTCGCGGATGTAGCGGAACATGTGGGAAAAATCGTAAGTACCGTCGGCCCGGGCGGCTGCTTCGATCAGGGGCTTATGCATCAGCACGTCGCCGGTGGAAAGGATGGTGGCGCTGGCAACGGGGGCCCGTTTTCCGGAGGGCGCTGTCTCGGCGGGTTCCTCCGGGGCGGGTTCGGTTTCCGCGATCTGGGGAGTGTCCGGCCGGGAGAGGGACTGCCCCTGCTGGGGACGCTGGGGCAGATTGGAGGCGGTGACAATGCTTTTGATGCCAAAGAACAGAACCAGTCCCAGGGTGAGCACCAGCACGGCCAGCTGCTGCAGGTTCTGTTTGGGTGCCGGCTTTCGGCGTCTCATAGGCGATTTCCTCCTTGGTTTTCAATATTTACCAGATAAACACTGCAAAGCTTTGCCGGCTGATCCCAGCCGACAAAGAAAGAATGGTTATGCCGCTGCGCTCAGGGTTTCCCCGGTGGTCTCCGCGGTGGCAGGAGCGGTTTCCTGTGGCTGGAGCTTTTCGGGGTTCCAGGCAAGGTCATAGTAGTACTGCTCCCGGTCTGCCTTGGCCTGCTCCAGATAGGCCTTGCAGACCTCCAGTCCTTCGCCCACAATACTCAGGGTGCGGTCATAGGATTTTTCTGCGGCGGCAAGGTTGGCATCCGTCAGGTTGAACAGGCTCTGCCACTGCTCCCGCTGGCTGTCCACAAGGGGCAGGATGTTGTATTCCTTGGGACCGTTGTTCTGGTGCATGTTCACCCAAGTGGGAACCACATCCGCCCCGACCAGATAAACCTTCCCATCGGAGTATTTTTCAAAGGTCACGGCGAACAGGGCTCCGTCCTCTGTATAGCCTGGGGGGAAGAGGCTGGAAATGCCGGTGCGCTGGTTGGATACCGCATTGCCCAGGGAGTAAATGCACACGGCTTTGTGGCTGGGGTCTACGGTGCTTTCAATCAGAGCCACAGGCTCCACCACATGGGGATGGCTGCCGATGATGGCGTCCACGCCCAGGTCGCACAGCTTCTGGGCCATAGCCTGCTGGGTGGCGTTCTCCTGCATCTGGTACTCCACACCCCAGTGGATGAACAGGATGATGGCTTCCGCGCCCTCCTCCCGCATGGCCTGGATCTGGGCCTCCACATCGGTGTAGAAGGCGGACAGGTTACTTTCGACAAAGTAGTTGATGAGTCCGGCCTGGGTCAGGGCGGCGTTGCCGTTGAGTCTGGGCCGGCCGTCAGAGGTCTCGCCGGTGGCGTAGGTGTAGCACAGCATTCCCAGCTGAATGCCGTTGACGTTGACCATGGCGTATTTCTTTTCTCCCTCCAGCTGGGAGCCCACGGCAGCCATGCCCTTCTCCCGGACCACCTCCAGGGTTCGGACAATGCCATCGGCCCGGGTGTCGCCGGAGTGGTTGTTGGCGGTCATCAGCATGTGGAAGCCCGCGTCCCGGGCTCCGTCTACGATGGCGTCGGGGGAGTTGAACAGGGGAAAGCCGGAGTAGGGGATGTCGGGGCCGCCCAGAGAGGTTTCCAGGTTGATGACGGCGTAGTCATAGAGGGACACGGTGTCCTTCAGGTATTTGAAAACAGGGGTGAAGTCGTAGCCGCCCCCGGAAACGCAGGTGTTCACCACCGGCATGTGCATCACCAGGTCGCCCATGGCAGCCACGGTGGCGGTGGAGACAACATGCTCCGGCACCGGAGGCGGCTCGGTGGTAGGCTCCTGGGTGGGTTCCGTGGTCGCGGCGGTGGAAGGGGTGAGCAGCTCTATATTCTGGGTGGGGGTGTTCACCTGGGGCTGCCCCGGCTGAACCATAGCAATGCACAGCCAGATGATGAGACCTGTGGCCGCGATCATCAGCACAATCAGCAGCGTGACCAGCACCGTGGTCAGGGTGCTGACGTGTTTGGGATTACGGGACATGGACAGCGTCCTCCTTTTCCAGCAGATAGTGGACAGAGCCAACGCACTGTCCGTCCTTCAGATACACTCTGGGGACACGGCGACTGATGCCGCAGACGGTTTCGTAGTTGAAGCTTCCTGCAGCGGCGGCCAGATCCTCGATGGTGATGCGCTCTTTCCCATCCCGGCCTGCCAGAGTCACGGTGTCGCCGGCGGCGGCATCGGGGATATCGGTCACGTCCACCATCAGCTGATCCATGCAGACCCTTCCCAGGATAGGCGCTTTCCGGCCCCGAATGAGCACATAAAACCTTCCGGACAGACTCCGGCGGTAGCCGTCGGCGTAACCTACGGCAACGGTGGCTACCCGGGTGTCCCGGGTAGTGACGAAGGTTCCGCCGTAGCTGATCTCCCGCCCGGCGGGCAGAGTCTTCACATGGGTGACCCGGCTGTACCAGGACAGGGCAGGCCGCAGGGGAAGGTCCCCGGGGTTCACTTCCTCACTGGGGTACAGGCCGTAGGTGACGATACCGGAGCGAACCATGTCGTAGTGCTCCGAAAAATTCATCACTCCGGCGGAGTTGTTCAGGTGGCGGATGGGGATTTCCAGACCCCGGGCCTTGAGCATGGCATCAAAATCGGCAAACCGCGCTGCCTGAGCCCGGGCACGGGTCAGGTCGGTTTCGTCAGCTGTGGCGAAGTGGCTGAACAGTCCTTCACATACAAGCCCCGGAAGGGCGGCGATCCTGGCGCACAGGTCGGCAGCTTCCTCCGTGACCTGAAGACCAATACGGCTCATGCCGGTGTCCACCGCAAAGTGGAGGCGGGCAGTCTTTCCCTGGGCTGCGGCTGCCCGGGACAGGGCGCAGGCACTCTCCCAGGTGAAGATGGCGGGACGGATGTCCTCCCGGACGGCCAGAGGGTAGGCATCATCCGGGGTGGCACCCAGGATCAGAATGGGCAGACGGATGCCCGCGGAGCGCAGCTCCATGGCTTCCAGCATGGAGCTGACGCCGAAGAAGGCGCACTTCTTTTCCAGCAGCCGGGCAATGGGCACCGCGCCGTGGCCATAGGCATCGGCCTTGATAACGGCCATCACCGGGACGTTTGCCTTGGCGGCGACGGCATCTATATTCGCTTCAATGGCGCTCAGGTCAATTTTGACCCAGGTATTGTCAAAATCCATAGAGTTCACTCGCAGTTAAATAGTACAGCCCCCAAATGGGTATCTTCTGCCTATTCTAGCACAAAAGTGCCCTCTTGTAAACCTCCGGGATATTAAGGTTTTCTTAGCCTCTCGGGAGACAGAAAAAGGAGCATATCCGGGGTGGATATGCTCCGCTGGTGGTTATCCGAGAACGGTTCCGTCGGGATGGAACAGGGGAAGCTTTTCCAGGTAGATGAGGTCCTTCCGGTCCTGGGCGTCGCCCTCTGCCAGAATGGCCATCCGCCCGCAGATTTCGCCGCCGGCCTTTTCAACCAGAGCCTCCAGAGCGTGGAGGCTCTCGCCGGTGGAGATGACATCGTCCACGATCAGGATTTTCTTGCCCTTCATCAGGGCGGCATCTGCACCGTCCAGGTACAGCTTCTGCTCCTTGGCAGTGGTGATGGAGTTGACGCTGACGCTGAACAGATCCCGCATGTAGAGCTTGGGACCCTTCCGGGCCAGGATGTACTTCTTGTCACCGGCCTGACGGGCCATCTCGTGGGCCAGAGGGATGCCCTTGGCCTCGGCGGTGATGATGTAGTCATAGGCGGGGGCGCGCTTCAGCAGCTCCCGGGCGCAGGCCACGGTCAGCTCCGGATCGCCGAAGATCACAAAGCCCGCGATGGAAAGAGAATCGTTCAGAGGGCAGATGGGAAGATCCCGCTCCAGCCCTGCAACTGTCATGTGGTAATACATTGTAAACCGCTCCTTTTGTTTCTGATTTTCTCTAATTATACTATTTGTGGGGAAAATGTCAAGATTTCCAAAGGGAATGGAGAGGGGCCTGCCGGAAGAAAAACAAGGAGGCGGGTCTGCGTGTGTGAAAAATACCGGATTTTCCGGCGTTTGCCCGGCGTTTTTTTACATGGCGGAAAAGCGGCGTGCGTTGACTTTGCCGGGGGAAAATGGTATGCTTGAACCATCCGCGGGGTGAGCCATAGCGACGGCAGCTCCGTGTGTCCTGTACGGGTGATCCACACAAGACGGTAAGCCCGAAAAAATACAAGGAGTGTATCAAATGAGCATTTTATCCGACATCGAAATCGCACAGCAGACCCCCATGCAGCACATCCGGGAGGTGGCCAAAACCGCCGGTGTGGAGGAAAAGTACCTGGAGCAGTACGGCAGCTACAAGGCCAAGGTGGATTACAACATCCTCAAGGACAAGGCCGACGCCCCGGACGGCAAGCTGATCCTGGTCACTGCCATCAACCCCACTCCCGCGGGGGAAGGAAAGACCACCACCACCGTCGGCCTGGCAGACGGTATGCGCCGCCTGGGTAAGAATGTGATCGTGGCCCTGCGGGAGCCCTCTCTGGGCCCGGTATTTGGTATCAAGGGCGGGGCCGCCGGCGGCGGCTATGCCCAGGTGGTGCCCATGGAGGACATCAACCTCCACTTCACCGGCGACTTCCACGCCATCGGCGCGGCCAACAATCTGCTGGCGGCAATGCTGGACAACCATATCTACCAGGGCAACGCCCTGGGCATCGACCCCCGGCAGATCACCTGGCGGCGGTGCGTGGACATGAATGACCGACAGCTCCGCTTCGTGGTGGACGGCCTGGGAGGGAAGGTCAACGGCACCCCCCGGGAGGACGGCTACGACATCACCGTGGCCTCCGAGATCATGGCCGTGCTGTGCCTGGCCTCCGACATCACGGATCTGAAGGAGCGGCTGTCCCGGCTGGTGGTGGGCTACACCTACGGCGGCAAACCGGTGACTGCCGGAGACCTGAAGGCCCAGGGCGCCATGGCGGCCCTGCTGAAGGACGCCCTGAAGCCCAATCTGGTGCAGACCCTGGAGCACACCCC
>CALYRG010000038.1 GCA_945482615.1 uncultured Clostridia bacterium | reverse complement strand
ACCTGTGACCTCATGCGTGTGAAGCATGCGCTCTAACCAGCTGAGCTATGCCTCCGTACCGGAGCAGAAACAATTATATCACAATCTGCCCAAATGTCAACCATTATTTTCAAATGATTTTCCTTTCATAATTTGATGTGTTTTTCTGGCAATTTATGCCGGAATGTGCTACAATCAAAACAAGAAAGGAGGGCTGCACCATGTCCACAGTAGATGAAACCAAGCTGCGTTATCTGGAATATATGCACCGGGAGATGGCCGTTCGCCATCAGAACTATGACGATGAAATGTATCGGTATCACATGCTGAAGGCCGGTGATCTTCAGGCGGTGGAGGAGTCCCTGCGCACCCCCGCCAGAGGTGCTATGGGAACGCTCAGCGGCGATCCTGTTCGCAATGCGATCTACCTGTTTGTGGCGGCGGTGACCATTGCCTGCCGGTTTGCCATATTGGGCGGGCTGGAGGAGGAGCGCTCCTACAACATCAGCGACCTGTACATCCAGCGGGCGGACGCGGCCCGGACGGTGGAGGAGATTTCGGCCCTCCACGATGAAATGATGCTCTTTTACACCCGGGAGGTGGCTGCGGCCAAGAAAAAGCGCATCTATTCCAAGCCGGTTTTGGAGGCCATCAATTACATCTACTACCACCTCTACGAAAAACAGACGGTGGAGGAAATCGCCGAAGCCGTTGGATTGTCTGCCAACTACCTGTCGGCCCAGTTCAAGAAGGAGCTGGGGCAAAGCGTTGCGGACTATGTGATGAGCCAGCGCATTGAGGCTGCCCGGAATATGCTCCGGTATTCGTCGCTTGCCTATGATGAAATCGCCTCCACACTGGCATTTTCCTCCCAGAGCCACTTTATCCAGGTGTTCAAAAAAGAGGTCGGCTGTACCCCAAGGGAGTACCGCCTTCGGGCAGATCAGCATGAGGATGAATTTGAAGTTCAATAAAAATGCCCTTCCGGCGCTCCGGAAGGGCATCCATCATTCGTAAGTCAGGGGGTTACTGCTTCCCCCAGGGGATCCTGACTACGTTTCCGTTACCGTAAGCCATGGTAACATACAGGGGATCTCTACGATCGGCAGGATGGTAGTAGATCTGCTCAGTAGCGTTCTTGGATTCCTTCTTGTTAAACATAATCATTTCCTCCTTGGTCAAAGGTTTTTGGAACCTCTCGCCGTTCCGTGGGGGATTATAGCAGAATGAGGCGGACTTGTATATCAGATTTTGATTTTGGATATCAGATTTCTACTTCATAATTCTTATACATATTGCATAAAAAAGCAACGGAGCATCCTGTAGAAGGATATGCTCCGTTGTGCATTTTGATGCATAGCAATATTTGTAAAGGGAATGAACTGCCAAAAGCGGGGGATTGGATTTTATGCCCTGGCTCCGTTCTTGGCGAGGTACGCCCGGATCCGCTCTACGTTCCCGGCGTTCTCCGGTTTTTCCTCCAGATACTCGATGATGTCATACACATCCACGATGGAGTACACAGGGAAGCCAAACTGCTCCTCCACCTCCTGCATGGCACCCTTTTCGGTCTGGCCCTTTTCCTTGCGGTCCACCATGATGAAGGTAGCAGCAACCTTCACGCCCTCCAGGTGGCTGAGGATTTCCATGGACTCCCGGATGGCGGTGCCGGCAGTGATCACATCCTCGATGATAACCACTTCCTCACCGGCCTGGGGCACATAGCCCACGAACACACCGCCCTCGCCGTGATCCTTGACCTCCTTGCGGTTGAAGAAGAAGGGGACGTTCAGGCCGTTCTTGCTCAGGGCCACAGCGGCGGAAACCGCCAGGGAGATGCCCTTGTAGGCGGGGCCGTACAGGACGGCGGGCTGATTGCCCAGCTTTTCGGTGTAGGCTCTGGCGTAGAACTCGCCCAGTCTTGCAATGTCATTTCCGGTCTTGATCATGCCCGCATTGATGAAATAGGGAATCTTCCGGCCGGACTTTGCGGTGAAGTCACCGAATCTCAGAACACCGGCCTTTTCCAGAAACTGAATAAACTCTCTTTTGTAGTTTTCCATGCTGTAATCCTCCCGGTTTAGTCCACAAATTCGGCAACGCAGCGCTCGTAGGCAGCCACAGGGTCAGCGGCGGCGGTGATGGGGCGGCCCACCACAATGTAGTCGGAGCCAATGGCCTTGGCAGCGGCGGGGGTCATGACCCGCTTCTGGTCGCCCACATCGCCGTCAGCGAAGCGGACACCGGGGGTGACGGTGAGGAATGCCTTGCCGCACCGCTCGTGCACCTTGCCGGCCTCCAGAGGGGAGCAGACAATACCGTCGAGACCTGCGTTTCTGGCGGTCTCGGCGTAGTGCATCACCACCTGGTCAATGGGCTCGTGGATCAGCAGGTCGCGCTCCATGCTCTCCTGATCGGTGGAGGTGAGCTGTGTGACGGCAATCAACAGGGGACGGGTGCCGTCAGGCCGGGTCAGCCCCTCCACAGCAGCCTGCATCATGGCGGTGGTACCGGCGGCATGGAGATTGGTGATGTCCACATCCAGGTTGCTCAGAACCGCCATAGCCTTCTTGACAGTGTTGGGGATATCGTGAAGCTTCAGATCCAGGAAAATCTTATGGCCCCGGGCTTTGATGGCCTTGACGATGGCAGGGCCCTCGGCATAGTACAGCTCCATGCCGATCTTGACGAAGGGCTTGCGCCCGGTGAACTTGTCCAGGAAAGCAAAGGTTGCCTCCGCGGAAGAGAAATCACATGCGACAATAACGTCCTTACCCATTTTCGTGTGCGCCTCCTATAATCTCGTTCAGATTTTCAATTCCATACTTCTGCATGACTGCCGGAAGGTTATCCACGATGTCCCGGCAGGCGAAGGGGTTAATGAGGTTGGCAGCACCGACTTCCACGGCGGTGGCTCCTGCCAGCATCATTTCGATTACGTCCTCGGCGCAGCTGACGCCGCCCATGCCGATGACGGGAATCTTCACGGCTCCCGCAACCTGGTAGACCATCCGCAGAGCCACCGGGAAGATGGCCGGACCGGAGAAGCCGCCCATGGTGTTGGCGATGATGGGATGCCGGGTGCGAAGATCGATGCGCATACCAAGCAATGTGTTAATCAGGCTGATGCCATCCGCTCCCGCGTCCTCACAGGCCCTGGCGATGGCCACAATGTCCGTGACGTTGGGGGAGAGCTTGATGATGACAGGCTTGGTGGTGACGGCCTTGACCGCCCGGGTGACCTCTGCTGCGGCCTCCGGCTGGGTGCCGAAGCTCATGCCGCCGCCGTGGACATTGGGACAACTGACGTTGACCTCCAGCCAGCCTACCTGATCTTCGGCGTCCAGCCGCTGACAGGTGTAGGCGTAGTCTTCCACGGAAAAGCCGGAGACATTGGCCATCACCGGCTTGTGGAAACACTGTTTCAGTTTGGGCAGCTCCTCAGAAATCACCTTGTCCACCCCGGGATTTTGCAGCCCCACGGCGTTGATCATACCTGCAGTGCATTCGGCGATCCGGGGGGTGGGGTTTCCAAACCGGGGCTCTCTGGTGGTGCCCTTGAAGGAGAAGGTGCCTAAGACATTGATATCGTGGCTTTGCGCGTATTCATAGCCATAGCCAAAGGTGCCGGAGGCGGGGATTACCGGATTGCTCAGCTCGATGCCGCACAGGTTTACCTTGGTATTTACCATGCAATCTCCTCCTTTCGCATGACGGGGCCATCCTTGCAGATGCGCTTGTAGCCGGTGAGGGTCTTGCAGGAGCAGCCCATGCAGGCGCCGAAGCCGCAGCCCATCCGCTCTTCAAAGCTCATCTGGCCGGAGGTGAGGGCAGCCCGGTACACAGCTTTCAGCATCGGCTCCGGGCCGCAGGTGTAGAAATAGGTGTAGTTTTCGGGCAGGGCATCGGTGACGAAGCCCTTGGTGCCGTAGCTGCCGTCCACGGTGGTGACGGTGACGTCACAGCCCAGTGCGCGGAATTCGTCCGCATAGAAGACCTCCGACGCGGTGTTGAAGCCCAGAACCACGGACACGGTTTTCCCCTGGGCAAGGAGGTCCTTGGCAAGCCGGTACAGGGGCGGAACGCCCACACCGCCGCCCAGGAGCACCGGGTGCGCTCCGGAGACGGAAAGATCATACCCGTTGCCCAGCCCCGTGAGGATATCCAGGGTCTGGCCTTCCTCCATAGCGGCCATCTGGGCAGTGCCGCCTCCCACCACCTTGTAGAGGATGGTGAGGGTGCTGCCGTCATAGTCGCACACGGAGATGGGGCGGCGAAGGAACCGGCCGGACAGCTGAATGTTGACAAACTGGCCGGGGGCGGTGATGGCGGAGGTGTCGCCCTGGAGCACCATCCTGTATACCGTGGATGTCAGGGGAGTATTGCTGAGAATCTTGAAAATGCTCTGTTTCATGGTCTCTCCTTAATCGAGTGCGAAGCACATATCGAAGCTCCGCCCGGAGCTGTCTCGCGTTAAAATCCCATGGGATTTTAAGCATCAATGGTGGAAATGGTCAGCGTGGTCTCCTCCAGCACGTCCAGCAGCACCCGCACGGTGTCCAGGGCGGTGAACATGGTCACGTTGTACTCGGTAGCAGTCTGGCGCAGCTCCAGGCCGTCCTTCTCGCCGCTGCCGGGGGTACGGGTGTTGATGAAGTAGGCGATGTGACCCTGCCGCAGGGCTTCCGGAATATCGTTGCTGCCATCGCTGATCTTGTCCATGGCGTGGGTGCGGATGCCGTTGCGCTTCAGGAAGGCAGCGGTTCCCCGGGTGGCCTCGATGTTGAAGCCCAGCTGATAGAACCGGCGAATCAGAGGCAGGGCCTCCTCCTTGTCCCGGTCAGCGATGGTGGCGAACACGGTGCCGTAGTTCTGCAGCTTCATGCCGGAGGCCTGCAGGGCCTTGTACAGGGCGCGGTTCATGGTGCGGTCGTATCCGATGGCCTCGCCGGTGGACTTCATCTCCGGGGACAGGTAGGCATCCAGACCCCGGATTTTGTTGAAGGAGAACACAGGAGCCTTGACGTAGAAGCGCTTCTTCTCCTCGGGGTAGATATCGAAAATGCCCTGCTCCTTCAGGCTCTTGCCCAGGCTGACCTCGGTGGCGATATCCGCCAGGGAGTAGCCGGTGGACTTGCTCAGGAAGGGAACCGTCCGGGAGGAACGGGGGTTGACCTCGATGATGAACACGTTGTCATCCTTGTCCACAATGAACTGGATGTTGAACAACCCCACAATGCCAATGCCAAGACCCAGCTTCTTGGCGTACTGCAGGATGATGCCCTTGACCTTGTTGGAGATGGAGAAGGGGGGATACACGGAGATGGAGTCGCCGGAGTGAACGCCGGTGCGTTCCACCAGCTCCATGATGCCGGGGACGAACACGTCCCTGCCGTCGCAGATGGCGTCGATCTCCACCTCCCGGCCCTGGATGTACTTGTCCACCAGGACAGGCTTGTCCTCGTCAATCTCCACGGCGGTTTTCAGGTAGTGGATCAGCTGCTCCTCGTTGGCCACGATCTGCATGGCCCGGCCGCCCAGCACGAAGCTGGGGCGCACCAGCACCGGGTAGCCGATGGCGTTGGCAGCGTCGATGCCGTCCTGAATTCTGGTCACGGCCTTGCCCTGGGGCTGGGGGATGTTCAATTCTTTCAGCAGCTTTTCAAAGGAGTCCCGGTTCTCGGCTTTGTCAATGGCGGCGCAGTCGGTGCCGATGATCTTCACGCCCCGGTCGTGGAGGGGCTGGGCCAGGTTGATGGCGGTTTGGCCGCCCAGGGTGGCGATGACGCCCTCGGGCTGCTCGAAGTCCAGAATGGCCATCACGTCCTCCACCGTCAGAGGCTCGAAGTACAGCTTGTCGGCGGTGGTGTAGTCCGTGGAGACGGTCTCGGGGTTGTTGTTGATGATGATGGCCTCATAGCCCTCCCGCTTGATGGTCTGCACGGCGTGGACGGTGGAGTAGTCGAACTCCACACCCTGGCCGATGCGGATGGGGCCTGCGCCCAGCACCACGATCTTCTTCTTGTCGGTGAGCCGGGACTGGTTCACGCCCTGGTAGGAGGAGTAGAGGTAGGCAATGTACTTGCCGGTGTGCAGGGTGTCCACCATGGGGAACACCGGCACGATGCCGTTTGCCTTGCGCAGCCGGTACAGCTCCACCTCCTTCATGCCCCAGAGCCTGCTGATGAAGGCGTCGGAGAAGCCCATGACCTTGGCCTGCCGGAGTACCGCCAGGTCGCCGGGAGCAGCCGCAATGGTCTTCTCCATGGCCACGATCCGGGCGATGGATTCCAGGAACAGTTCGGTGATCATGGTCACCTCGTGGAGCTTCTGTACGGTTTCACCACGGCGCAGCAGCTCGGCGATGGCATAGATATTGTCGTCCCGGAAGGTGCGGATGTAGTCCCACAGCTCCTGGGTGGAGCGGCTGTCAAACTTGGCCATGTGGAAGTGGCACACGCCGATTTCCAGGCTGCGCACGGACTTGAGGAAGCACTCCTCCAGAGTGGCACCGATGCCCATGACCTCGCCGGTGGCCTTCATCTGGGTGCCCAGGGTATTGGCGGCGCTGGCGAACTTGTCAAAGGGGAACCGGGGGAACTTGGCTACGATGTAGTCCAGGCTGGGCTCGATGGCAGCGGTGCCGCCGGCTACCGGAATGTCCTCCAGAGCCATGCCCACGGCGATCTTGGCGGTGACCCGGGCGATGGGATAGCCGGAGGCCTTGGAGGCCAGGGCGGAGGAACGGGAGACCCGGGGATTGACCTCAATGAGGTAGTATTCGGAGCTGTCGGGGTTCAGGGCGAACTGGACATTGCAGCCGCCCTCGATTTTCAGCTCCCGGATGATCTTGATGGCGGAGTCGTTGAGCATCTTCCGGTCCGCGTCGCTTAAGGAGAGGATGGGAGCAACCACGATGGAGTCACCGGTGTGGACGCCCACGGGGTCCACGTTTTCCATGCCGCAGATGGTGATGGCGTGATCCTGGGAGTCCCGCATGACCTCGAACTCAATCTCCTTGTAGCCCTTGACGGACTTTTCCACCAGCACCTGATGAACAGGGGAGAGGTTGAAGGCGTTGATGCCGATTTCCACCAGCTCCTCCTCGCTGTAGGCAAAGCCGCCGCCGGTGCCGCCCAGGGTGAAGGCGGGACGCAGCACCACGGGATAGCCGATGCGCGCAGCCGCCGCCTTGGCTTCCTCCAGGGAGTAGGTAATCTCGGAGGGAATGACAGGCTCGCCGATGGACTGGCACATTTCCTTGAACAGCTCCCGATCCTCCGCACGCTCGATGGAGGGGAAGGGGGTGCCCAGCAGCTCCACATGGCATTCCTTCAGAACGCCCTTCTTCTCCAGCTGCATGGCCAGGTTCAGGCCGGTCTGGCCGCCGATACCGGGGACGATGGCGTCGGGCCGCTCATAGCGGATGATCTTGGCGATGTATTCCAGAGTCAGGGGCTCCATATAGACCTTGTCGGCGATGACGGTGTCGGTCATGATGGTGGCGGGGTTGGAGTTGCACAGCACAACCTCGTAGCCCTCCTCCTTCAGAGCCAGGCAGGCCTGGGTGCCGGCATAGTCAAACTCGGCAGCCTGACCGATGATGATGGGGCCGGAGCCGATGATGAGAATTTTGTGGATGTCGGTTCTTTTAGCCATTTGCTTTTCCTCCTGATTCATATACCAGCCTGCCGCCGCAGACGGTGGCAAGGCACGTTCCATAAACCTGCCACCCGGTGAAGGGGGAGGCCTTTCCCGTTGACTTAAAATCCGCGGGGTCCACTGTATAGCACGCATTTACATCCCACACGCTGAAATCCTGACCCAGGGGGATGCCAAAGCGCTTTCTGGGGGTGTCGCACAGAAGCGCCACCAGCTTTTCAAGGCTGAGAACCCCGGGCTTTACCAGACAGGTGTAGAGAATGGGAAAGGCGGTTTCCAGACCCACAACGCCGAAGGCGCTCTTTTCCAGACCCCGACTCTTCTCCTCCCGGCTGTGGGGGGCGTGGTCGGTGGCGATTATGTCTATTGTGCCGTCCAGGATGCCCTCCATCAGGGCTTCCCGGTCTTCCGGACTGCGCAGAGGGGGATTCATTTTGAACCGTCCGTCCTCCTGCAGGAAGCTGTCGTCCATCACCAGGTAGTGAGGTCCGGTCTCACAGGTCACGTCCAGATGGCTTTTCTTGGCCTGCCGGATGAGCTCCACGCTTTCCTTGGCGGACACGTGGCACACGTGGTAGGCGCAGCCGGTTTTGGCCACCAGCTCCAGATCCCGGGCAATCTGGCGGTACTCGCTTTCCGAGCAGATGCCCCGGTGACCGTGGGCGGCGGCGTAGGCGCCGTCGTGGATATAGCCCCCCCGGAGCAGGGAGTTGTCCTCGCAGTGGGCGGCAATGATCCTGCCAAGGGACTTGGCCCGGAGCATCGCCTCCAGCATCATGGCATCCCGCTGAACGCCCCGACCGTCGTCGGAGAAGCCGATCACCCGGGGGGCAAGATCGTCCAGGTCGGCAAGGGCTTCGCCTTTTTCGCCCACGCTGATAGCACCGTAGGGATAGACATGGATGCAGGCGCCAGCGCGAATGGCCTCCTCCTGGATGCGCAGATGTTCGATGCTGTCCGGAACGGGGTTCAGGTTGGGCATGGTGCACACCGCGGTGTAGCCGCCTCTCGCCGCTGCCTGACTACCGGAATAAATGGTCTCCTTATAAGAAAAACCCGGCTCACGGAAATGCACATGCACATCGCAAAAGCCGGGTAAAACCAGATATTCAGGACTGTCGAAACGGGAAAAAGAAGAAATGCCCTCGGAAAACACGCTCCCCAGAGAAGAAGAAATCACTCTGGCCTTGGTAAACGCAGTCATAGCTGTCTCCTTTCGCTTCTGTTTCTCACAATCTCAAAAAAACGTCCTGCCGGGGGGCGGCAAGACGGTCAGCGGTTTGCGCCGCCCTATGTATCTGCGAAATCATACCATATCCAATCCGGCTTGTCAAGAGCAAAAAATCCCGGCTTACCGGTGGCAAAAAAATCCCGGCTTACCGGTGGCAGGACATAACCATTTGGATAATGCACAGGCGAACGTGCAATCCCCCGGTAGGGGCGATGATCAGTCGCCCAAAAGGTTTCCCTCGCCCCTACCGGGCCCTTCCGTATTCGCCTGACCTGCGTCAAAATCGCAACCTTCTGAGAGAGGCTCCCTTGTGCAAAGGGAGCTGGCGCGAAGCGACTGAGGGATTGCCACCGGCAATCATTGGAATGTTGATTCGCTGCGGGTCGCACCACCCTTTGCACAAGGGAGGCTCTGGCTGGCGCTAGCAAAAATGCCGCCCGGTGGGGCGGCAATTTTTGTTACTGCATGGTCAGCTCGCCGACCACAGCATCCACCGTGACGGTCTGGCCGGGGGTGATATCGCCCCGGAGCAGGCGCTTACTGAGCATGGTCTCCACCGTGTGCTGGACATAGCGGCGCAGAGGCCGGGCGCCGTACTGAGGATCGTAGGAAGCATCCACAATGGCCTGCTTGGCTGCATCCGTCAGAACGCACCGGATCTGCTGCTCCTCCAGCCTCTGGTTCAGCTTCGCGATCTGCAGGTCGATGATCTTCATCACATTCTCCCGGGTCAGGGGCTTGTAGAAGACAATCTCGTCCAGACGGTTCAGGAACTCCGGGCGGAAGGACTGCCGCAGCAGGGCCTGAACCTGCGCCTTGGCGCTGTCCTCGATGGTGCCGTCCGGATTAATGCCGCTGAGCAGGAACTCAGAGCCCAGATTGGAGGTCAGGATCAAGATGGTGTTCTTGAAGTCCACCGTCCGGCCCTGGGAATCGGTGATCCGTCCGTCATCCAGCACCTGCAGCAGGATGTTGAACACATCGGGATGAGCCTTCTCCACCTCGTCAAACAGCACCACAGAGTAGGGCTTGCGGCGCACAGCCTCGGTCAGCTGGCCCCCTTCCTCGTAGCCAACGTATCCCGGAGGCGCTCCGATGAGCCGGGAGACGGAGAACTTCTCCATGTATTCGGACATATCGATGCGCACCAGGTTGTTCTCGTCGTCGAACAGGGCCTGGGCCAGGGTTTTGGCAAGCTCCGTCTTGCCCACGCCGGTGGGACCGAGGAACAGGAAGGAGCCGATGGGACGGTTGGGGTCCTGGATGCCGGCGCGGCTGCGCTGGATGGCCTCGGTGACGGCCTGAACCGCCTCGTCCTGGCCTACCACCCGCTTGTGCAGCGTCTCGTCCAGGTTCAGCAGCTTCTCCCGTTCCCCCTGAACCAGCCGGGACACCGGAATGCCGGTCCACCGCTCCACGATCTTTGCAATCTCCTCGTCGGTGACCCGATCCCGGAGAATGTTGCTTTCTTTGGCGGACTGAGCACGGCGCTCCTCTTCCTCCAGCTGGCGCTGAGCCTCCGGCAGGCGGCCGTATTTCAGCTCGGCAGCCTTCTCCAGATCGTAGCGCTGCTCCGCAGCCTCGATCTGGCGGTTCAGATCCTCAATGGTCTCCCGGAGCTGCTGCACCTTGCCGATGGCGTTCTTCTCATTCTCCCACTGGGCCTTCATGGCGTTGAACCTGTCCCGCTCCTCCGCCAGCTCCTTCTGCAGTTCGGCAAGACGGCCCCGGGACAGTTCGTCCTCTTCCTTTTTAAGAGCCGCTTCCTCGATCTCCATCTGGATGATCTTCCGCGAGACCTCGTCCAGCTCCGTTGGCATGGAATCCATCTCCGTGCGGATCTGAGCACAGGCCTCGTCCACCAGATCGATGGCCTTATCCGGCAGGAACCGGTCGGTGATATAGCGGTGGGAAAGAGTCGCGGCGGCGATGATGGCGGAGTCCGCGATCTTCACGCCGTGGAACACTTCATAGCGCTCCTTCAGGCCCCGGAGAATGGCGATGGTGTCCTCCACCGTAGGCTCATCCACCTGCACCGGCTGGAACCGGCGCTCCAGAGCGGCATCCTTTTCAATATACTGCCGGTACTCGTCCAGGGTGGTGGCGCCGATGCAGTGCAGCTCGCCCCGGGCCAGCATGGGCTTCAAGAGGTTGCCCGCGTCCATGCTGCCCTCGGTTTTGCCTGCGCCCACAATGGTGTGCAGCTCATCGATGAACAGGATGATTTGCCCCTGGGATTCCTTGACCTCATTGAGCACCGCTTTCAGCCGCTCCTCAAATTCGCCCCGGTATTTTGCGCCTGCAATCAGCGCGCCCATATCCAAGGAGAAGATGGTCTTGTCCTGCAGGGACTTGGGCACGTCCTTCTTCACAATCCGCTGGGCCAGGCCCTCGGCAATGGCGGTCTTGCCAACGCCGGGCTCGCCGATGAGCACAGGGTTGTTCTTGGTCTTCCGGGAGAGGATGCGGATGACGTTGCGGATCTCCTCATCCCGCCCGATCACCGGGTCCATCTTCTGCTCCCTGGCCCGTTTGACCAGGTCAGTGCCGTACTTCTCCAGGGCTTCATAGGTGCTCTCCGGGCTGTCGGAGGTGACGCGCTGGTTGCCGCGGATGCTTTGCAGCGCCTTGAGAACCCCTTCCTTGGTAATGCGGTAGGTGTTCAGCAGCTCCTTCACAGGGCCCCGGGCGTTCTCCACCAGGGCCAGGAACAGGTGCTCCACGGAGATGAACTCATCCTTCATGGCAGCGGCTTCCTGCTCGGCGGCGGAGAATACCGCGTCCACATCGGCGCTGATATAGAACCGGTCCGATTCCCGGCTGGTTCTCACCCCGGGGATCTTGCGAAGCTCGGCGTTGGCCGCCGCCTCCAGGCTCTCCACGGTCACATCCATTTTCTTCAGCAGCTGCCGGGTCAGTCCCCCTTCCTGCTGCAGCAGGGCCAGCAGCAGGTGCAGCTGCTCCATCTGCTGATGCGAAGAACTCACCGCGATGGATTGTGCGCTCTTGACTGCCTCCAGAGATTTCTGAGTATAATTCTGAAAATTCACAGCGATCCTTCCTTTCGTGCGATTAGCACTCTATGCTTGCGAGTGCTAATTCTGTTTTCCTTAACTATAGTCCGTTTTGAAAAAATGTCAATAGGCTGATATAAAATGCAACAGATTGTTTACAATTATACGTTATGCACAAAAGACTGATCCTATTTTTTACCCGCTTAACACTATTTTAACAAAATCCTGCTTATTTTTTAATACATAAGGGATATAATAAGGTCGTAACAAAGGTTATTCATTCTTTTTCATTTTCTTACCTCTCTTTTTCTCTGAAAATACCCCGACATGGTCTGGTCAACCGTGTCGGGGTATTTTCGTACTGTTGACATGTGTTTTTGGGCGAAAGACGATGCTTTGTAAGGAAAACCGCCGTTCTTCTGTATATATACCACAAGCTGCCGTCCCAAGCTGCTCATCGCCGACGAGCCCACCACAGCTCTAGACGTGACCATTCAGGCCCAGATCATGGATCTGCTGCACTTCATCCAGGGCGAGATCAACACCGCCATCATCCTCATCACCCACGACCTGGGCGTGGTGGCAGGCTCCGCTGACCGGGTGGCTGTCATGTACGCCGGTCGGATTGTGGAGGCGGGCACCACCCAGGATATCTTCTACCGCAACGCCCACCCCTATACCCAGGCGCTGCTGAAGAGCCTCCCATCCCCGGACACCACCCGGGACGAGAAGCTCACCGCCATTCCCGGCACGCCCCCCGATCTGATCAATCCCCCCGTGGGCTGCGCCTTTGCGGCCCGGTGCAAGCACTGCATGAAGCTGTGCCAGGAGGAATATCCCCCCGAGTTCCAGGTCGGCGAGGGTCACACCGCCAGCTGCTGGCTGCTCCATCCCGACTGCCCCACTCCGGAAGAAAGAGGTGAAAAGTAATGGCCGATGAAGTTCTTGTTCGAGCCGAAGGCATCTGCAAATATTTCAAGGTCAGCGGCGGCCGCACCCTTCACGCTGTGGAGGATGTCAGCCTGACCATTTGCCGGGGCGAGACCCTGGGCCTTGTGGGCGAGTCCGGCTGCGGCAAGTCCACCCTGGGCCGTACCCTCATGGGCATCTACACCCCCACCAAGGGCAAGCTGTACTATGACGGAAGGGAGCTGGATCTGCACAAGAAGAAGGAGCGCTTCGCCTTCACCAAGAAGGCTCAGATCGTTTTCCAGGACCCCTATGCCTCTCTGGATCCCCGTATGACCGTGGGCTCCATCATTGAGGAGGGCATGGTCATCCATAATATGTACACCCCCAAGGAGCGCCAGGAGCGGGTTGCAGAGCTTCTGGATATCGTGGGCCTCAACCGGGAGCACGCCAGCCGCTTCCCCCACGAGTTCTCCGGCGGTCAGCGCCAGAGAATCGGCATCGCCCGGGCCCTGGCCGTGGAGCCGGAGTTCATCGTCTGCGACGAGCCCATCTCCGCCCTGGACGTGTCCATCCAGGCTCAGGTCATCAACCTGCTGCGCTCCCTGCAGGAGAAGATGGGGCTGACGTACCTGTTCATCGCCCATGACCTGAATATTGTGAAGTACATTTCCAACCGGATCGCCGTCATGTACCTGGGCAGCGTGATGGAGCTGGCTTCCAGCCAGGAGCTGTACGCCAACACCCTGCACCCCTATTCCAAGGCGCTGCTGTCTGCGGTTCCCATTCCCGACCCGGAGCTGGAGCTGGCAAAGACCCGGCAGATTCTGGAGGGCGACGTGCCCAGCCCCATCAACAAGCCCAAGGGCTGTCCCTTCTCCAGCCGCTGCCCTCAGGCCTGCGCCAAGTGCAGCGAGTCTTTCCCAGAGCTGCGGGAGGTGGCCCCGGAGCACTTTGTTGCCTGTCATCTGGTATAATTCTCCCTTCCGGGGGCTGTCTGCGGACAGCCCCCTTTACTTTTTCGGGCAGCTTTGATATGATGATTCCAAAATTTTCTCTTACAGGAGTACCGCTATGGCCCAGGTTATTGAAATTACCGACTTTTCCGCGCCGGATCTGGATGTCTACGCCCGGCTTACCGAGGCGCAGTTACTCAACCGCTTTGAGCCTGCCAAGGGCATGTTCATCGCGGAGAGCCCCAAGGTCATCCACCGGGCGCTGGACGGCGGCTGCCAGCCGGTGTCCATGCTCATGGAGCGAAAGGACATTGACGGCTCTGCCCGGGAGATTCTGGCCCGCTGCCCGGACATCCCGGTGTACACCGCCGATGAGGAGCTGCTGTGCGGCCTCACCGGCTACCACCTGACGCGAGGTGTACTGTGCGCCATGCGGCGTCCGGCTCTGCCCTCCATGGAGGAGCTGCTCCGGAATGCCCATAGGGTGGCGATTCTGGAAAATGTGCAGAACCCCACAAACGTTGGGGCCATCTTCCGCTCCGCTGCCGCCCTGGGCATGGACGCGGTGCTGCTGACCCCGGGCTGCTCCGATCCCCTGTACCGCCGCAGTGCCCGGGTGAGCATGGGCACAGTGTTTCAGATTCCCTGGACCTTTACCCCCGCCTGGCCCGGGGAAGGAATGGCCCAGCTGGAGGAACTGGGCTTTGCCACGGCTGCTCTTGCTCTGCGGGAGGACACCCTCTCCATTGACGATCCCCGGCTGAGAAGCGAGGAGCGGCTGGCGGTTCTCCTGGGCAGCGAGGGGGACGGTCTGGCAGACGATACCATTGCCCGGTGCCGCTATACCGTGAAGATTCCCATGTACCATGGGGTGGATTCCCTGAACGTAGCCGCTGCCAGCGCCGTGGCCTTCTGGGAGCTGCGGCGGATGCCGACCGACTGAAGAACGGCTCCCGGCTCCGAGGGAGCCTCCTTTGCTCAGTGATCCGGTTTCCGCTGCCCCTCCTTTTTCAGCGCCGTAGCCAAGGAAGCGTCCCTGCTTTCTCCGGTATTTGTGCGGTTTTTCCGTTGAAAAAACGAACATACAGTGCTATACTAGGCTTTAAATGTGAAAAATCGGGAAGGTGCAACGATGCGGCGAAGACTTTTTTCCAATCAAGACCTGATCCGGCTGATCGTCCCTCTGGTCATTGAGCAGGGGCTGACGGTGCTGGTGGGCATGTGCGACGGCGTAATGGTGTCCTCGGTGGGTGAGGCGGCGATTTCCGGTGTCTCCCTGGTGGATATGATCAACAATGTGGTGCTGGTTCTGTTTGCGGCCCTGTCCACCGGCGGCGCTGTGGTCACCAGCCAGTACCTGGGGGCGCGGCAGCCGGACAATGCCCGGCGCAGTGCAGGGCAGCTGGTGCTCATGTCGGCGCTGTTTGGACTGGGAACCATGGCCCTGTGCCTGGTGCTGGGGCGGGCCATGCTTCGCCTTTTCTTCGGCAGCATCGAGCAGGACGTGATGGCGGCTGGACTGCTGTACTTCCGCATTACAGCCCTGTCCTTCCCCTTTATCGCCCTGTACAATGCCGGGGCGGCCATCTTCCGCAGTGTGGGCAACAGTAAGGTGTCCATGAAGGTGAGTATTCTGATGAATATCATCAATGTAGGCGGCAACGCCCTGTGCATCTACGGCCTGAACATGGGTGTCGCCGGTGTCGCAATCCCTACCTTGGTTTCCCGGGCTGTGGCGGCGGTGCTGATTCTGTTCCTGGCAGCGCGGCCCGGCCAGGAGCTGTGCCTGCAGGGACGGAATCTGCGGCCC
The DNA here is from genome assembly GCA_945482615.1 of uncultured Clostridia bacterium. Classification (GTDB taxonomy): domain Bacteria; phylum Bacillota; class Clostridia; order Oscillospirales; family Oscillospiraceae; genus Faecousia. The sequence continues at coordinate 3,798 of CALYRG010000038.1, read as the reverse complement.
ATCCAGCACAATATGATGCGGAGCATTCTGCGCATCGGCATTCCCTCGGCCTTTGAAAACAGCCTGTTCCAGCTTGGCCGTGTGGTGGTGGTCAGTATGATCGCCCTGTTCGGCACCTGCCAGACCTCCGCCAACGCGGTGGCCAACAATCTGGATGCCATGGGAATCCTCATCGGACAGGCCATAGGTCTTGCCATGATTACCGTGGTGGGCCAGTGCGTTGGCGCGGGGGACATGGACGAGGCGGTCTACAATATCAAAAAGCTGATGCTCTGGTGCTATCTGGCCCAGGGCATCAGCAATGGACTGATTATTCTGTTCCTGCCGCAGCTTGTGGGATTATACAGTGGTCTGTCGCCGGAAACCCGGGAACTGTCCATTCAGCTGGTGCTGATTCACGCCTCCTGCGCCATAGTGCTGTGGCCTGCGTCCTTCGTGCTGCCCAATGCGCTGCGGGCCTCCAACGATGTGCGCTTTACCATGGTGGTCAGTGTGGCCTCCATGGCCCTGTGGCGGATTGGCGTGTCCTGGATTCTGTGCGTGCAGCTGGGCTGGGGTGCACTGGGTGTGTGGATTGCCATGATTCTGGACTGGGTATGCCGGGTACTCTTCTTTGTGGGAAGGCTCCTGTCCGGCAAGTGGAAAACCAAATACATACCTGCCTGATTAGACCTTTGCCCATTCGGGGAGGGCTTCAAAGACCATGCTTTGTCCCTCCAGGGGGAAGGTAATCCGGCAGGAGAACAGCATCGGGGCGGGGGAGGAATCCCTCGCTCCGTATTTGTGATCCCCTACCAGTGGGAACCCCCGGCTGGCAAACTGCACCCGGATCTGATGGCTCCGGCCGGTGTGCAGGCGTACATGGACAAGGCTGGTTTCCCCACCTCGCAGAAGGTCAAATTCCAGCCGGGCCTGACGGACCCCGCCCCGCATCCGCTTGACAACAAACACCTTGTTCTTCTGGCTGTCCTTCCACAGAAGATCCGTCCAGTCGCCCCGCTCCGGCGGCGTACCGTGCACCATGGCCACATACTCCTTGACCATGCTGCCCTCCTGAATGGCCCGGGACAGCGCTGCTGCCGCCTGAGTGCTCCTGGCGTAGACCATGACCCCGCCCACGTTCCTGTCCAGCCGGTGCAAAGGGAAGCATTCGCCCCCCAGAGCTTCGGTCAGAGCCGCGGGAACCGCCTTTTCGGAATCCAGTCCCACGGGCTTGACGCAGACGGCGATGTTTTTGTCGGAATACAGAATTTCCATGGGTGTGACCTCCGGAGAGAAGATAATGATTGTTTTTTCATTATAGCACAGCTTCTTCATTTCTGAAAGTGCCGGGGCTTGACATATTATTGTATAATGATAAAAAATGAGAAAGGGAAAGAGAGGATTCTTTATGACCATCAAGGATTATCAGCGCATGTCGCCGCTGCGGGTGTTTCTTCACTACTTCGGAAACCACAGGAAGCTATTTGCCGTTGACATGCTGTGTGCTCTGTGCATTGCCGCCATTGATCTGGCCTTCCCGCTTGTGACCCGCAGTGCACTGTATGACATGCTGCCAAACCAGTTGTACCGCACCTTCTTCCTGGTGATGGCAGCGGTGATCGTCAGCTACGTGCTCCGGGCCTTCCTCAACTACATCGTCACCTACTACGGCCACACCTTCGGCATCCGGGTAGAGGCGGATATCCGTCAGGATCTGTTCACCCACATGCAGGAGCTGAGCTTCGACTTCTACGACAGGAACCGCACCGGCAAGCTCATGAGCCGGCTGACCTCAGACCTGTTTGAGCTGACAGAGCTTGCCCACCATGGGCCGGAGGATCTTGTTACCTCGGTGCTTACCATCTGCGGCGCACTGGTCGTGATGTTCTCCATCCGCTGGCAGCTGGCCCTAGTGGTGGCGGCCATGATCCCCATCTTCCTTGTGACGGTGGTAGCCCTCCGGGACCGGTTGGGCCGCGCCTCCGCCAATTCCAAGGAGAAGATCGGCCACATCAACCAGGAGATCGAAAGCAGCCTGTCCGGTGTCCGCACCGCCAAGGCCTTTGCCAATGAGCGGGCGGAGCGCCGCCGCTTCTGCAACGCCAACGACCAGTTCAAAACCGCCAAGCGGGAGTTCCACAAGGCCATGGGCATCTTCCACAGCTTCCTGGAATTCTTTCTGTGCAGCCTGAACGTGGTGGTGGTAGGGGTTGGCGGCTACTACGTGATGAAGGGCGAGATGGACTACCGGGATCTTGTGACCTTCAATCTGTACATTGCCTCCTTTGTCAGCCCCATGCGCAAGCTGGGCAGCTTCTCGGAGATGTTTGCCAACGGCTTTGCGGGTCTGAACCGCTTTATGGAGGTTATGCGCACCGAGCCCACCGTCCGGGACCGGGAGGATGCCAGGCCGCTCACCAATACCAGAGGCGAGATCGAAGTGGAGCATGTATCCTTCGCCTACGACGGCGACCTGGCGGTGCTCCATGATGTGAGTCTGACGGTGCAGCCCGGGGAGACGGTGGCCATCGTCGGCCCCTCCGGCGGCGGCAAGTCCACCCTGTGCCAGTTGATCCCAAGGTTTTACGATGTGACCTCCGGCACCATCCGCATTGACGGCCAGGATATCCGGGATGTGACCCAAAAGAGCATCCATGAAAACATCGGCATCGTCCAGCAGGACGTGTTCCTCTTTGCCGACACCGTGCTGGAAAACATCCGTTACGGCCGTCCCGATGCCACCATGGAGGAGGTGGTGGAGGCGGCAAAGCGGGCGGAAATCTATGACGACATCATGGCCATGCCCCATGGCTTCGATACCTATGTGGGCGAGCGGGGCACCCTGCTCTCCGGCGGCCAGAAGCAGCGCATTGCCATTGCCCGGATTTTCCTGAAAAATCCCCCCATTCTGATTCTGGACGAAGCCACCTCCGCGCTGGACTCCGTGACCGAGGCAAAGATCCAGCGGGCTTTCGACAATCTGGCGGTGGGCAGAACCACTCTGATCATCGCCCACCGGCTGAGCACCATCCGCTCTGCCAACCGCATCGTTTCCGTTGCCGACGGTGTCATCACCGAGTGCGGCAGCCATGAGGAGCTTCTGAAAACCGACGGCATCTACGCCCAGCTCTACAAAACCCAGAACGCCCTGGCCCTGGAGGCAATGCAGCCATGAGCGGATATCCGAACAGATCAGAGGCAGACAGACTGGTAAGGGAAGCGGAAATCTGCAACCCCGGCCCCTGGGGTGACCACAGCCGGATAGCGGCAGACTGCGCGGAGAAAATCGCTGCAGCCGCCGGGATGGATTCGGAGAAGGCCTATATTCTGGGGCTGCTTCACGATATCGGCAGGAAATTCGGCGTCAAGCATTTGGGCCATGTCTGGGACGGCTATCACTATATGCGCTCCCTGGGCTATGATGCCGCCGCCCGGGTCTGCCTGACCCACTCCTTTTGCCGGCCCACACTGGACGTCTATATCGGAAAGCGAGATATCTCCCCAGAACAGCAGGAGGAGCTGGAGAAGCTGCTCCGGCAGCTATCCTACGATGATTATGACCGTCTGATCCAGCTGTGTGACTGCTTGGCAGGGTCGGATGGCGTTATGGACATGGAAGCACGGATGGCGGATGTAAAGCGCCGCTATGGCTTCTACTCCCAGGAAAAGTGGGATACCAACATGGCCCTGAAACGGTACTTTGAGGAAATGACCGGGAAGAATATCTACGAAATTGTCAGATAAAGAGACAAAACCTCCTGCCGAAAGTGCGGTGTTCATAAGACAGTTGACAGCTACAGTAGTTTACACGGCTGT
>CALYRG010000037.1 GCA_945482615.1 uncultured Clostridia bacterium | reverse complement strand
CTTCCCCTTCTCACCAGGGCCTTGTCCGTTCATTGGCGAAAGCGCCATATTGCTGGCGAAAGCCAATATGCACATTTGATTGTTTCGAGGAGAGACTATGACCACATTCCGAAAGAAGTACGGCTGGATTCTGCGCACAGCTCTTGGCAGCGCATTGTTTTCCCTGGGTTTTTCCCTGTTTCTTCTGCCCAATGAGATGTCCTCCGGCGGCATCTCGGGCCTTGCCCTGGTGCTGACGGAGCTGCTGGGCTTCGGCAGCGTTGGCATCATAACCATCTTGATGAATCTGCCTCTGTTTCTGCTGGGCGGGGTGAAGATCGGGAAACGGTTCTTTGCCGGGTCGCTGCTGGGAATGCTGGTAAGCTCCACCCTCATCGATGTGTTTGTCCTCATCCCCATGCCCCCGGTGGACCCGCTGCTGGCGGCCCTCTACGGCGGTACGGCCTGCGGCCTGGGCATCGGCCTGGTGTTTACCGCGGGAGCCTCCACCGGCGGCTCGGACATTCTGGTGCGGCTGCTGAAAATGCGCTGGCGGAATGTGCCCATCGGGCAGATCAATTTCTTCTTCGATGCCTCCGTGGCCGTCCTTACAGGCCTTGTCTACCGGGATGTGACCCGGGCGCTGTACACCGGTATCGCGGTGTTCCTGTGCGGCCAGATCATCGACGCAGTGGTCTACCGGTTCGACTATTCCCGGGTGGTGCTGATCATCTCCCGGGTACCGGAGAGAATCGCCGATGCCATTGGCAGCCAGCTGGACCGGGGTGCCACCTACCTCTACGGCCAGGGCTGCTACAGCGGCCAGGAGCGGAAGGTGGTGCTCACCGCCGTGAAGAAGCAGCAGATCAACGAGCTCAAGGAGCTGGTGATGGCGCTGGACGCGGATGCCTTTGTCATCGTCCAGGAGGCCCACCAGGTTCTGGGCGACGGCTTTGCCCGCTACTCCAAAAACGACCTGTAAGGAGGCTGAGGCCATGGGCCAGAAAAATCTTTGCCTGATTCTGCTGGCGTGCCTGCTTCTTACCGGCTGCACCATGCCCAGCAGCACCATTGTGTCGGTGGAGCCCCACCGCGAGTCCCGGCATACCGTACAGGATACCTCCCCCTCGGCTGCCACCTACGACGAGCTGTGCCAGGCGTTGGAGGCCATTGTTTCCACAGGAACGGAGAGCGCCACCATCCGAATGCCCGACTACCCATCCCAGTCCATCGAGACCAGCCTTCAGCAGGCCTGCCGCTACATCACCCTGGAGTACCCCATCGGTGCCTACGCCGTTGATGAGATCCATTGTGAGATCGGCACCAGCCTGGGAAAACCCGCTGCCGCAGTGACGGTTCGCTACCACCATGGCCGTTCGGAGATTCAGCGCATCCGCATTGTCCTCACAGAGGAGGAGGCCCAGAAGGCCGTCACGGATGCCCTGGCCCGGTTTGACCAGAGCGTTGTGATCCTCAAGCCCCAGCAGACCCTCCAGGACGTGACAAAGCTGGTTCAGACCTACGCCCGGGACAATCCCCAGAAGATCATGGAGGTCCCCCAGGTTACGGAGACCCTCTACGGCCACGGCACCCAGCGGGTGGCAGAGCTGATCTTTACCTATCAGACGGACAGGGACTCCCTGCGCCGGATGCAGACGCAGGTCAAGCCGGTGTTTGACGCTGCTGTGCTGTATGTCAGCGGCGACGATGCAGACCGTCAGAAGCACGCCCAGCTCTATTCCTTCCTGATGGAGCGCTTTGACTACAAGCTGGAAACCTCCATCACCCCCGCCTACAGCCTCCTGCGCCACGGCGTAGGGGACAGCCGGGCCTTTGCCACGGTGTACGCCGCCATGTGCCGGGCCGCGGGCCTCAGCTGCCAGGTGATTACGGGAACCCGCAATGGGGAGCCCAGAACCTGGAATATCATAGAGCTGGATGGCTATTGCTACCATGTGGATCTGCTGCGGTGCAGCGAGCTGGGGGGCTTCCAGACCTTTACCGACGGGCAGATGCAGGGCTACGTGTGGGACTTTTCTTCCTATCCTGCCTGTACCGGCCAACCGGAACCGGAGGAGGAGACCCAGCCGGAGTAATCGGCGGCACGGCGGAGAACGGAAAAAAGTGCTTGACATTTTTGAATTACGTGCTATAATCAGTCATGTCCTCGCGGGTGTAGCTCATCTGGTAGAGCGCCACCTTGCCAAGGTGGAGGTAGCGAGTTCGAGCCTCGTCACCCGCTCCAGAAAAAGAGCCTTTGTCGGAAGACAAAGGTTCTTTTTTTAACGAAATAAATCCTTTCAGGATTTTTGAAATTTGCTCCGCAAGTGAAATATGGCTGACGCCATGTGAAATGCCTGCGCTTGTGAGAGGATTTATTTCATTTCACTGGATGCGCCAGCATCAAATTTCACAATGATCGCAGATCATTATTTCACATCCGAAGGATATTTCGCTTTGTGCATATCGGCTTGACTCAGCAAACCGGAAAATTGTTTTTGTCGTAGGGGCGGTTATTAACCGCCCGCATCCCCCGCACCCGTAGGGGCGGCTATCAGCCGCCCGCATCCCCTGCATCCGTAGGGGCGGCTATTATGCCGCCCGCATTCCCTGCACCCGTAGGGGCGGCTATCAGCCGCCCGCATCCCCTGCATCCGTAGGGGCGGCTATCAGCCGCCCGCATTCCCTGCACCCGTAGGGGCGGCTATTAGCCGCCCGCAGCCTTCCGTCTCTGAACGTGCAGCGTTCTAACGGAAATACGCAAAAATCGGAACGTCTCGGGCGGTTGATAACCGCCCCTACCTTCTGGCACCAATTTATCAGGAAGCTGAGTTAACCTGATAAGCATATTTCACTTTTTCGCCCCTCTGCGCACAGTCGCAGAGGGGCGTTTTGCAGCTTAGATCACATCGATCTGGCAGCAGCGCATGGTGGCGAGGGCTGCCTCGTGGGTCTCGGGCGTCACACCGGCGCAGCAGGCGCTGTCCACGGAAATGGCCATTTCAGGGAAGTTGGCCTTGAGCACCAGGGCGTTGGAAACCACGCAGATATCCGTGCACAGGCCAATGAGCTCCGCGGTAAAGGGCTCGCCTCCCGCTGCCTGATAGAGAAGCCTCGGAAGCAGAACCGAGCCGAAGGTGACCTTCTCCACCGGCGTGTACCCCTTCTGCTCCAGAGCGGCGGCAACCCCATCGTCCAGCATCCAGCCGGGGGTTCCCTTGATGCAGTGGGGGACAGGGAGCTTTTTCCCCTCGGCACTTTCCAGATAGTTGGCCGCATGGGTATCCAGGGTGGCGAAAATCTGACCTTCAAAGCCCAGAATCTTATCCATCACCCGGGGCACGATGCTCTGAGCCTCCGCTGTCCCCAGCGCACCGTCTACAAAGTCCTTCTGCATATCCACCACAATCAAAAAATGCTTCATTTACATCTTCCTTTCTCCGGAAAACAATTCCATTCGCCCCGAAGGGACAGTTCACCTACCCCCAGGTCAGTATTCTCCCTGCCAGCGGCCGGAGGTGATCTGCACAGCCTTCCCGGCCAGAAGACTTTTGGGCACATCCAGGATCCGCTGGTTCCGGCTGCCCCGGAAGGCAAGTTCCAGACTTCTCTCGGCCTGGACGAAGGGCCCGTCAATGAGCACGTCGATGGTATCCAGCAGTTCCCGCTGCTCCGGCGTACCCAGGAGAAGCTGCTCAAAGGTGTAGCCGGAGTAGGATGCCACTTCATACCCCTGCGCCTTCAGAAGCCTTGCCAGCCGGGCAAAGCCTGCTGCCTGGGCAAAGGGCTCCCCGCCGGAGAAGGTCACCCCCCGGCACAGAGGATTGGAGCGGACGATCTGCACAAGGTTCTCCTCCTCCATGGCGGTGCCGCCGGAAAAGTCCCAGGTCTCCGGGTTGTGGCAGCCGGGGCAGTGGTGGGGGCAGCCCTGGCAGAAGATGGTCACCCGGATGCCCGGGCCGTCCACAATGCTGTCTTCCACGATGCCGCTGAGCTTAAGCATCTTTTTTCATGCTGTGCTTGACCCGGTCCCGCTCCTCGGCCCGCTTGGCATCGTTCCACTTGTCCATGGTGCCCACAAGATACCCGGTGATCCGGCGGATGCGCTCAAAGCCCACACCCTGGCCCAGCTTTTCCTGATTGGATTTGATGGTCATAGTATTTCCTCCTTGAAGCTATCTGCTTATTCGATTCCCTGGAAGGCGGGCATTTCCGGATAGAGCTTTCGCAGCTCCTCCACCCGCTCCGGGGGAATTTCTTCTCCTTCGTGACGGCCGCACCGGGGGCACACATCCCCGATGATGCCCACATACCCGCATACCGGATCCCGATCCACCGGGTGGTTGATGCTGCCGTAGCCGATGCCGCAGTCGTGCATACACCGCACCACGCTCTCAAAGGCCTCCACGTTCCGGGCGGTGTCGCCGTCCAGCTCCACGTAGCTGATGTGTCCGGCGTTGCACAGAGCGTGGTAGGGAGCCTCCAGCCGGATCTTTTCGTAGGCGGAGATGGGGAACCACACGGGGATATGGAAGGAATTGGTGTAGTATTCCCGGTCAGTGATGCCGGGCAGTTTCCCATAGCGCTTCTGATCAAGGCGCAGGAACCGGCCGGACAGGCCCTCGGCTGGGGTGGCAAGCAGGGTAAAGTTCATGCGCATCTTCTGGCTTTTGGCATCGCAGAAATCCCTCATAAAGCCGATGATTTCCAGACCCTTTTCCTGCATGGCGGCGCTTTCGCCGTGGTGGTGACCGTACAGGGCGGTCAGCGTCTCCGCCAGGCCGATAAAGCCGATGGAGAGGGTGCCGTGCTTCAGCACCTCCCGCACCTGGTCGTGCAGGTTCAGCCCATCCGAATCCAGCCACACCCCCTGGCCCATCAGGAAGGGGTAGTTGTACACATGTTTGCTGGCCTGAATTTCAAACCGATCCAGAAGCTGCTGGGAAACCATTTCCATCATGTCCCGGAGCTTCCCATAGAAGACCTGCTCGTCCCCCTGGCTTTCAATGGCCAGCCGGGGCAGGTTGATAGAGGTGAAGGAGAGGTTTCCTCTGGAGTAGGCGATCTGGCGGCTGGGGTCGTAGACATTGCCCATAACTCTGGTACGGCAGCCCATGGTGGCGACCTCCGTCTCCGGGTGGCCGGGGACGTAGTACTGCAGGTTAAAGGGGGAGTCCAGGAAGGTGAAGTTGGGGAACAGTCGCCGGGCGCTGACCTTGCAGCTCAGGCGGAACAGATCGTAGTTGGGGTCGCCCGGATTGTAGTTGACCCCCTCCTTGACCTTGAAAATGTGGATGGGGAAGATGCAGGTCTCTCCGTGGCCCAGTCCCGCGTCCAGGGCCAGCAGCACATTGCGGATGGCCATCCGGCCCTCGGGGGAGGTGTCGGTGCCGTAGTTGATGGAGGAGAAGGGGGTCTGGGCGCCGGCCCGGGAGTGCATGGTGTTCAGATTGTGGACGAAGCCCTCCATGGCCTGCTTGGTGTCCCGGTCGGTCTTCTTGGCAGCCCGGTCACAGGCCCGGTTCAGAAGCCGCCGGGCGTCATCCTCCGAAAGAGAATACTGCCTGCACAGCTTCTGGGTTACGGCAGTGAGGAAGACTTCACTGCTTTCCAGTCTGGGGGTCTCCCCGGTCTGAGCTTCGGCCTCGGCGAGAAGAGCGCGGATGGCCTCGTCCTCGTCGGGCAGCTCCAGGAAATCCTCCACAATGTCCCGCAGACGGCGGTAGAAGGCCTTGCGGTAGGTCTTGGCAACCCCCTCGGCCATGCCGTAGTCAAAGTTGGGGATGGACTGGCCGCCGTGCTGGTCGTTCTGGTTGCTCTGGATGGCGATGGCCGCGAGAGCCGCGTAGCTCTGGATGCTCTGGGGCTCCCGCAGGTACCCGTGCCCGGTGGAGAAGCCGCCGTGGAACAGCCGGAGAATGTCGATCTGGCAGCAGGTGGTGGTCAGGGAGTAGAAGTCGAAGTCGTGGATGTGGATATCGCCCTCCCGGTAGGCCCTGGCGTGCTCCGGGCGGAGCAGATACATTTCGTTGTAGGCCTTGGCCCCGGCAGCGCCGATTTGAAGCATGGAGCCCATGGCGGTGTTGCCGTCGATGTTGGCGTTGTCCCGCTTCATGTCGCTCTTACGGGCGTCGGCGTTGGTGATCTCGTCAATGGTCTTCATCAGGCTGGTGTTGGCCTCTCTGGCCCGGGTGCGGTTGGCCCGGTAGAGGATGTAGGCCTTGGCAGCGGCGTTGAAGCCGTGGTTCATCAGCTGCCGCTCCACGGCATCCTGAATGGCCTCGATGTTGGGAGACTGCTCCCGGAAGGTAGCCTCCAGCTCCCGCTGGACATCGTTGGCAACCCTCGCCGCATCGGCGGCATCTCCGTCCGCGGCGGCGGTCATGGAGCGGACAATGGCGGCGGCGATCTTCTGCTGGTCATAGAGAACCACCCGGCCATCCCGCTTGATAATGCTGTGTATCATGCTCATTACCTGGTCTTTCTGAGGATTGAAAAAGGAATGGTTACCATAAAACACAATATATTGTGGTCAACAATCCTTTTATACACAATATATTGCCACAGATGGAAGCGCTTGTCAAGTTACAATATGGAAACAGCCCTGCCTTCAGGCGGGTGAAGGCAGGGCTTTCCTCTTGCAGGGATTGCGTATTGACTTATTAGGAATGCGGGCGGTTGATAACCGCCCCTACGACGCAAACGCACCCGCCGGTAGGGGCGTGGTGCTCCGCGCAGCGAATCAAAATCTCTATGATTGCCGGTGGCAATCATACCATAATTTCCTATCAATCGCCCGCCCCTACGATGCAAACGCACCCGCCGGTAGGGGCGATTATCAATCGCCCGCCCCTGCGGGGCTACGAAAAAATGCTGCCCGGTTTCCCCGGGCAGCAGCGGCAAAAGCGATTATTTGATGATGCGCACCCGGATGACACCTTCGATGCTTTTCAGGTGATCCACGACGGACTGGGAGGGGCGGCGATCCAGATCCAGCATGGTGTAGGCGAACTCGCCCCGGCTCTTGTTCACCAGGCCGTCGATGTTGATATCCTCACCGGCAATGGCGGCGGTGAAGCGGCCCAGAGAGTTGGGGATGTTCCGGTGCAGAATGGTGATCCGTCCCGTGGCCCGGCACACGCCCATGTCGCAGTTGGGGTAGTTGACGGAGTTGCGGATGTTGCCGTTTTCCAGATAGTCCATGGTCTCCCGCACGGCCATCCTGGCGCAGTTGTCCTCGGATTCCTCGGTGGAGGCCCCCAGGTGGGGGATGGCAATGCAGCCGGGCATGGCGGCGGACTTGGGATTGGGGAAGTCGGTGACGTATCTGGCGACCTTTCCGCTGGCGAGGGCTGCGGCCATGGCATCGTCGTCCACCAGCTTATCCCGGGCAAAGTTCAGGATGATAACGCCGTCCTTCATCTTGGCAATGGCTTCGGCATTAATCATCTGCTTGGTATCCTCCAGCAGGGGGGCATGGAGGGAGATAAAGTCGCACTTTTCGTAGATCTCCTCCCGGGTGTTCACCCGGGTGATGTGGCTGTCCAGATGCCAGGCGGCGTCAATGGAGATGAAGGGATCGCAGCCGTAGACCTCCATGCCCAGACGGCGGGCGGCGTTAGCCAGAGGGCCGCCTACGGCGCCCAGGCCGATGACACCCAGGCTCTTGCCCCGGATCTCGTGGCCTGCGAACCGGGACTTGCCCTTTTCCACCAGCTTGGCAATGTCGGGATTTTCCCGGTTGGCCTGCACCCAGTTGATGCCGCCGACAACGTCCCGGCTGCCCAGCAGCATCCCGCACAGAGTCAGCTCCATCACGGAGTTGGCGTTTGCACCGGGGGTGTTGAACACCACGATGCCCTTTTCGGCACAGGCATCCAGGGGAATGTTGTTCACACCGGCGCCGGCCCGGGCCACAGACAGAAGGCCTTCGGGCAGAGCCAGGTCGTGCATGGCAGCGCTGCGCACCAGAACGGCATCCGCGCTGTCCAGAGTGTCGGTGATGGTATACTCCTGCGTCCAGAGCTCCATGCCCTTGGGGGAAATCTTGTTCAGTGTGTGAATGCGGTACATAATCGATCCTCTCTTCTTTACAGTCAGCCGTTTTTCTTTTCGTAATCGGCCATGAAGTCCACCAGCTTCTCCACGCCTTCGATGGGCATGGCGTTGTAGATGCTGGCCCGCATACCGCCTACGGTGCGGTGGCCCTTCAGGTTGACAAAGCCTGCCGCGGCGGCAGCCTTGACAAACGCCGCGTCCTTGTCGGGATCGCCGGTGACAAAGGGCACGTTCATCAAAGACCGGTCCTTCTTCACCACGGTGCCGTGGAACAGGCGGCTCGAATCCAGGTAGTCGTACAGGATTCCGGCCTTCTTCACGTTCACCTTCTGCATCTGCTCCAGACCGCCGTTTTCCAGCAGCCACTTGAACACCTTGCCGCAGATGTAGATGCCGTAGGCAGGGGGGGTGTTGTACATGGAGCCGTTGTCGGCGTGGGTCTTGTAGCGCAGCATGGTGGGGGTGCCGGGGAGCACATCCTCGGTAATCAGATCCTCCCGGATGGCGGCAATCACCACACCGGCAGGGCCGATGTTCTTCTGCACGCCGCCGTAGATCATGCCATATTTGGTCACGTCCATGGGCTCGGACAGGAAGCAGGAGGACACGTCGGCCACCAGGGGCTTGCCCTTGGTGTTGGGCAGTTCGTGGAACTTGGTGCCGTAGATGGTGTTGTTCTCGCAGATGTAGACGTAGTCGGCGTTGTCGTCAATGGGCAGGTCGGAGCAGTCGGGAATGTAGGTGAAGGTCTTGTCGGCAGAGGATGCCACGGCGTTGGCGGTGCCGAAGAGCTTCGCCTCTTGCCAGGCCTTCTTGGCCCACTGGCCGGTGATGATGTAGTCGGCCACCTTGTTCTTCATCAGGTTCATGGGCACCATGGCGAACTGCTGGGATGCGCCGCCCTGCATGAACAGAACCTTATAATTGGAAGGGACGTTCAGCAGCGTACGGAAGTCGGCCTCCGCCTGATCGATGATGGCCTGGTAGGCCTTGGAACGGTGGCTCATTTCCATGACGCTCATGCCGGTGCCCTGGTAGTCCAGCATTTCGGCGGCGGCCTCTTTCAGAACCTGCTCCGGCAGCACTGCCGGGCCTGCGGAAAAGTTATATACTCGTGCCATAATTGGGTTTCCTCCCTCTGTATTCTTTCAGTCGTTTTTTTGCAGGAACCGCTGCATCAGCTGATATCCTGCGTCGTAGCGGTTGCCGGAGGCCATGGCCTCGGCTTCGTTGTAGCGGCAGAGCTTCTTTGCCTGCCGGGTGCTGTCGTAGAGCACGTAGGGCACCGGGTCGCCTACATGGGTGCGCAGACGCAGAAGGTTGGGGTGATCCGGCAGCACCAGCATCCGGAAGTCCTCCCCGGATTCCTCCAGGGCCTGCATTACCGGGGCAATGATCCGGCTGTCCAGATATTCAATGGACTTGACCTTCTCCATGGTCAGACCCTGATGGGCCATCTCGTCCGGCGCTTCCACATGGACATAGACAAAGTCGTTGCCGTCCTTCAGCAGCGCGTCAATGGCGGCCTGGGCCTTGCCCTCCCAGTTGGTGTCAATGGAGCCGGTAGCGCCGGGTACGTGATACACCTGCATCCCAGCGCCCACGGCAATGCCCTTGAGCAGATCCACGGCGGACACCATGGCTCCCTTCAGCCCGGTCTTTCCGGTGAAGGAGCGAAGGTTCGGCCGGGTACCGGCGCCCCAGTACCAAAGGGAGTTGCCCTTGTTCTTTCCGGCAGCAGCCCGGGCAAGGTTCAGAGGGTGGCTGTTCAGGATATCAAAGCTCTGCTCCATAAACTGCCGCAGCACCGGCTCCTCCGGAAGCCAGGGGCCGATCTGACAGCCCAGGTGGTCGTGAGGCGGTGCAAGCTTTGCAAGCTTTCCGTGCTTCCATACCATAATATGGCGGTAGCTGGTGCCGGTGTAGAACTGAAATTCCCGGCTGTTGAATTTCTCCCGGATGGCCTGCATCAGGACATCGGCATCGGCGGTGGAGATTTCCCCGGAACTGTGATCCAGGATGGTCTTGTCGGGATACGCTTCGTTTTCCGTCAGCGTTACCAGGTTGCACCGGAAGATCACATCGTCCGGCTCCATGTCAACGCCGACACTCAGGGCCTCCAGGGGAGATCGTCCGGTGAAGTCCGTCCTGGGGTCGTAGCCCATCACGGACAGGTTGGCAATCTCACTGCCGGGAGACATTCCGGCAGGGACATTCTGGACCATGCCCACCTCACCTTTGGAAGCCAGTAAATCCATGGCGGGAGTGGAGGCATATTCCAGGGGCGTTTTGCCGCCCAGCTGCGCGATCGGCTCGTCAGACATGCCGTCGCCCAAAATGACAATGTATTTCAAATGTCGCTCCTCCTCGCTTTATTTCCAGCCCTGCTTCCTGTCGGGAGGGCAGGGAGCAGGGCGAATGGATATATTTATACGGAATAATATTGTCTAATAATACCACCCTTTTTTCGGGATTACCATAGTGAATCTGTCCGAAATTATGAAGCAATTATGAATTGCGTGTTGTGATAATAACGAAAAAGACGGGTGCGCTTCATTGACCGGGCGCATTCTTTGTGCTATGATAGGAACATCCAAAAAGAAAGGGGATTTTCCTTATGAAAGATCCGAATTGCGGCTATTGCTCCGGCGGCGAAATCTTGGCGGGCTTCGGCATCAAGATCTGTGATCTGGAGGTCAGTCAGCTGATCCTGTTCAAGGAGCAGAGCCATCCCGGCCGGGTCATCGTGGCCTACAAGGATCACGTCAGTGAGATGGTGGACATCTCCGACGAGGACCGCAGCCGCTTCTTCGCCGATGTGAACCATGCGGCCCAGGCGCTGCACAGGGCCTTCCACCCGGACAAGATCAACTACGGCGCCTACGGCGACGGCGGCTGCCACCTCCATTTCCATCTGGTTCCCAAGTACAAGGGCGAATTTGAGTGGGGCACTCCCTTCGCCATGAACCCCGGAAGAAAATACCTGACAGAGGAAGAATATGCTGCCATGATCGAAAAGATCAGGGAAAATCTGTAAAAAGCATGTGCTTATCAGCTTTTCTCGGCTTAAGGAGTATTTCTCTTGGGACGACTGAGGCGTAGGGGCGGTTATTAACCGCCCGGGCGGGATTGGATTCGTCAACAGACCATATTAGGCGAATACGCACCGGAGACAGAGATTGCACCATTCAACGTACGTGCCGGTAAACGCAGGTTGCGGGCGATTGATAATCGCCCCTACGGTTGGCTACGCAGATAAAGCACCATATTGCTGACGAAAGCCGATATGCACAAAAAAGCATCCCGGACAGCGGCGCTGTCCGGGATTTGTGTAAGCAGGAGGTTTACCGGTTCTCTCTGGAGGACAGGTACTTGCGGACCATCAGAGCCACCTTGAAGACGATGGCGTGGTCAAACTGGCGCAGATCCAGGCCGGTGAGCTTTTTGATTTTCTCCAGCCGGTACACCAGGGTGTTGCGGTGGACAAACAGCTTCCGGGAGGTCTCAGACACGTTCAGGTTGTTCTCGAAGAACTTGTTGATGGTGAACAGCGTCTCCTGATCCAGGGAGTCGATGGAGTTCTTCTTGAACACCTCGCTGAGGAAAATCTCACACAGGGTGGTGGGCAGCTGGTAAATAAGACGCCCAATACCCAGGTTTTCGTAGTTGATGATGGTCTTTTCGGTGTCGAAGACCTTGCCCACGTCAATGGCGGTCTGGGCGTCCTTGTAGGAATCGGCCAGCTCCCGCAGATGCTCGGCAACGGTGCCGATGCCGATGACGGTTTTGATCCGCAGTTCGTTCTTCAGCGTTTCCTCAATGACGGCGGCGGTGTGCTCCAGCTCCTCACCGGTGGTGGAGGCAGTGATCTGCTTGACAATGGCGATGTCGCTTTCATTGATGGACAGCACAAAGTCCTGCAGCTTGTCCGGGAACATCCCCGACAGCACGTCCATAGTGGCAACGTCGTTGTGGCCCACCTGACGGATCAGGAACACGGCCCGGGGGGTGTCGGTGGCAAAGTGCAGCTCCTTGGCCCGGATGTAGATGTCGCCGGGAAGAATATTGTCCATGATGATATTCTTCACGAAGGTGCCCCGGTCGTGCTTTTCCTCGTAGAAGAGCTTGGCGTCGTTCAGGGCGATGTAGGCCATGGTGCAGAAGCTCTTGGCCATCTCGTCGTCGCCGGAGCAGAACACGGCGTATTCAAAGTAGTTGGAGTTGCCGACGATGGCTTTGAAGCTGCGCTGGGAACAGGTGACAACGCTGTCGGACAGACTGCCCACCTTCAGGGCTGCCTCCGTCCAGCGCTCTCCCAGCAGCGACATATCAGTGCAGGAAATGACGCAGCCCTCGGTATCGATCACGCCGAAGGTGCGGTCGGTAATTTCTCTGAGCTGGACAATGACACTCTGGAAAACACTGTTGGACATGGTTTTCGTCACTCCTTATTTCTTGCAGATAATGGTATTATCCTGCATAAATGCGAAATTAACAAATTTACTTTCCTAGTATACAATGCTTTTGCACATTTTGCAAGTACCTTTTGACATTTTACTGCAAAATCTATTGTGTTTTTTATGAAATCCTCCAACAGCCTGTGGATGATTGCCCAAAATGCCCATTATTTTTCCAGCAAATTGACCGGAAGGGAGGCTGCAAGCTCCAGTTTTTCCAGTTCCTGAGCGGTGAGAGGCCGCACGCTTCCCCGGCTGAGCCCGTCCAGCGTCAGCGGCCCCTCGGCCTGACGCTCCAGATAGGCGACGGGCATTGCGCGGCTGGCCATCATCCGGCGCACCTGGTGATACTTTCCCTCGCACACGGTGATGCGGCTTTCCCCCGGGCCCAGGGGCTCCAGCAGGGCGGGAAGGCACACCGTACCGTCGGCAAGGGTCAGGCCCTCCCGGAAGGCGTCTACATCCGCGTCCGCTGCCGTCCCCTGGTGGCGGGCATAGTATACCTTGGGAAC
Source organism: uncultured Clostridia bacterium (assembly GCA_945482615.1). Classification (GTDB taxonomy): domain Bacteria; phylum Bacillota; class Clostridia; order Oscillospirales; family Oscillospiraceae; genus Faecousia. Next base: position 6,442 of record CALYRG010000037.1, on the reverse strand, counting down.
CTCCTGCCGGGGGCTGATCAGCCGGTGCAGCAGCTCGCCGTCGTTGGTCAGGAGCAGCAACCCCTCCGTGGCCTTATCCAGACGGCCCACGGGCTTCAGCTCCAGATGCTGATACGCCGGGGGCAGCAGCTCCATGACGGTTTTCTGCTGCCGGTCTTCGGTGGCGGTGACAAAGCCCGCCGGTTTATTGAGCATGACCACCATCCGGGGCCTGCCGCCGAGAACGGCTCCGTCCAACGTTATCTGACAGGCTGCGGGGTCTACCTTCCGACTGCCGTCCTTTTCCGCCTGACCGTCCACCTGGATGCGCCCGGCCCTGAGAATCGCCTTTACCTGGCTGCGGGTGCCTGCGCCGCTGTCGCACAGGAATTTGTCCAATCGAATCATGGCTCCTCCGTTCTATCCCGCAAACACCGTTCATAGGCTGTAGCACCTATTGAAATCGGGAGGGATCAGCTTATGATGGTTATGACCGCAAAGGTCAATATGAAAAAAGTGATGATGGCGCTGGCTGCCGTGGCGGCGGTGATTCTGGCGCTCATTCTGCTGCTGGACGGAAACAAAGAGGCGAAACCGGAGACAAGCCAGACAACCGGTGCCTCCCAGCCCTCCGCAGGCAGCAACGACAGCCGGGTGCAGTTTCTGAAGGACTACGGCTGGGAGGTGACGCCCTCGCCTACGGAGTCCAGTCAGGTGAAGATCCCCACGGAGTCCAGCCCGGTATTTGACAGGTACAACACCCTGCAGAAAAGCCAGGGATATGATTTGAGTCAGTTCGCCGGGAAGAATGTGATGCGCTATGTCTACCGCATCAACAACCTGCCGGGCGCCACCGGAGATGTGTACGCAACGCTGCTGGTGTATAAGAACGAGATCATCGGCGGGGATGTCACCGATACCTCGGTGGGGGGCAAGATCCGGGGCTTCAAAATGCCCCAGACCACCGCGCCCCTGACCCAGCCTACCACCCCCGCTGCCACGGCGCAGCACAGCAGCAGCGAATCCTCCGCCCCCGCGGCGTAAGCCTGCGGATATTGTAGCATGGGTTTTGCCTCTTGACAAGTAGCGGCATACGTGCTATGGTAAGAGCAACTGAATCAGGTATCTTCAGGGCGGGGTGCAATTCCCCACCGGCGGTATAGTCCGCGAGCGCCTTGGCGCAGAACCGGTTGGATTCCGGTACCGACAGTATAGTCTGGATGGAAGAAGATACGCAATGGGATAATTGCGTTTATTTTCACGCCCTGGGTCTATGCCCGGGGCGCATTTTTTATTCTGAGGTGACAGAAAATGAACAAACTTTGGTCGCAAATCGGAGAAAACCTGACCTTTGTGCTGGTGTGTGCCGCCATCGTGGCAGGGCTGGGCCTGGCGGCGCACCTGGGAGAGAAGCTCCTGCCGGAGAAGCGCTCTGTGACGAAGGCCCGCCGGGTGTGCATCATCGCCATCTGCGCTGCACTGGCCACAGTACTGCACATGCTGGACTTCCCGCTGCCCTTCCTGGCCCCCGGCTTCTATAAGCTGGACTTTTCCGAGGTTCCCGTACTGCTGGCTGGCTTCTATCTGGGGCCCACGGCTACCGTTGCCTGTGAGGGCGTGAAGATTCTGCTCAAGCTCCTGCTCAAGGGCACCTCCACCGCTTTCGTAGGGGATTTTGCCAACTTTGTGGTGGGCTGCTCCATGGTGCTCCCCGCTACCTTTATCTACCATGCCCACAAGAGCAGGCACAGCGCCATCATCGGCCTGGCGACGGGCACGGTGATCATGTCCGTTTTCGGCAGTGCCTTCAACGCGGTGTATCTGCTGCCCAAATTCGCCCAGCTCTATGGTATGCCCATGGAAGCCATTCTGGGTATGGGTGCGGCCATCCACAGCAGCATCAACAGCGTGACCACCTTTGTCATCCTGTGCGTGGCGCCCCTGAATGTGGTCAAGGGCGTGATGGTGTCGGTGCTCACCGTGCTGCTGTACAAGCGGGTGGCAAGACCCCTGTTCGGCAAACAATAGAGTCTTCTGCCGGGGCTTCCTTTTGAGAAGGCCCCGGCGTTCTTTTTCCGGCAGCGGATTTGCAATTGGTGCTTTACTGGAATACAGAATGGTGCTACAATGGGGAAAATGCTGCTCTGGGAGGGAAAACGCCATGCGCATTGTGGTAAAGATCGGCACATCCACCCTGACCCATTCCACCGGACACCTGAACATCCGCCGGGTGGAGTCGCTGTGCAAGGTATTAAGTGATATGAAAAACGCCGGACATGAGGTGATTCTTGTGTCCTCCGGCGCCATCGGCATGGGGGTGGGGAAGCTGGGCCTGCGGCAGCGGCCCACGGATATCCCCACCAAGCAGGCAGCCGCGGCGGTGGGCCAGTGCGAGCTGATGTATATCTACGATAAGCTGTTCGCGGAGTACCATCACACCGTGGCCCAGCTGCTGATCACCGGGGAGGACACGGTCAGCCCCACCCGGCACACCAATTTTACCAACACCCTGAACCGGCTTCTGGAGCTGGGGGCGCTGCCCATCCTCAACGAGAACGACACCGTTGCCACCGAGGAGATCGTCATCGGCGACAACGATACCCTGGCCGCCATCGTTGCCCAGAGTGTTCATGCGCAGCTTCTGATCCTCCTTTCGGATATCGACGGCCTGTACACCGCCGATCCCCGCATCGACTCCAATGCCCGGCTGCTGCCCACCGTGACGGAGCTGACCGATGATATCCGGAACCTGGCGGGGGGCGTGGGATCTTCCCAGGGTACCGGCGGCATGGTCACCAAGCTCCGGGCGGCGGAGCGGTGCATGAACTGCGGCTGCGACATGATTATCGCCAACGGTGCGTGCCCGGAAAATCTATACGCAATTCTGGACGGCAGGAGCGTGGGTACCCGCTTCCTGGCCGGGAAAAGCAGGGAGGCTGTACGATGAAGGAAATGCTGGAAAACGCCAGGCGGGCAAAGGGCGCCGTTGCGGCCCTGACCACCGCTCAGAAAAATGCCGCCCTGGAAGCCATGGCCCAGGCCCTGCTTGACAGCCGGGAGGATATTCTTGCGGCCAATGCCCGGGATATGGAGGCGGCAAGGGGAACCATGCCCCAGGTGATGCTGGACAGGCTCCTGCTTACCGATGCCCGGATCGGGGCCATGGCGGGGGGAATCCGGGAGGTTGCCGCCCTGCCGGACCCGGTGGGCGCTGTGCTGGAGGAGCACACCCGGCCCGACGGACTGAACATTCAGAAGGTCTGCGTCCCCATGGGCGTCATCGCCATCATCTATGAAAGCCGCCCCAACGTCACCAGCGATGCGGCGGCGCTGGCCCTGAAAAGCGGCAGCGTCTGCGTCCTCCGGGGCGGCAGGGAGGCATTTCGCAGTGCCCAGGCCATTGTTGCCGCTCTGCGCCGGGGACTTGCTTCTGTGGGGATCACCGAAGATGCCGTCAATCTGGTGCAGGACACCACCCGGGCCGGGGCTGCCGAGCTGATGACCGCCGTGGGCTACATTGATCTGCTGATCCCCAGAGGCGGCGCCGGACTGATCCGGGCCTGCGTGGAGAATGCTACGGTGCCCTGCATTGCCACCGGCACCGGCATCTGCCATGTATATGTGGAAAAAACCGCCGACCTGGATATGGCCCTTCGCATTGTGGAGAACGCCAAGACCAGCCGCCCCAGCGTCTGCAACGCCGAGGAGGTACTGCTGGTGGACCGGGCCATTGCCGGGGAGTTCCTGCCCATGCTCCGCAGACGCCTGGTGGCGGAGCGGGAAAACCCGGTGGAGCTGCGTCTGGACGAGACTGCCGCCGCCATCATCCCAGGAACTCCGGCGGGCCCCCGGGATTTTGATACGGAATTTCTGGACTACATTCTGGCAGTGAAATGTGTGGAAAACGTGCAGGAAGCAATTTCCCATATTGCCGCCCACTCCACCGGCCACAGCGAGGCCATCGTCACAAGGGATCCTCAGGCGGAAAAGCTGTTTACCGCCTGTGTGGACAGCGCGGCGGTATACGTCAACGCCTCCACCCGGTTCACCGATGGCGGGGAATTTGGCTTGGGCTGTGAGATGGGCATCTCCACCCAGAAGCTTCACGCCCGGGGGCCAATGGGTCTGCGGGAACTGACAACCTACAAATATATTGTGCACGGAAACGGCAACGTTCGCTGAAAGCGGGGGAAAAGAATGAAATACGGTTTTATCGGCTGCGGAAATATGGGCGGCGCCATTGCCCGGGCTTTGCGCAGAAGTACGGCAGATATCATGCTCTGTGACCGGTCGGGGAAGGGCAGGGAGCTGGCCCGGGAACTGGGCGTCGCTTACGGAACCGCTCAGCAGATCGTGCAGACATGCGATCGGATTTTTCTGGCGGTGAAGCCCCACATGATGCAGCGTGTCCTGGAGCCCCTTCGTCAGGAGCTTGCCCGGCGCAGGCCCATGCTCATTACCATGGCGGCAGGGCTGGAAATGCAGAAGATCGCGGACTTTGCCGGGGAAGACCTGGGCATCATCCGCATCATGCCCAATACCCCCACTGCCATCGGCCAGGGGGTCATTCCCTATTGCTGCACACAGCAGGTGGAGGAAGAAAGCCTCCGGGACTGGCTGGCGGATATGCAGCCCTGCGGTCTGCTGGATGCACTGGAGGAGCGTCTGATGGATGCGGCCAGCGCCCTGTCCGGCAGCGGCCCGGCCTATATGTATCTGTTCCTGGAGGCCCTTGCGGACGGCGCGGTGGCCTGCGGTCTTCCCAGAGGCAAGGCCATGAACTATGCCGCCATGACCATGGCGGGGGCGGCCCAGATGTATCTGACCACCGGAACGCACCCCGGGGCACTGAAGGATGCGGTGTGTTCTCCCGGGGGCAGCACCATCGAAGCGGTGCGAGCCCTGGAAGCCGGAGGCCTGCGCAGCGCCGCCATAGAGGGGGTACTGGCCGCCTGGAAGAAGAACCGGGAGCTGGGCAAGTGAACGGTTTGTAAATTATCCTGTAGGATTTGCCGAAATTCTGAAAAAAACAATTGAAAATTCAGGCGTGATACTGTATAACATATACGTACATTTTATGCAATCCAGTTGTCCCCGCCTTGCGGGAGCAGAAATGAGGTTATTTTGACTATGGAAAGAAAAGTCGGAACCGTATCCAGAGGCATCCGCGCTCCCATCATCCGGGAGGGCGACGACCTGTGCAAGATCGTAGTGGAAAGCGTTCTGGACGCCGCCCGGAGCGAGGGCTATGCCCTGCGCGACCGTGACGTGATCGCTGTCACTGAGTCCATTGTGGCCCGGGCGCAGGGCAACTATGCCTCTGTGGATGCCATTGCCCAGGATGTGCGCACCAAGCTGGGCGGGCAGACCATCGGCGTGATTTTCCCCATCCTGTCCCGGAACCGGTTTGCCATCTGCCTGCGGGGCATTGCCCGGGGCGCGAAGAAGATTGTCCTGATGCTGAGCTACCCCTCCGACGAGGTGGGCAACGAGCTGGTGTCCCTGGACAAGCTGGACGAGGCCGGTGTCAATCCCTTCTCCGATGTGCTGACCCTGGAAAAGTACCGGGAGCTGTTCGGCGAGAACAAGCACCCCTTCACCCTGGTGGACTATGTGGACTACTACTCCGGGCTGATCCGGGAAGAGGGCTGCGATGTGGAGGTCATCTTCGCCAATGACTGCCGGGTGATCCTGAATTACACCAGCAATGTTCTGACCTGCGACATTCACAGCCGTGCCCGGTCCAAGCGCCTTCTGAAGGCCGCCGGCGCGGAGCGTGTGTTCGGCCTGGACGATATCCTCACCGCTCCCGTAAACGGCAGCGGCTGCAACGAGAAGTTCGGCCTGCTGGGCTCCAACAAGTCCACCGAGGATAAGGTCAAGCTGTTCCCCAGAGAGTGCACAGATCTGGTGATGGCGATTCAGGCCGAGATCCTGGAAAAGACCGGAAAGCACGTAGAGGTTATGGTCTACGGCGACGGCGCGTTCAAGGACCCCGTGGGCAAGATCTGGGAGCTGGCAGACCCCAGCGTGTCCGTGGCCAATACCCCGGGCCTGGAAGGCACCCCCAACGAGCTGAAGCTCAAGTACCTGGCGGACAACGACTTCGCGGAGCTGTCCGGCGCGGAGCTGAAGGCCGCCATCGAAGGGGCCATCCGTGAGAAGGACAGCAACCTGGCCGGCTCCATGGCCTCCCAGGGCACTACCCCCCGCCGCCTGACCGACCTGATCGGCTCTCTGTGCGATCTGACCTCCGGCTCCGGCGATAAGGGCACACCCATCATCCATATCCAGGGCTACTTCGATAATTACACCAACTGATTTCATCCATGCATGGCAGACCGTCCTCCCCGGGCGGTCTGCTTTTGCATTCCTGTGGAATGTTGAGCGGTCCCTTCGGGACGAATCGATACTATTATCAAATAAAACCATTTGGTTTTATTTGATAGACACCGCCTAACGG
>CALYRG010000036.1 GCA_945482615.1 uncultured Clostridia bacterium | reverse complement strand
TTGCAGCTGGGGGTGTTGCCGCAGTGGAAGCCCATGAAGGTGTCCTTAATGTCGTAGTCAAACTTCCCCTTGATGTCCTCGTCGTAGATATACTTGGGAACAGAGTTATTAATATCCAGCAGGGTCACAGCATCCTGGGACACACAGGAGCCGATGTACTCGCTCAGTGCGCCGTAGATATCCACCTCGCAGGAAACAGGAATCCCCCGGGAAGCCAGGCGGGAGTTCACATAGCAGGGCTCGAAGCCGAAGGTTTCCGGGAATGCAGGCCAGCACTTGTCGGCAAAGACCACGTATTCTCTCGCGCCTCTGTGCTGCTGTGCCCAGTCAAGCAATGTCAGCTCAAACTGCGCCATGCGCCGGAGCATATCGGGGTAGTAGCGGCCCTGCCCCATTTCAGCGGCCATATCGGCGCATACCTCGTCAATTCTGGGGTCGTTTTCGTGGGTCTTATAGGCAACCAGCAGATCCAGCTCCGAGTTTTCCTCTATCTCCACTCCCAGCTCGTACAGCCCCTTGATGGGCGCGTTGCAGGCGAAGAAGTCCTGAGGACGGGGGCCAAAGGTGATGATCTTCAGGTTCTTAACACCGATGATGGCACGGGCCACAGGGATGAAGTCATGGATCATGTCCACGATCTCTTCCGCGGTGCCAACGGGGTACTCAGGGATGTAGGCTTTCAGGTGCCGCATTCCCAGATTGTAGGAGCAGTTCAGCATACCGCAGTAAGCGTCGCCGCGGCCGTTGATCAGGTCGCCGTCGCCTTCGGCAGCTGCCGCATACATCACAGGGCCGTCGAACTTCTGGCACAGCAGGGTCTCGGGGGTCTCCGGGCCGAAATTACCCAGGAAGACCACCAGCGCGTTGACACCCTTTGCCTTCACATCCGCCAGTGCCGCCAGCGCGTCTTTCTCGTTTTCAACGGTTATGGGGCATTCATACAGCCCATCTCCATAGGCGCGCACAATGGCCTCCCGGCGGGAAACGGACAGTGCAATGGGAAAGCAGTCACGGGAAACGGCAATAATCCCAAGCTTGACTTCCGGAATGTTTTTCATAGAATCAATCTCCTTTTTTATATCAGATTTGCTATGTCCATGTTTTCGCCGGTAAGGCCCACATAGGCACCTTCGGCAGCTTCCGTGGATTCGGGATGCGCCAGCAGCCATTTGTTTCTTGCCCGGAGCAGCCGATCTTCCCAGTTCCTGGGTTCGAACACAGGCTTGTCTGTGTTCGTGCCCTGGGGCAGCGCCACCAGAACCCGGAACCCCTTTTTGGCATCCGTATGGCAGGGAGCATAGTGCAGGGTTGTGGCGAAGCACTCCACCATCACCCCCGCAGGCACCCAGAAAGCCTTGACCTTGGCGGTATCCAGCACACCATCGATGATCTCGCTCTGCTTGGCAAGCAGCAGAATGAAGTTCTCGGTGCCTAAATTAAACTCACTGTCCCGGTGATATTCCAAGCAATTCAGCTTCGTATTATGGCCGTTGCACCAGCCCAGCTGGACAGGCATTCCCCCATAGAGATGCTCGGATATCTCCACCATGGCGGGCAGCTCCTGCAAGCGCTCCTCTTCCGGCACGTAGTCGGTCCCCTCCGGCAGGGGGGTATCCTTCAGAACGTCCAGAAGCTCTTCAATGGCATTGTCCATCCCCTCCACAATCTGGCCGTAGGGTTTGAACGCAGGATCATATACGGAATAGACTTTCATAGCTTTCACCTCAATTCAGCGCCGCAAAGAGGTCCTTGCAGGCGGGGTAGATCTTTCGAAACTGATGGTATTTTGCCTCATATCTGGCAGCCAGTGCGGGGTCGGGCTTTACGGTGGAAGCGACGCTGCACAGCTTATCGCAGCAGTCCTTCACAGACGCATATTCGCCGCAGGCGACCATCGCCAGCATGGCGCCGCCCATACCTGGGCCCTGCTCGGAAAAAGGGATCTCCAGTTCACAATTCAGGACATTCGCAATGATCTTTTTCCATAGTGCAGATCTTGCACCGCCGCCGCAGATTCTGGAACTGGTGACGGTAATACCCAGGCTCCTTGCCACCTCCACAGAATCCCGGATGGCAAAGGCCACACCCTCCAGCACCGCCTGAACCAGATCGGAGCGAGTGGTGTCCATGGTCATGCCGATGAAGGTACCCCGGGCATTTGTGTCGTTGATGGGGCTTCTCTCCCCCATCAGATAGGGCAGGAAGAACACATGATTTTCGCCCAGCCTGGCCTCATCGACGGCGGCTTGTTCTCCATTGTAGTCGTCCGTTTTCAGGATCTCCTCCAGGAACCACTTGTTGCAGCTGGCAGCGCAGAGTATACAGCCCATCAGATGCCAGCCGCCGTCGGCGTGGGCGAATGCGTGGAGCGCATTATTGGGATCAACGCCGAACTTCTCCGAAGATACGAAAACCGTTCCGGAGGTACCCAAACTGATGTTGCAGCCGCCCTCACCAACGGTCCCCGTTCCCACAGCCGCTGCCGCATTGTCTCCGGCTCCCGCACAGACCTTGACCGTTTCGGGAAGGCCCAGCTTCCCTGCCATATCCGGGGAAATTGTTCCAATGCAGGCATAGCTTTCAAACAGTGTGGGCATCTGTGCCTCCGATAGAGCGCAAAGCGCAAGCATTTCTTTGCTCCAGCACTTGTGCTCCACGTCCAGCAGCAGCGTGCCGGAGGCATCGGAATAGTCGCTGCTGTGCACTCCGGTCAGAATGTAATTGATGTAATCCTTTGGAAGCATGATCTTTGCGATTCTTGCGAACAGCTCCGGCTCATTCTCCCGCATCCACAGCAGCTTCGGTGCGGTAAAGCCTGCAAAGGCAATGTTTGCCGTCCAGGCGGACAGCTTTTCCTTGCCGACTCCGTTGTTCAGACGTTCCACCTGTCTGGATGTTCGCCCATCGTTCCAGAGGATGGCCGGGCGGATCACATTGTCAGCCTCATCCAGAACCACCAGGCCGTGCATCTGACCACCGCAGCCGATACCCGCAACCGCCCCCGCATCAAACCCTTCCAGCAGCTCCGGGATACCCTCCAGCAGAGCGCGCTTCCAGTCCTCGGGGTTCTGCTGACTCCAGCCAGGCTTGGGAAATTCCAGGGGGTATTCTTTGGTTACCGAGCGCATAATGGTTCCCCTGGCATCCATGAGCAGCAGCTTCATGGACGATGTCCCCAGATCGATTCCAATGTAATACACGAACATTACCACCTCCGTTTTGCTTTCATTATACCTTTCTGTGTCGGACTTTTCTTTGACAATTCATTCCTTTTATTAGACAAATTTGACCATATAGAATCTTCTGTATCTTTGCCCAATTTTTCATTACACAGTTTGTGAAATGTAAACAACCCACAAAAAACTGTTTGGTGCTCCAGCTTTCTGTGGGTTTTGGGTTTTTATTTGGGGAAGAATTTCTCCGCCAGAATTTGACTTTCCTGCTCGGAATAGAATCGCTCTACGGAGTGCAGGCTGTGGTGCACCGCCGGGGCAGGAAGCTTGACCCCCCGCATACAATGGCGATACTCCCCCGGTGTCATGCCGTGCTGCCGCTGAAATTCCCGGGAAAAATAGCGGTAATCCGAAAACCCGGCCTCCATACATACATCCAGCATTTTCATATCGCCGGACGCGATCAGCTTGCAGGCGCAGTTGAATCGGACGGAGGCAACATACTCCTGGAAGCTCTGGTTCATGGTGTCCTTGATAAACCGGGACAGATAGCTCACGGAACAGCCCTCCGACTGAGCGAAGTCTGCCAGCCGGATCTTGTGCATGTAATTCTCATCCACATACTGGATCAGACGCTTCATCCGGGCGTTTCGCCTGTCAATGATTTCTGTTTCCTCCTGCGTCAGCAGATGACAGGGCAGCCCCTTCAGCAGCAGGTACAGCACCTGGCAGCTTTTTCCCACGCAGTACAGTCCAAAGTGATCCTCTTTTGCCAGATAGGCTCTCATAATCTGCCCCAGCATCGTTCGAAGACTGACAAGCTCCTTTTCCTGCATATATTTCTGAGGAAGCCGGCCGTCCACATGCACAGGGAGCAGATATGGGAGAATGGTTGGAGATATCTGTAAACACAAAAAGGTGCAGCTCTCTGCGGATTTGTGAAATTCATGGGGCTCGCTTGGATTGAACAAAATCATGTCCCCCGGCTTTGCAACATACCGCTCTTCGCCGCAGGCGACAGACAATTCGTTCTCCAGAATCCAGATCAGCTCCCACTCCGGGTGAACGTGGGGGGTACGATGATCCACGGTATCAAAGAAAATACTCAGGCCCTGTATCTGTCTGTGATGTATGACTTCCAGTTCATCCACTGCCCAGCCCCCCTTCCAATCCCTCGCTTGTGTCTTCTTTTAGTATAGCAGAAAACTTTCAAAATGGAATAGGAAATTCCGCTTTTGCATTGGAGGCCTGCACCATACACTTCTTTCCAGATTGTTCGTAAACAACAGCCAAAGCCCTGAAACCTTACGATTTCAGGGCTGATGGTTTCGTTTCACCGCAGCAATCCTGTATGCTTCAAGCAGGTAACAACGGATTACTTTGCAGCAATGGCCTCGATTTCGACCAATGCAGCCTTCGGCAGAGCAGCCACCTGGAACGCAGCTCTTGCAGGGAAGGGAGCCTCAAAGAACTCGGCGTAGACCTTGTTCATTTCGCCGAAGTTGGCGATGTCGGAGAGCAGCACGGTGGTCTTGACCACGTCGTTCATGGTCATGCCGGCGGCTTCCAGAATGGCCTTGAGGTTCATCAGGCTCTGACGGGTCTGGGCAGCAATTCCCTCGGGGAAAGCGCCGGTGGCGGGGTCAGCGGGCAGCTGGCCGGAGACATAGACGGTATTTCCTACCTGGGTGGCGGCGCTGTAGGGGCCGATGGCGGCAGGAGCCTTATCGGTGACAATGGCAGTCTTGGACATAGGGTTTCTCCTTTCAGATAATAGCTTGTCTTTAGGGAACCTCTGAATAAATCGTCTGCGGCTGAACAGCGGATCTTTTGCTGTCAGCTCTTGCCGATTTATTCAGAGCTTCCTTTTAGAAATCGGGGCCTGCAGAACACAGGCCCCGATCCATTATACTACAATGATGTGAAGTTGTAAATCCTTACTTGTTGGCAAAGTAAGCATCGATGTACTTCTGGGTGTCGCCGGGCTGGTAGTTCAGCTTGTTGCCGGTGTTCAGGCAGGTGCTCATGGGGCTGTAAGCCTCAACAGCGTTGTCGAGTTTTGCCTTCATACGAATGTCCCTCCAAGTTTTTTCTCTCGACGCCGAAAAAGTCCGGACGGGCTCCCCACCCATTCTCCGTTCCGCCGGGAAAAGCGGTTCATTTCTCCCCAAAAGAGAAACGTAGGGAATGAGCACCGGTCTTTGCCAGCGGCTGGTGATTCCATTGCCCATATTGTTGACTACAGACACAGCCTCATCGACATGCTTTTCCGGACAGCCCTGCATTTTCGCAGATTTCGACCTGTTTCCCTATATTAAAGTATACCAGAGCGGTCAAGTGGATGCGACCCCCGTGCAGCAAAAGAAATGCACGGCGCTTCGCTGCAGCGAAGCGGCTTTCACAGACAGTCTGAACGGCACATCCTTCCTTGGCAAAGAAAAAAACGGGACATCTTGCGTTACCTGCGCAGCCATGCTAAAATAGGGGAAAAAATGATCCAAAAGGAGTACACCTTATGAATCCCACTGTCAGTATTATCATCCCGGTCTATAACGCGGAGAATACCGTCGGGCGCTGCATCGACAGCATTTTGAATCAGGACTACACCGATTTTGAACTGCTGCTGGTAAACGACGGCAGCGCCGACGATTCTGGCGCCATCTGTGATGCCTACGCAGCCAGAGACAGCCGGATCCGGGTCTTTCATCAGGCCAACTCCGGCGTTTCCGCCAGCCGGAATCTGGCCCTTGACCACGCGAAGGGGATGTATCTCCAGTTTCTGGACAGCGACGACTGGATTACCACCGACGCCACCGGCTCCCTGGTGCAGGCCATGGAGGACGGCCCCTGTGACATGGTGATATCGGACTTTTATCGGGTGGTGGGAGACCGTGTCTCCCAGAAGGGGGATATCGAGGATGACGGTATACTGTCGCGGGAGGAATACGCTGCCCGCATGATGGAAAACCCCGCCGACTTCTACTACGGTGTGCTGTGGAACAAGCTCTACCGCCGGTCCATTGTGGAAAAGCACCACCTGCGGATGAACCCGCAGATCAGCTGGTGCGAGGATTTCATGTTCAATCTGGAATATATCCGTCACGCTGAACACTTCCGGGCCATTCAGATTCCGATTTACTATTACGTCAAGACCAAAGGGTCTCTCGCCTCTCAGAGTATGTCCATCAGCAAGACCGTGAAAATGAAGCTGACCGTTTTCGAGGACTACCACAGGTTCTTTAAGGCCGTTCTGGACGATGAGGAGTATGAAAAGTGCCGTCTGAAGATCTATCGCTTCCTGCTGGACGCTGCCGGGGACGGCTCCGTGCCTCCCGCGGTGATGCCCAATTCCCGGCGGCTGGGAGACGAGCGGATGCAGGTCTGCCCAAATGCGGTGGCAGGGGAGGGCGCGCTGTTTGACGCTTTCCGGGAGCGAAAGCTGCTGGACCGGTATCTGGAGACCGCCGCCCTGAAAAACGATCTGACCCTCTCCGACGCCCGGCTGCTTCTGGCTCTGTGGGAGCTGGATTTTCAGCCCACCCGCCAGGAGGCGGCGGATTTTGCAAATCTTTCCCGAAGCGCCTTCTCCCTGTCCCTGCAAAAGCTGACGGCCCGGGGGCTGGTGAAGATCACCGACCTGCGGCAGGAAGCCGGGCAGACCAGGCGAATGGACATCGCCTTTCCCCCCGCGGCAGACCCGGTGCTGGCGGATCTGCGGGATGCCCGGAAGACTTACGAATCCACCCGGCTGGCGGCGCTCCAGCCAGACGAGCAGGCCCGGTACAGCCGTCTGGAGAAGAAAATCCAGGCCCACATCCGGGATATTCTGCAAATCGGATAAACGCATACGCAAGAACCCGCACCGGTTCCGGATGCCGACGCATCCCCCGGCGCGGGTTTTATGGTCTATGTACGGCCCTACCGGCTTTCAGTGTCGCTGCCATGGCAAATCACATAGCCGCAGGCGATCCGGCAGGTTCACATCCATCAGCACCAGGTCGCAGGGCCCCTCCTCCACCGCCGCGCAGCCGTTGGCCTGGAGCATCGTCCGGAGCTCTGCGCGGATGAGCGCATCGTCTTCGATAATCCTAAGGCAACACCGCTTAGGTGGGAGCTGCGGGCTTCGGCGGATCTTTTGCCCCAATCGTGCAGTACGAAAAATGGGAAATACATCCAGTATTCCCGCATTTTTCGTACTTTCGCTTGTGCCAAAATCTCGCGCCGAATCTCCTTGCCCCATTATGCGGTGTTGCCCTAATTCGTTTCATAACCATTCCTCGCTTCGGTAAACAAGCTGCCCGGCCCGGTATAGATGTGCCCCCGCTCAGCCCCGGGAAAGCGCGTCCAGAACCTTCCGGATATTCTTCTCGTTTGGAAGAATTGTGTTGATATCCACCTGCGGATGCGCTTTCACATAATTTGTGAGAAAATCAAGCAAATTCTCTTTCGTCTTCATATAGTCATCCAGAATTACCTGGTCGTCAAACCCCAGCTTCTTCAGAAGCACCGCCGATACAACCCCTGTCCTGTCCTTTCCCGCGCCGCAGAAATACAGCACATTGGTTTTTGCGTCCAGAATCGTTTGAATAATTCTGTCCATCTGATCGTCCAGCATCCCGAGATATACGGCTGCAACCGCCTCGGGAGAGCCGGGCGTGTCGCCTCCGCCGGTGACCGGCATGTGATAAAAGGTGAAGCCGTCCTCTGCTTCGAGGCGGCAGGGTTTCCGCTCGTATTCTTTCTGCTCCCGTAAATCGATCACCGTGGTAACGTGGTTTTGCAGCAGCCACTGCACCTCCTCGTCCGTGAGCTTATCCGGGCAGTCGCTTCTGATGAAACGAAAATCTCCGGTTGGTAACGGCCGGGTATTCAAGGTAGAGTGCAATAATGAGGGCATTGATGTTCCTCCTCCCATTCCGATTTGCAGATTGGTTCGGCTTTTATAGCATCTGCGCTTTTTATACTATACCATGCCGGGCCAGGGTTCACAACTGCCAATTGCGCCATACTGCCTGTACTTGCTTCCTTCCGGCCCGGGGGAGGAAGTTTTTGAAAATATTTTGAAAATGCTCTTGACTCTGACGTTACGTCATAGTGTATACTGCTATCACAAGGGGGAGGGATCCACATGATGACCATTCACGAAGTCAGCCGTCTGGCGGGGATCAGCGTCCGGACGCTGCACCACTACGATGCCATTGGGCTGCTGCCGCCCACCGCGCTCACGGAGGCGGGCTACCGGCTGTATGACGATACGGCCCTGGCGCGGCTGCAATCCATTCTGCTGTTTCGTGAGCTGGAATTCCCGCTGCGGGACATCCGGCGGATTCTGGATGACCCGGGCTTCGACCAGACCGCCGCACTGAAAGATCAGATACGGCTTCTGGAGCTGCGGCAGGCGCAGCTGGGACGGCTCATCGCCCTCGCCCGTGAAACCATGAAGGAAGGAGTGACCTCTATGAAGTTTGACGCATTTGACAAGACCGAACAGGAGCAGTACGCCGCCGAGGTGAAGCAGAAGTGGGGCGGCACCAAGGCCTATCAGGAGTACAGCCAGCGGGAGAAGGACGGCGCCATCGGCGACCCCGCAGGTCTCATGCAGTGCTTCGCCGCCCTGGGAGCGCTGAAGCAGCTGGACCCCGCCGACCCCCAGGTGCAGGCCGCCGTCCGGGCCCTGCAGCAGTTCATCACCGACCACTACTACACCTGCACCCCGGAGATTCTGGCGGGTCTGGGCCAGATGTACACCGCCGATGACCGCTTCCGCAGCAGCATCGACAAAGCCGGGGGCGAAGGCACCGCGGCCTTCGCTGCCCAGGCCATCCGCGTATACTGCGGACAATAACGAAGAGACGGTGAAGAATGTAGGGGACGGCCTCCCGGACGTCCCGATAGAATACGGGGAAACGGGGCGTCGGGGACGCCGCCCCCTACAATTGATGTCGCCGCCGATACCGTAGGGGACGGTCTCCCGGACGTCCCGATGGAATATGGGGAAATTGCGGACAATAACGCAGCAATGCCGCCGGGCAAGACCCGGCGGCAGTCTGTTCTTTTGGGGGTTACAGCGCGGCGAACCGCTGGATGTGCTCGATGGTCTGGGCGATATACTTGCCCCTGCAGCCGTTCCAGCCGCCGCAGAAGTCAAAGCAGTAGGCGGCATAGCCCATCCGGGCCAGGGCCTTGGTGTATTCCGGCACCTTCTTGCGGCTGGACAGGAAGCCGGGGCTTACCACCACGGCCGGCAGGTTGTCCCCCTCCCTGGGGCGGAACTCCGTTCCCCGGATGGTCAGAGCTCCCCGGGTGCAGGAGAAGGAGGCGGAGACGATGGAATCGTCTTTCTTAAAAAAGGAATCTTTTTCTTGTCTCACCTTTCCGGCATATTTCTTAAAACTGGACGGTCTCGGGTGCGGAAGTGAAGGAGGAGAAGGTGGCAGTGGCGTTCCGGAAATAGAGCACCTGGGTATTGCCGTCGTTCTCATCGTACATTCTGCGCAGATTGGGGTAGGCATCCAGCATGGATTTCCGGGCCTCCACCCGGTCATCCTCCACCAGCTCTCCGGCAATGCGCACCCAGGTGCCATTGTGGAAAGCGCAGATCTCGGCCTTGGGGTTTTGGGCCAGCTGGGCGGACACCGGCTTGGCCTTCCCGGTCTGGATGTAGAGTCTTCCCTCAAAAATGTGGGCCGTGCCAAAGGGCCGCACCCGGGGCTGGTCGCCCTCCACGGTGGCCAGATAGTAGGTCCCGGCATCCTTCAGAAATTTGCATACTCGTTCCATAGATTCCCTCCGCTTACAAAAATCGTGTCTATCATACTCCATAATCCGGCATTTGTAAAGAAGGGGATTATCTTCCCTATTCCCTGTCCGGGGAAGCCAGGCAGTCTTCCAGGATCTTCAGTCCTCCCGCGACAGACTGCCCCAGAAGCTGCTGGGTCTTTTCAAAATCATACCGGGTGTGAAGCCTGTCGTGCACCCGGAAGAAGGCCTCTTTCCCGTGCTTCCGGATGAACAGGGCCTGGGCCTTGCAGGCGGCAGCGCCGTCTGTCCCACCGTTTCCTTCAGCTTCCCGTCCCGGAGGAGGGAATACAGAAACTGTCCCGCGCCCCAGTCGGATAAACCGATTCTCTCCAGCCAGTGGGCCTGATTTTCACAGGTAAAATACTCTATGACCTTCATGATTGCATCTGTGTTTCCTGCAGCGCCGCGAAGGTCTTGAGAATGCCGATGGCCTGGGCATCCCGCTTTCCGGAAAAGCCGTGGGCGCCCTTTTCGATCATGTGAAGCTGGGCGTTTGCGTAGGTTTCCGCCGCCCGCTTTGCGTAATCGGGATGCACGATCTTGTCCTTGGTTCCGTGGACGATGAGCACCGGGCCGGAATAGCCGCCGATGGCGGCGAAGGGATCCAGCTCCATCACGTCCATGGGGTAGCAGCGTCCCAGCTTCATGGGGCCGCAGCGGAAGCGCTGGGGCGGATCGCTGGGGTCAAACCGGGCGAACATCATCTTCCCCGCCCGGGCGTCGTCGGGAATGCACAGAGCCGGGTAGAACAGCACCAGCTTTTCAACTTTTTCCGGGTGCCTCGCCGCCACCAGCGCCGACACAAAGCCTCCCTGGCTGCAGCCCATCAGCAGGAGTCTCCCGCTGGTATAGGGAAGGCTCTGGACATAGTCAATCACCGCCTCCAGATCCCTCACCTCGGTGAGCACCGACATGTCCGTGGTGGCCCCGTCGCTTTTGCCCCGGATGACACAGCCGCCGCAGAAGTCAAAGCAGTAGGCGGCATACCCCATCCGGGCCAGGGTCTTGGTGTACTGCCGCACGGTGTCCTGAAAGGCCATGAAGCCGTGGCAGACGATGGCCACCGGCAGATTTTCCCCCTGAGCGGGGCGGTACTCCGTTCCCCGGATGGTCAGGTTATCCCTTTTGCAGGAAAACTCCCGGCGGCGTATTGTATCCTCTTTCTGAAAAACCGAAAACAGTCCCATAATTTTCTCCTTTATCTTGTTCACCGGGGATCACTTCCGTTCCCGCAGCTTGGGGCGCAGACTCTTATACGCCTGCTTCCACTTGTCTGTGATCCGGTAGGAATCGCAGATTTTCTGGATGGCCTTGCCGTTAATGTTGTATTTCAGTTCGTTCCTGTCCAGCCAAGCATACACCGCTTCCGGCTCGGAAATTGCCAGCTCTGCGGCAAGCCACCCCTGCGCCATCTGGACATAGTAGCTCTCGTCATCGTGGATCAGGGGCAAAAGAGCAGCAGCATGTCCCCTGCCCAGCCGGGAGATGAACAGCACATAGCCCCACCGGCGGATGAAGGGGTCTTCCGAGACCATGTAATCCCTGGCATAGTGAAGGGCTGTGTCAAAGTCCAGACCCGCGACATAGGAGATAATCTGGTCGGTGTGCCACCAGTCGGTAAAGAGCAGATTCTCATGGATGAACGCCATCCGCTCCCAGGGCGTTTTCAGCTGCTCCAGGGCCACAAAGTAGTAAATCCTGTGGAATTGCTGCCGCTCCAGGATGTAGGGCCGCAGGGCGGATACGTCCGCCTTCTGCTTGACATACTGCCGGATCAGGCGATCCACATCCGCGGTTTTGTAATGCGCCGGAAGCGCATCCAGGTCCTTTTGCACCTGTTCCGGGGTAAGGTTCATATCTGTCTCCTTCCAAATAATCCATGGATTTTGCGCCAAAAGCCGGCACCAGGGTGCCGGCTTTCGGTTTTACGATTCAGCTCGGTATGGGAGGTCACGAAGCCGGGGGAAGTCCCCGGGCAGGAAGCTTATACTGATTCTCAAGAAAAAACTTTCATTTGGAACAAATTGAAGTTTTTTCTTATGAGAATCATATGAGACGTGTTTCTATGATTTTCTATTCCGAAAATCATAGAAACGGCAACGCCGTCAGGCGGGGCCTATCTAATAAAACCAAAGGGTTTTATTAGATAACAGTATTAGTGCAGGAAGATGCTCAGAATCAGCAGTTCTACAAAGCCCACGCCCCAGGCAATGGTGGAGGTGATGGACCAGTTGCGGATCTGCTCCTTGGTGTCCTTGATGCCCATCAGGTTATTCACGACCCAGAAGTAGCTGTCGTTGAAGTAGCTGAAGAACAGGGAGCCGATACAGGCAGCGAAGGCGCCCAGCATCATATTGGCGCCGGCAGCCTCCAGAATGGGGGCGCAGATACCGGCAGCGGTGACCATGGCGACGGTGCCGGAGCCCTGGATGAAGCGGACGATGGTGGCCACGATGAAGGGCAGGACGATGATGGGGATGGCGGTCTGGGCCAGCAGCTCTGCAACGTAGTTGCCGGTGCCGCTGTCCTTCAGGATCTGACCCAGGGCTCCGCCGCCGCCGGTGACCAGGATGATGATACCGGCAGAACGGATTCCGGCTTCCATCTCAGACAGGGCGGTCTTGCGGTCCATGTGGCGGCCCAGCACGAAGATGGCCAGAAGCAGGCCGATGCCCACGGCGATGATGGGAGTACCCAGGAAGGCGACGATGGTGTTCAGAGCGCCTTCGATACCGGCTGCGGAGAAGATGTTCTTCAGCAGGATCAGCAGGATGGGAGCCAGCAGGGGCAGGAAGCTCTCAAAAGCGGAGGGCAGTTCCCGGGAAGGAGTCAGCAGGTCAACGTCCTTTGCAGCCTCGATCTGGGCAGGACGCTCCCAGCCTTCCTCGTTGTCAGCGGGCAGCTGGTAGATCTTCTTGCCCAGCCACTGGCTGTACAGGGTGGAGACGATGGTCATGGGCAGGGCAATGATGATGCCCCAGAGGATGAACTTGCCCACGTCAACGCCAAAGGTTCCGGCGACACCCAGAGGGCCGGGGGTGGGGGGAATCAGGGAGTGGGTGATGACCAGGCCTGCGGCCAGAGGGCCGGCGATGGCCACGATGGATCTGCGGGTCTTCTTGGAGATGGCCTTTGCGATGGGGCTGACAACCACGAAGCCGGAGTCACAGAAGATGGGGATGGACACGATAAAGCCGGTGAGGGCCATGGCCCAATGCTCATTCTTCTTGCCGAAGAGCTTGATGAAGGTCATTGCCATGCGCTCGGCTGCGCCGGTCCTGTCGAAGATCTGGCCCATCATAACGCCGAAGCCTATGATGATACCAATCGAGCCCAGGGTGCCGCCGAAGCCGTTGGTAATGGAGCCGGGGATCTTGGAAGGATCCATTCCGCCGATCAGGCCAATGGTAACCGCCGCGATGATCAGGCCGAGGAAGGGATGTACCTTCGTTTTCAGAATAAGCACGATCAGAACAACAATGCCGATAAGCAGCGCGATAATCATTTGAGCTCCTGAATCCATAATGACACTCCTCTCAATTATATGGTTGGTTGTAGGGGAAGAGCCGGCCTATGTCAGCGCTTCCGGGTGAACATACGAGAAAGCGGACCTCCCAATCGCGCTTTACTCTTTCAGGAATGCGGGGGCGTACTTGACGCCCAGACGGACAGCCTCCATCATGCTGACAGGGCTGGCAATGCCCTTGCCGGCGATGTCAAAGGCGGTGCCATGATCCACGGAGGTACGAAGAATCGGCATACCCGCCGTGATGGAAATAGTGCGTTCAAAGTCCAGGGTCTTGGTTGCGATATGGCCCTGATCGTGGTACAGGCTCAGCACGCTGTTGTACTTGCCGTGGAGGGCCTGGGAGAACACGGAGTCGGCGCCGATGGGGCCGGCCACATGGTAGCCCATCTTCTGCAGCTCCTCCACCGCCGGGAACACCTCCCGGACCTCCTCGTCACCGAACAGACCATGCTCACCGCTGTGGGGATTCAGGCCTGCAATGGCCATGGTGCCCTCGGTGATGCCCAGTCTGCGCAGGGCATCGGTGCAGCGGATGACGTAGTCGATAATCCGATCCTTTGTGACCATGTCGCAGGCCTTGCGCAGGGATACATGCCGGGACAGGAAGAACACCCGCAGATTCCGGACCTCGAACAGGGTCAGTGGATCATGGGTATTGGTCAGAGCGCTGAAGATCTCGGTATGGCCGATGAAGTTGACGCCGCCGGCCTTCAGGGATTCCTTGTTGATGGGGGTGGTGGAAACCGCGTCCACCGCCCGGCGGTTGGCCAGCTCAATGCTCTTTTCAATATATTGGTAGGCCGCTCTGCCGCACATGCCGCTGACCTGCCCCACCCGGAACTGCTCCATATCCACATTGTCGATATCAATGAGGTTCAGAACGCCGGGGGCGTAGTTGCCTTCCTCGGGCTCCGTGACGGTATTGATTTCCAGCCGGGGCATTCCGGGGTAGTTCATGGCGTATTCCAGAACCTTCCGGCTGCCGACCACGATGCAGCGGGCAGTTTTCTGGGTAGTCTCATCGGCCAGGGTTTTGATGACGATTTCCGGGCCGATGCCCGCAGGATCACCCATAGGAATTGCGATCAACGGATTCATAACACATTCCTCCACTTTTGTATTCATATTGTCAGTTGATATGCTGCTGCAGATAGGACACACAGGTGATCATGGCCTGTTCGTCGCCGACCATGCCGCCCTTGCTGATAAAGGCTTTTCCCGCCAGGGTTCCGCCCATGGCGATTCCGTAGCCGGCCAGCGGCACCACCTCGTCCAGCAGCCGCAGGCCCACCGTTCCTGCAGCCGTGTGGATGGCGGCGGTAATGTCTCCGCCGGTGGAGTATACCCCCTTGATCTGCGGACATTGGGCCATCACATCCAGGGCAATCCGGGCAAAGGCGGTGTTGATCAGCTGGGAAAGGCCCTCCACGTCCACGCCCCATCTGTTTGTGTACAAATGAAAGTCAATCCGGTTCTCCGGGTCGATGCCGGAGCCGATGACAGCCAGAACATCCGAGGTATCGGCGATGGCCAGCAGCTCCCGGGTCAGCCTTTCGATCTCCTCCTCCCGCTTTTCCGGGCTTTCCAGCAGACGGGCCGCATCCAGAAACACAGCCGCCACGTTCATCTGGGAAAGCAGCCGGATGGTCTGGGTGGCCGCTACCGCATTGACGGAGCCGATGGTGCACAGCACCTTGGCTTCCGCGCGCTTTGCCTCCTTCGGTAGGAGCTTTTTGCCCATGATGGCGGTAAAGGGCCCGGGATCGACAGAAACCACCGGGATTCCGGCTTTCACAATGGCGTCGGCAACGATGAGCATATCCTCCTCGGAAACGCTGTCCACCAGCAGGATCCGGGTGCCCTTCTCCCGCTCCCGGGACATGACCTCCGCCAGATGCTCCGCTCCGTCCTGCACATCATCCAGATGGATGGAGGCAACCGGATAGGTGCTCTGCCCGCGCATCAGGGCCAGGGCATCCGAGGTGCAGATGGGGCACTTGGGGTCGCTGGCCGCCTCGGTCTTCCGCAAAGGCCTGCCGCCCACCAGGAGGTGGCCGCCCACGAGCACGCGCCCCGACGAGGGGAAGCATGGGACGCACACAGCCATATACGCCGGCCCCAGAAAATCCAGGAAGGCATCGGTCTCCCGGCCCAGGTTGCCCCGGAGGGTGCTGTC
The DNA here is from genome assembly GCA_945482615.1 of uncultured Clostridia bacterium. GTDB lineage: Bacteria > Bacillota > Clostridia > Oscillospirales > Oscillospiraceae > Faecousia. The sequence goes on along the minus strand of CALYRG010000036.1, from coordinate 3,824 downwards.
AATGCGCTTGGCATAGTGCAGAACCTCCGGCCCCGCCAGAAGCTCCAGCGCCTCACGCACCCGGGCGTACGCTTCCTCCCCGGGGATGGCCCTGCTGTCCGTGGGGAGCACCAGGCAGTCACAGCGAGACAGGGAAGAAGCCTTGTCCATGGCGGGACGCAGGAGGGTGAGGGTATCAAATCCGTTCTTCTTCAGCAGTACGCCGGTGGCGTTGGCACCGGTGAGATCGTCTGCCACAACGACACATCTGGGCATGGGTTCTGCCTCCTTACAATACTATCTTTCCGCGGTAATGTTTACCACGCAAATTCCGAATCAGGAGAAGCTCCAAAACGAACAGCAGCTGTTTCGTTCCGCCTGCTATTTACAGCTTGTTCATAAACCACGTACAGTATAGTCTATTCCACCAACGCAGTCAATAAGCATTGCGATTTTTTGTATATTTTGACGAAATTTATTTGTATGTCCGGCCACTGCGTCCCCCCATCCGATTTGCTATGCCCTTTTTCAAAAGAGATGCTTGCTTTCACATTGGCGGCAAATATATACATCTGTCAGCAAAAATAATTGCCATACCATGACGTAAATGCGTTATGGTATGGCAATTCATGCTTTACTTCTTTTTCTTGAATTCTTTCTGACCTCTGGTGCTGCCGCCGTCACACAGAATATCAACGCCTGCAAGATAGCCGTTACGCTCGTCAGCTACCGTTGCAATCGCATAACCGAGTTCTTCCGGAGTGCCCATACGCTCTTCACAGGACAATTTGATCAGATATCCGCCGTGTTCTTCTTCCATCTTACCCATATCCGTTGCAATAAGACCGGGGCTGAGAGAAACAACTCTGATTCCCTTTCGACCGAGGTCAAATGCGCTTTTTGCGGCATACCAGCAAACGAAATTCTTCGAAAGACTGTAGGCAAAGCCATTCTTTTCATAATCGGTTTTCGCCATGTTTGATCTCTTGATAAGCTTTGCAAGGAAAGCCGCTTCATCTGTTTCAGCAAGAGAATACGCCTTCTTGGGAATAATGAATGAGGGAAGCGAATAAGCGGAGTTTGATGAAATATCGCAGATAACACTTCCTGCATTCATCTTCTTTGAAAACTCCTGGTTCACATAAACAGTCCCCAGCGCATTAATGCGAAGAATCTTTTCCTGATCTCCTGCGCTGCCCATTGCGGGTGAAATACCTGCGGCGTTGATCACATTCTTGATCTGGCCCAGCGATGCTGCATATTCGGCAAGCTTTTTCACGCTTTCACGGTCTGATGTGTCGCAGGCATACGCATACGCTTCGTAACCCAATGCCTTGAGTTCGTTCACTGCATTTTCAAGCTTTGCAACTGTTCTGCCTGAGATAACGATGATTTTTTCCTTGGGCATACATTTTGCTGCAGCAAGCCCCATACCGCTGCCGCCGCCTGTAATTACGCATACATTTTTCATAAACTGTTCTCCTTTTACCATAAATAGCTATTATTGTCTATAAACAACGAATAAAACACAGCAAGAATGGTGTATGATTCTGTCAAATCATCATTTTACTTTGTCTAACGCAATGTGTTTTCCTGTCTGCCGGTGTGCGCCGGTTGGTAAGCGTCAAATCCGGCAGTATATAGTAAGCGGCATCCCGGAGTTTTGCATTCCGGGACATCAGGGCATGGGATCCTCCTGTTCTTTCCATCTTGTTCATAAACTGTGTACAGTATACGGTATCTTAATAGTTCTCTTTTCTTACCTCAAAGTAAGCCTGAGGATGATTACATACAGGGCATTTTTCAGGAGCTTCTGCACTAACTACAAGATGTCCGCAATTGCGACATTCCCACATTGTAATGCCACTCTTCTTAAACACTTCCATAGTTTCAACATTCTTAAGAAGTGCACGATATCTTTCTTCATGAAGTTTTTCAATCGCAGCAACACCTCTGAACTGAGCGGCTAATTCCGGGAAACCTTCTTCTTCCGCTTCATTAGCCATTCTAGCATACATATCTGTCCATTCTGCATTTTCGCCTTCTGCAGCGTGAAGAAGATTTTCTGCGGTATCTCCAAGTTCACCAAGCGCCTTAAACCAGAGTTTTGCATGCTCCTTCTCATTGTCAGCTGTCTGCAGGAATAATGCTGCAATTTGCTCATATCCGGCCTTCTTTGCTACTGAAGCAAAATAAGTGTATTTATTTCTGGCCTGAGATTCCCCTGCGAACGCTTCCCAAAGATTCTTCTCTGTCTTTGTTCCAGCATACTTACTCTTTACAGGCGACTCTTCCACCTTCTTGAAAACAGATGCAGGCTGCTTACATAATGGACACTGCTCCGGTGCTGCCTCTCCTTCATGCACATAACCACAAATACTACATACCCATTTACTCATTTTTATATCTCCTTTTCGATTTAATATTTCACTCTTATCTTCATAAGAAGTGTGTAACATCTTTTCTGCCAATTCACTTAACGGCTTTCCATAAAACTCCTCATAAAGATGAATAATCTCCGGATTCTCATGACTCCGTCTGAGTGTCATCGCCTCATCCCTTGTATAGAGACTTGCAATTCTCGCTTTACGTACCTCGTCCTTATCCTTCATGATATCCTTTGGTTGGCCGCCTCCACCGATACATCCGCCCGGGCAAGTCATAACTTCCACAAAATGATACTGTTTTTCTCCCTGCTTGATGCCCTCAATTACTTTCCCGGCATTGGCTGTACCATATACTACAGCGATATTCACATCTAAATCGCCAACCTTTAAAGTAGCTTCTTTGACGCCTTCATATCCCCTTACAGGTGTAAGGTTGAATAACTGTTCCGGTGATTTTTCTTTTGTAATAAATTCGTAAGCAGTTCTGAGAGCAGCTTCCATAACACCTCCGGTATTGCCGAAAATAATACCAGCTCCAGATGCATCTCCCATAAAATTGTCATATTCACCATCTTCAAGACTGGCAAAATCAATCCCTTCCTCTTTTGCCCACTTTGCAAGCTCTCTGGTCGTGATCACGTAATCCATGTCACGCATCCCCTCTACACCAAGATAATGAGCAGAAGCGTTCATCTCATCTCTGCGAATTTCAAATTTCTTTGCAGTACATGGAGTAAGTGCCACATTTACAATTGATTTTGGATCTATACCCTTCTTCTCAGCAAAATAGGTCTTAATTGTAGGTCCCTGCATTCCGATAGGGCTTTTCGCTGATGAAAGATTCGGAATCATTTCCGGATAATATGTTTCCACATACTTAACCCATGCAGGACAACAACTGGTAAACTGAGGTAAGGGAGCGTTTTTTTTGGTCACTCTCTCAATAAGCTCACTAGCTTCCTCAACAATAGTAAGGTCAGCTGCAAAACAGGTATCAAGGACATAATTTACGCCTAATTTTCTAAGCAACGAAACCATTTTCCCTTGTACAAAGCTGCCATCAGGCATACCGAATTCTTCCCCCAGCGCAGCTCGTACGGATGGTGACGTACTTACAATGACAATCTTTTCCGAATTCTGAACCTCTCTCTTTACATCCAAATATTCATACTTTTCCATAATACTGTCTACAGGACAGACATTTGCACACTGTCCGCAATTTATACACACAGCCTCTCCACAAGTCTGCTCAAATGTATATGTACCATGCACACCTATGGCATTTGTACATACGTCCTTACACATTCCACATTTAATACATTTTTCTTCCAAACGAGTAATACTCGGATTATTTCCCTCGATTGGAACACGCACATGTAAAGGTAAATGATTCATCGTTTATCCTCCTAAAAATATAGATTTGCAACACTATAAACCCGTTTGTAAGCATACAAATAT
>CALYRG010000035.1 GCA_945482615.1 uncultured Clostridia bacterium | reverse complement strand
CGAAGCCTGTGATGATCCCCCGGAGCTGGAAGCCGTTCATCAGGAACAGGGTCACCGGGACCTTATCCCGGCGAACCTCCTTCAGAATGGCATCCTGTAAGGTTGCTGTTTCACTCATGTGTACCCTTCTTTCTTATATGTTGGGACGATTTCTCGCCCTCACCGAATCGGTACACACAGTTTAGCATTGTTCAGTTGTCAAATACCCGAAAAGTTTGTCGCGCCATGGAAAGAATTTCCGCCATCCCGGTTTCGGGGGTGCGGGTGAGCCAGTGCATGGCGCTGTTCCGCCGGAACCAGGTCAGCTGCCGCTTGGCGTAACGCCGGGAGGACTGGCGCACCTGGTCTGCCGCCTGCTCCAGGGTGCAGCGGCCCTCCAGGGCGTCCACAAATTCCTTGTAGCCGATGGCCTGCATGGCGGTGGCCCGGGGCGGGATGCCGCTGGCAAGAAGGCCCTGAATTTCTTCCATGAGGCCCGCTTCCAGCATCAGCCCCACCCGCCGGTCAATCCGCGCATAGAGGTCTGCCCGGTCTTCAAAGTCCAGACCCAGCCACAGGGGGTGAAACCGTGGGGGGATGGACTGGGTTCTGCGGTTATGCTCCGTGATGGTCTGCCCGGTTTCGAGGTAGACTTCCAGCGCCCGGAGAATGCGCTTGCGGTCTTTTCGGTGCAGCCGGGAGGCGGCCTCCGGGTCGATGGCCTGGAGGCGGGCGAGCATGGTCTCCATTCCCAGGTCATCCGCCTGGGCTTCCAGCGCCTCCCGAACCCCGGTGGAGGGGAAGGGGGCAAAGGCGTTGCCCCGGATCAGACTGTCCATATACAGCCCAGTGCCCCCTGCGATGATGGCGGTTTTGCCCCGGCGGAGAATGTCCGCCACAATGGGCTCTGCCATGGCGCAGTAACGGCTGACGGAAAAATCCTCCTCCGGGTCGGCAACGTCCAGCATGTGGTGGGCAATGCCCTGCATTTCGTCTTTTGTGGGCTTGGCGGTGCCGATGTCCATCCGGCGGTAGACCTGCATGGAGTCGCAGGAGACTACCTCGCCGTTTAATTCCTTCGCCAGCTCCACAGCCAGGGCGGTTTTGCCCGAGGCGGTGGGGCCGGCAATACAGATGATCCGATCCATAAGCACCTCTAGCTTCGTTTGAACTGCTTTTCCAGGGCTTTCTTACTCAGGTTCACGCAGATGGGTCTGCCGTGGGGACAGTACTTCAGTTCCTCCCGACCCATCACCTCCCGGGCAATGGCCTTGAGCTCCCGCTCATCGCTGTGCCAGCCGGCCTTGATGGCGGCCTTGCAGGCAACGGTATGCAGCAGTGCGTCCCGGACGGTGTCTGTGTGCTCCCGGCGGCCGTTCAGAAGGTCGGCAGCCAGAGCCTCCAGGGCGTCGGCAGCGTCTTCCCCCTGCAGATCCATGGGAATCTGCCGCAGGAGCAGGGTGTTGTCCCCGAATTCTTCGATTTCAAAGCCCAGCTCCTCCAGCATGTCCCGGTTTGCCAGCAGCTCCCCGGCGGCGGAGGGGCTGAGCCGGACAGGCAGCGGGGTCAGGAGAGCCTGGGAGCTGATGCCCTCCTGATTGGCCTTCAGCTTTTCAAAGAGGATCCGCTCATGGGCGGCGTGCTTGTCGATGAGGAAGGCGTTGTCCCCCTCCTCTACAATAATATAGGTGCGGTACAGCTCCCCCACATAGCGCCAGGTGGGTTCCTCGGGCATGGGAAGGACGGTCTGGACGGCCTCCTCCTGTGCGGGAGGGGCCTGAACCTGCGGGGGAGGCACAGGAACCGGCGGGGTGGGGCTGCTTTCCCTGGGGGCGGCTGGTTGGGGGAGAATCACCGTCTCCCGCAGGGGGATATTCGGAAGCTTCGCCGCGGCGGCCTGGGCCCGCTCGGGCTTTGGCGTGGGGGCGGACTGGACGGCGGCGGAGAAGGTCTTGTATTCCGCTGGGGTCATGGTACGGAAGAACGGCTCCTTTTTGGGGGGCAGCGGGGAAACCTTGGGCGGAGCCGGAGGTTCGGCAGGGGGCTGCTTGAATTTGACCTGGGGCCGGTCCGGCTGCTTGTTGAGGGCCCCCAGCACACCATAGTGGACACAGTCGAAGACGGTTTTCTCCGACAGGAATTTGACCTCGGTCTTGGCCGGGTGGACGTTGACGTCCACGGCATTGGCGGGCAGATTCAGGTGCAGCACACAGGCAGGGAACTTCCCCGGCAGGAGCTGGTTGCGGTAGGCCTCCTCCAGAGCGGCGGTGAGCAGCCGGGATTTGACCGGGCGGCTCCCCACGAAGAAGGTCTGCATGGCCCGGCTGGGCCGGGCGTCGGTGGGGAGGCTGACGTAGCCTGTCAGGCTGTAGCTGTCCCAGCGGCTCTCCACCGGAACCATTTTGGCACAGTCCCTGCCATAGACGCAGTAGAGCGCCGCCTGAAGACCGCCGGTGCCGGGGGTGGAGAGGGTGGTTTTGCCGTCCCGGAGGAAGGTGATGGCCACATTGGGGTGGGCCAGAGCCTGCAGCTGCACGACGGCAGCGACACGCCCGCCCTCCACGGCATCGGAGCGCATGAACTTCATCCGGGCAGGGGTGTTGTAGAACAGATCCCGGACGATGATGGTGGTGCCGTCGGGGCACCCCGCCTCCGCTTCCTGGACGATTTGCCCCGCTTCCAGACGCAGGCTTACCCCGGTGAGGGCGCCGGGGGTCTTGGTCAGAAGATCGATGCGGCTGACGGAGGCGATGGCCGCCAGTGCCTCCCCCCGGAAGCCCATGGTGCTGATGGCGGCTAAGTCCTCCGCCGTGCGCAGCTTCGAGGTGGCGTGGCGCAGAAAGGCTGTCCGGGCATCCTCCGGCTGCATACCGCAGCCGTTGTCTGTGATGCGCAGGAAGGTCATGCCGCCGTCCCGGATCTCCACGGTAATCTTGGAGGCACCGGCGTCCACGGCGTTTTCCAGCAGCTCCTTGACCACGGAGGCGGGACGCTCCACCACTTCGCCCGCGGCGATGAGGTTGGCGATATGGGAGGGAAGCTGAATGATCTTGGGCATAAAGATGTTACCTCAGGCCGGAAATGGCCACGAAATTGATGATGGCGTGAATGAGGATGGGAGCGAAAATGGTCTCCGCCTTGGTGTAGCTCCAGGCAAGACACAGTCCGGCGGGCAGATACTGGGCAATGGCGATGAGCAGCTCGGCAGCGGAGTAGGTGCCGATATAGCCCATGATGTGGATGGCGGTAAAGGCCAGCATGGACACGATGTAAGCGGCCCAGTGGGACTTGCGGTAGAGCGTGGCGAAGATCAGGCCCCGGAAAAAGCATTCCTCCACCGGCGGCACCAGCACCACCACGCCGATCAGAGTGAGAAGGCGACTGCTCCGGCCCAGGGCCAGGATGGATGCGTCGTTGTAATTGGTGAAGGAGGGAACCAGCCTGGAGGCGGCCCAGTCCACCGCCCAGGTGCAGGCGTAGTAGGCAGCCAGCCCCAGCACCACCGCCTGACAGAAGTAGGCGGGATGCTGCCGCACCTCAGATGCAGACCGGCCCAGGAAGCCCGGGAAGATCAGCAACACTGCGATAAAGTTGAAGAAGTAATATACAAAGTTCAGCTCCGCCGCGCTCAGCGGCTGGCCCAGCTGGGGGTTCAGCCACTGCAGAAACCGGGGCAGCAGGGTCAGCTGAAAGACGAAGCAGATGGCTCCCGCCGTCAGCTCGGAGGCGGAAGGGGAGATTCCTATGGCATTTCTTTTTCTCATACGATCAATCCAACATTTTTTTAAGCCGATACAGCTCGTTCATGGCCTCAATGGGGGTGAGGGTCTCCACGCTGAGCCTGCGCAGAGCGGCAAGAACCTCCTGCCCGGTCATGTCCATCAGGCTGACCTGCGATTCCTGCTCCGGGGCGGGGTGCGCCGGGGGCGGGGCAATGCCCGTTTCCTCCAGCTCCTGGAGGATTTCTCTTGCCCGGCGGACAACGGCGGCGGGAAGCCCCGCCAGCTTGGCCACCTCGATGCCGTAGCTGTCGTCGGTGGCACCGGGGACGATCTTGCGCAGGAAGATCATCTGCTCGCCCCGCTTCTTCACGGCGATGTTGTAGTTGCGAACGTTGGGAAGCTCCTTTTCCAGGGCACTCAGCTCGTGGTAGTGGGTGGCGAACAGGGTCTTCGCCCCCAGCTTCCGGGGGCTGGCGGTGTATTCCAGCACGGCCCGGGCGATGGCGAGGCCGTCATAGGTGGAGGTGCCCCGGCCGATTTCGTCCAGGATCAGAAGACTCCGGGCGGTGGCATATTTCAAAATGGACGCCACCTCGGACATCTCCACCATGAAGGTGGACTGGCCGGAGGATAAGTCGTCGCTGGCGCCGATGCGGGTAAACACCCGGTCCACCAGTCCCAGCCGGGCAGACCGGGCGGGGACGAAGGAGCCCATCTGGGCCATGAGGACAATGAGGGCCACCTGACGCATGTAGGTGGATTTACCCGCCATGTTGGGGCCGGTGATGATGGACACCAGATGGTTTTCGCTGCCCAGGCTGGTGTCGTTGGGGACGAACAGGGCGTCTTTCAGCATGGCCTCCACCACCGGGTGGCGTCCGTCCACAATCTCCAGCTCCCGGCCCAGGGTGATCTCCGGGCGGCAGTAGCCCCGCTGGACAGCCACGGCGGCCAGGCTGCACAGGGTGTCTGCGGCGGCAACGGCGGCTGCCGTCTGCTGCACCCGGGAAGCCTGGGCGGCCAGCTCCTGGCGTAGCTGGGTGAAGATCTGGTATTCCAGAGCGGTGAGCCGATCCTTGGCGGTGAGCACCTGGTTTTCCAGCTCCTTGAGCTCCTGGGTGATGTAACGCTCGCAGTTTGCCAGGGTCTGCTTGCGGATGTATTCCTGGGGAACCTGATCCATGAAGGACTTGGAAACCTCAATATAATAGCCGAAGACACGGTTGAAGCCCACCTTCAGGGTGCGGATGCCGGTCTTCTCCCGCTCGGCGGCCTCGATGGCGGCGATGGTGCCGCTGCCGCCCTCCATAATGTCCCGCAGATGGTCTGCCTCGGGGCTGGCTCCCTTGCGGATGATGCCCCCCTCCCGGACGGTGAGGGGCGGGTCGTCCACGATGGTGCACTCGATCCGGTCGGCGCAGTCGGAGAGGGGGTCGATGGCATCGCAGAGCTTACGCAGCAGGGGCGCATCCAGCATGGACAGCTGCCGCTTGATTTCCGGCAGGGCCCGAAGACCCCGGGCAAGGCCCAGAAGATCCCGGCAGTTGACGGTGCCGGTGACAATCCTGGTCATCACCCGCTCCAGGTCGGTGACGTCCTTCAGCGCTTCCTCCAGCTCTCCCCGGACGATGGTGTTTCCCACCAGCTCCTCCACGGCGCTGTGGCGGCGGGTGATCTCCGCCGGGTCAAGCAGTGGCTTTTCCAGCCAGGAGCGGAGCATCCGGCTGCCCATGGAGGTGTGGGTCTTGTCCAGCACCCACAGAAGGGTGCCCTTCTTATCCTTGGAGCGCAGGGTCTCCGTCAGCTCCAGATTCCGCCGGGCGTCCAGATCCAGCTCCATGAATTTGCCGGTGGTGTAAAACTGCAGCTGGCGGATCTGGGACAGGTCATTTTTTTGCAGAGTGATGAGATGCCGCAGCAGAGCACCGGCGGCGGTGACGGCGGCGGGGGAGCCGGTGAGGCCCATATCGGAAAGGGAGGCGGCAAAGTGCTGTTCCAGCAGGGCTTCCGCCTCTTCAAGACGGAACAGCTCCGGGTTTCCCTCGTTGACACAGCAGCGCAGACGGTTGAACAGGGCGTCCGTCAGAACGTCGCTGTCTGTGCCGGGGCCAAAGCGGATGACCTCGCTGGGGGAGAACCGGCCCAGCTCCGAGGAGACGCTGGCATCATCAGCGCACACGGTGACGAAGAAGGCACCGGTGGAGATATCGCAGAAGGAAAGGCCGAACCGTCCCCCCTGGGCGCAGATGCAGCCAATGTAGTTGTTCCGGCTCTCGTCCAGCATACAGCTTTCCGTGACGGTGCCGGGGGTGACGATGCGGGTGATCTCCCGCTCCACCAGGCCCTTGCTCAGGGCGGGATCGGTCATCTGCTCGCAGATGGCCACCTTGTAGCCCTTCTGCACCAGCCGGGCGATATAGGCATCCACGCTGTGGTAGGGCACGCCGCACATGGGGGTCTGCTCCTCCTTGGGGCGGCCCCGGTCCCGGGTGGTGAGGGTGAGATCCAGCTCCTTCGATGCCAGCCGGGCATCGTCGTCAAACATCTCGTAGAAGTCGCCCAGCCGGAACAGCAGAATGCAGTCCTGATTCTGCTCCTTGATCTGGGCATACTGCCGCCGCATAGGCGTCATTTCGGAAGCTTGTGTGGCCATCTATAATCCTCTTTCCAAAATCAGTCGAGTGTTCCGGTTAAGCTCCATGTGGTGGCGCCTGTAATGGTCAGCATCTGGAAGGAGCCGATGAGACTGGCGTCGCCTGCAAAGCGCACCAGCCGTCCGCCCTCGGTCCGGGCGGTGAGCATATCCTTGTCCTGGCCGTCTACCAGGCAGCGCAGGGTCTTTCCAATGTAAAGCGCGTGTATTTCCTCGGAAATGGCATTCTGCACGGCGCACAGCCGGTCAAACCGGGCGTTTTTCTCCTCCCTGGGGGTGGTGTCCTCCATTTTGGCGGCAGGGGTGCCGGGCCGGGGGGAGAAGATGAAGGTGAACAGGCTGTCGTAGTGCACCGTCTGAATCAGGGAGATGGTCTCCTCAAATTCCTCCGCTGTCTCCCCGGGGAAGCCCACAATCACATCGGAGGTCAGAACCAGATCCGGCATGACCTTCTTGGCGTAGGCTACCTTATTTAGGTAGGTTTCCCGGTCGTAGTGGCGGTTCATGGCCTTCAGCACCCGGCTGGAGCCGGACTGGAAGGGAAGGTGGAGCTGCTTGGCAATCCTGGGGTAGGCCGCCATGGTGTCAAAGAGCTTTTCGGAGGCATCTCTGGGGTGGCTGGTCATAAAGCGCACCAGAAAATCCCCGGGAAGCTGGGCAATCCGGGCCAGCAGGTCGGCAAAGTCCACCCCACAGTCCAGGTCTTTTCCGTAGGAGTTGACGTTCTGGCCCAGCAGGGTGATGTCCTTCACGCCGCTTTCGATAAGGCTGCGGCACTCGGCCAGGATATCCTCGGGCTTTCGGCTGCGCTCCCGGCCCCGGACATAGGGGACGATGCAGTAGGTGCAGAAATTGTTGCAGCCGTACATGATGGACACCCAGGCTTTCAGTCCGGAGTCCCGAACCTGGGGGATGCCCTCGGCAATGGAGCCGGGCTCATCCTCCGTATAGAACAGCCGCTTGTTGTCCTGCAGCACGTTCCACAGCAGCTGGGGGAACTGCCACAGATGGTGGGTGGAGAAGACGCCATTCACATGGGGATAGCTCTTTTTGATCCGCTCCTGGACGGAGGGCTCGCCCGCCATGCAGCCGCACAGGAAGATCTTCTGCTCCGGGTGGCGGCGCTTGGTGTGGGTCAGGGCCCCCAGGTTTCCGAAGACACGCTGCTCGGCGTGCTCCCGGATGGCGCAGGTATTGAAGATGACCACATCGGCACCCTCCGCCTCCGTGCTCATGGCGTAGCCGCACTGGGCAAGGAACCCGCGGAGCTTTTCGGAGTCCGCCTCGTTCTGCTGGCAGCCGTAGGTCTCCACATAGGCTTTGGGGGTGCGTCCGGCACCGGCCCAGAGAGCGGCAATCCGGTCACAATAGGAAAACTGTTCCTCCAGACTCTGCCGGGAGATGACAGTGGTTTTGGTATTCATAGGGCTTTTTCCTCCGGGGCACATAGATATACCTATTTTATCATTTTTTTGATTGCATTGCAAGTGCCGTATGGAGAAAACCCCGGGAAAATCATTTGTAAACATTCTGTGTTTGTCCTTGCATTCCGGGGAAAAGCATGATAAACTTGCACCGTTATTCTATCCAGAAAAGAGGATACCATATGGAAAAATGCAGATTCTGCGGCGAAGAGCTGACCGAAGGACAGAGCGTCTGCCCTGCCTGCGGTAAGGACAACGAGCCCGCCGCCGTGAACGAAGAACCGATTCAGGAGCAGACCGCGCCTACGGCTGAGGATGCCCCGCAGGCACCTGAGAAGAACCAGGAGGCCCCCCTGGAGCAGAAGGACGAGGCCCAGAGCGCTGAGGCCGCCCAGGAGCAGCCGGACGAGGCTCAGAGCGCCGAGACCCCGGAGGGGAAAGCAAACGAGAACCAGCCGGAGACACCCATCCGGGAGGGCATCAAGGCAACCCCCGGCACCATCGCCCTGGGTGCGGCGGCTTTGCTGCTCCTGGTTGCGGTGCTGGCGGCGCTGGTTTTCCTTGGGACAAATGGCAGCGGAAAAAGCGTCTCCGGCGTTTCTGAGGAAACGGTGATCCCGGAGACCACGGCAGTGCAGATCGCGGAAACCACCCCGGCTACAATCCCTGCCGACGGCAATCCCGACGATGTGACCTGCAAGGGCAGCTACTCCGTCAGCGACGAGGAAGCGGAAAATACCCGGGATGTGGTGGTTGCCACCCTGGGGGACAAGCAGCTCACCAACGAGCAGCTGCGGGTGTACTACTGGATGGAGGTTCAGGGCTTCCTGAGCAATTACGGCTACTATGCCTCCTATATGGGACTGGACTACACCCAGCCTCTGGACACCCAGCTGACCATGGAGGGGGACATGACCTGGCAGCAGTTCTTCCTGGACGGTGCTCTGAACAACTGGCGGCAGGTTCAGTCCCTGGCCCTGGAAAGCGAGAAGGAGGGACTGGAGGTCTCCCCGGAGAACCAGCAGATGCTTGACAACATGGATGCCCAGGTGGCCGAGATGGCCCAGAGCTATGAGGTGAGCGTGGAGGAGCTGCTGAAAAACAACTTCGGCCCCGGCACCGGCATGGAGGAATACAAGTATTTCCAGGGGCTGTACTATCAGGGTCTGCCCTACTACACCCGGCAGAGCGAAAAGCTGGCAGCCGACGACGAGACCCTGCGCGCCTATTTTGAGGCCCACAAGGAGGAGTACGCTTCCGGCGGCCTGAGCGAGGATGACATGTATGTGGATGTGCGCCACATTCTTATTACGCCGGAGGGCGGCACCACCGGAGCGGACGGTACCACCACCTACTCCGAAGAAGAATGGGAGGCCTGCCGCGAGAAGGCACAGAGTATCCTGGATGCCTATCTTGCCGGGGAGAACACGGCGGAGGCCTTTGCAGCTCTGGCGACCCAGAACACCCAGGATCCCGGCTCCGCCCAGACCGGCGGCCTGTATGAGAAGGTGTATGCCGGTCAGATGGTTGCAGCCTTCAACGACTGGTGCTTTGATGCTGCCCGGCAGGAGGGCGACACCGGCCTGGTCAAAACCGAGTACGGCTACCATGTGATGTACTTTGTCAGAAGCTACCCCCAGTGGCGCTACTACGCCGAGCAGGACTGGCTCCAGGAGCAGTCCAACAAGATCATCACCGACGTGGTGGATAAGTACGATTTTACCGTCAACTTTGAAGACATTGCCCTGGGCGTTGTGGATATGGGCTGACAAAATTTCCCGGCTGAGCCAAAAGCTCAGCCGGGATCAAATATTTATGGGTATATCGGCTTTCGTCAATGGACGGACAAGGCTCTGGTGAGAGGAATGCAGCGCCGTAGGGAACGGATTTATCCGTTCCGCGAACCGGGTGCATCACACGGAATGCATGAATGCATTCCCTACAAGAGAAACCGGGCGGTGTGTTTTTTGTGGGGTACGGCAATCATTGACAAAATACTGCTTTCGCTGCGTAAAACCGATAAGCGCAATTTTGATATCAGATTTCGGAGATGACGGGCAGGATCATGGGGTTGCGCTTGGTCTGCTTGTAGAGGTAGCCGCTCAGGTCGTTCTTGATGGCGCTCTTGATGACCGACCAGTCCCGGACGTGCTTGCGCTGGCAGCGCTCGATGGCCTCCATGGCCACCTCCTGAAGGCTGTTCATCAGATCCTCGGACTCCTTGACGTAGATGAAGCCCCGGGTGATGATATCCGGCCCGGTGATGACGCTGCCGTCCTCAGCACTGAGATTGACGCACACCACGATCATGCCGTCCTCGGCCAGGTGCTTCCGGTCCCGGAGCACCACGCTGCCCACGTCGCCCACGCCGATGCCGTCCACAAATACCCGCCCGGCAGGTACGGTCTCCACCTGCTTGCAGGACTTTCCGGTGAATTCGAACACGGTTCCGATCTGGCCGATGTGGATGTTCCGGGGGTTCATGCCCATGGACTGGGCCAGCTTGGCGTGAATCTGCAGATGCCGCTGCTCGCCGTGGATGGGGATGAAGAACCGGGGCTTTACCAGTCCGTGGACGATCTTCAGCTCCTCCTGGCAGGCGTGGCCGGAAACATGCAGGCCCTCGCTCTTTTCGTACACCACATCGGCACCCTTGCGGTAGAGCTCGTTGATGATCTTGGAGATGGCCTTTTCGTTGCCGGGGATGGCAGAGGCGGATATGATGACCCGGTCTCCGGCGATGATCTCCACCTGCTTGTGGGTGTTGAAGGCCATGCGGTACAGGGCGGACATGTTCTCGCCCTGGGAGCCGGTGGAGACGATGACCAGCTTGTTTTTGGGAATGCTCTTGATGGCGGCAAGATCCACGATGGTGCCCTGCTTGATTTTCAGGTATCCAAGCTCCTGGGCCACCTTCAGGACGTTTTCCATGCTCCGTCCGGTGACGGCCACCTTCCGGCCGTAGCGCTGGGCGGTGTTCAGGATGGACTGGATGCGGTACATGTTGGAGGCAAAGGTGGTGACGATGATCCGCTGGTCGCAGTTTTTGAACTGACGGTCCATGCTCTCGGCCACCAGGCTTTCGCTGGGGGTGTAGCCGCTGCGCTCCACATTGGTGGAGTCGGCCAGCAGCGCCAGAACGCCCTGCTTGCCCAGCTCACCCAGACGGCCCAGATCCATCATGCCGTCCTTGCTCAGCGGATCGATTTTGAAGTCGCCGGTGAAGACGACGCTTCCCACCGGGGTGCGCACATGGAAGGCCACCGCGTCGGCAATGGAGTGGTTGACGTGGATGAATTCCACGCTGAAGCACCCGGCCTTCACCACGTCGCCGGGCTTGTGGGTAACGAGGGTTACCTTGTCCGCAAGGCCGTGCTCCTCCAGCTTCAGCCGGATCAGGCCGTTGGTCATGGCGGTTCCGTGGATGGGGCAGCTGACCTGCCGCATGGCGTAGGGGATGGAACCGATGTGATCCTCGTGTCCGTGGGTGATGAAGAAGCCCCGCAGCTTCTTCTGGTTGGCCTGCAGATAGCTAAAATCCGGGATGACCAGATCCACACCGTACATGTCCTCATCCGGGAAGCCAACGCCGCAGTCGATGACAATCATGTCCTTGCCGTATTCCAGGACGGTGATGTTCTTGCCGATCTCATCCAGACCGCCCAGGGGGATAATTCTAAGTTTTTCAGCCAAAAAAATACTCCTTTCAGTCATTCGGGGCACACGAAAGTAAGCAGCCATATTCCGAAAAAGCCGGCCCTGAATCGCCGCCCGCCCGGAAAACGCCTGCAAGCATATGCACAATCTGTATCATGAACCGGTAAAATCTGGGGCCTGTACGCCCGGAGAGGGCGATTGCCGCAGGGATCCGGCCTTGCTTCTTTGTACGGGTCTGCCATCCCGCTACAGATAGGGTTAGTATAACACAAAACCGGGAAAAAGTATACTATTATTTTGCAGGGAATTTTTTTGAAAGCAGTTGCAGGATTTGGTTGGATTTGATATAATAGTCCGCAAATATGGCCTTTGGCCATTTTGGAGAAGGAGGGGTGCGCTGTGAGAAAAAGACTGTCCGGGATGCTTCGTCCGGGTATGGGTCTGTATTTTATCGTCATGGCGCTGTTCTGTCTTGCAGCCCTGGTGCGCCGGCATTACTGGCTGGCGGCGGCTGAGACGGCTGTGACCATGGTGCTCTTTGTCCTGTATCTGATGAGCAGGGCACGCCGGAACCGAAAGCTTCAGCAGTATGTTCAGACGGTGGAGAACACCCTGGAGTTCACCTCCCGGGGGGAGGCGCCGCTGCCGGCTGTGATGATCCGGCTGGGAGATGGGGGCATCGTCTGGGGCAATCACCGCTTCAGTGAGCTCACCGGCTACGCCGACTCCATGATGGAGCAGACCCTGAAGGAGGTTCTTCCGGATTTCAGCGTGGACTGGCTCTCCTCCGGCAAGACCGAGTCCCCAAGGGATGTGACGATGGCCGGCCGGCGCTATCGGGTGTACGGCTCGGTGATCCGGGCAGAGGACACCTACGGCACCATTCTGGGCGTGCTGTATTTCTCGGATCTGACGGAGCTGTATCAGGTGCGGGATGAGTACATTCGCTCCCGGCCTGTTGTGGCCATCATTCTCATTGACAACTACGAGGAGCTGACCAAGAACCTGACGGAAAGCGCCATCTCCTCCCTCAACGCCAAGCTGGGCGACGCCATCACCGAATGGACGGAGCCCTTCCAGGGGCTGCTCCGGAAGCTGGAGCGCAACCGGTACCTGTTCATCTTTGAAAAGCGGGACTTAAAGCGGGCCATGGATGAAAAATTCCCCCTGCTTGAAACCGTCCATGAGATCCTGAACCCCACGGGGCTGCCAGCCTCCATTTCCATCGGCCTGGGCGTGGATGGGGAGACCTTCGACGAAGCCTACAGCTTCGCAGCCCTGGGCATTGAAATGGCTCTGAGCCGGGGCGGCGACCAGGCGGTCATCAAGGACCGGATCAATTTCAGCTTCTACGGCGGACGAAACCGGGAGGCCGACTACCGCAGCAAGGTGCGCTCCCGGGTCACCGCCAACTCTCTGATGGAGCTGATTGCCCAGAGTGACCGGGTGTTCATCATGGGCCACCAGAATGCCGACCTGGATGCGGTAGGCGCGGCGGTGGGCATCTGTTGCCTGTGCCGCAAGCAGGGCAGAAAGGCCCACATCGTCATCGATCTGGAGCACAACGCGGCCCAGAACCTGATTGCGGAGATTCGGCAGGAGGAAAAGTACAAGGATGTGTTCATCTCCGGCGAGGATGCCTTCCTCATGGTGGACAACCGGAGCATCCTGGTGGTGGTGGACACCAACCGCCCGGATCAGGTGGAGTTCAAGCCCCTGCTGGAAGCCGTTTCCAAGGTCTGCGTGGTGGATCACCACCGCCGTGCCGCGGATTATATCAACCCTGTGGTAGTCAACCTCCACGAGCCCTATGCCTCCTCCGCCTCCGAGCTGGTGACGGAGCTGGTGCTCTACGCCGCGGAGAGCAGCGACGTGCTGCCGGTGGAGGCCAAGGCCCTGATGGCGGGCATCTGCCTGGATACCAAGTTCTTCAACGTCCGCACCGGCGAGCGCACCTTTGAGGCGGCGGCGGCCCTGCGGCGCCTGGGCGCGGATACCACGGAGGTAAAGCTCTTGCTGCAAAACGACTTCCAGGACACCATGGCAAAATACCAGATTATCCAGGAAGCCAGACTCTACCGGGACGAGATCGCCATTGCGGCCCTGAGCTCCCCCACCAACCGGATTCTGGCGGCCCAGGCGGCGGACGAACTGCTGAACATCTCCGGCATCACTGCCTCCTTTGTCATGTACCCGGATGAGGATGACCAGGTGATTATCTCTGCCCGGAGCATTGGCAGCGCCAATGTACAGATGATCCTGGAGCCGCTGGGCGGCGGCGGCAACGCGGCCACAGCCGGAGCCCAGATCAAATTTGCCACCGTCCAGGAGACGCTGGACCGGCTGGTGGAATCCATCGATAAGTTCTACGAGGGGTAGATTGTTTTGAGATAGAAGATAGTTAAGATATAAGATAGGGAGATAGAAGATATAAGATATTGTGCTTATCGGTTTTCCTCAGCTTAAAGCGTATTTATCTAATGAACCCTCTGCGCAGAGCAATTGGACGACAGAGCAAAGGCTCCCTCTGACGAGGGAGCTGGCGCGAAGCGCCTGAGGGAGAGAAAGCCTTCCGAAACTGAGTAGGCAAGAACTCACGTGGCGAAAAAACGTTTTCTGAGTCTGATACGTAAGTTCTTCACCGCTCTATCTCATAACGCTTTCTCTCCCTCAGTCACCAGTCTGCGGACTGGTGACAGCTCCCTCGTCAGAGGGAGCCTCTCTCAGAAGGACGTACCCTTCCCTTCTCACCTGGGCCTTGGCTGTTCATGAAATAAAGTGCCATATTGCTGACGAAAGCCGATATGCACATAAGATATTTTGTTTTCCGGATATCTCATATCTAATATCTCGTATCTTAAGTATCTCATATCTCATATCTAATATCTCGTATCTTAAGTATCTCATATCTTATATCTTTACCAAGGAGAAGACGACAATGAAAGTAATCTTATTGCAGGATGTGAAGGGCAAGGGCAAGAAGGGCCAGCTGCTGGAGGTCTCCGACGGCTACGCAAGAAACTACATGCTGCCCCGGAAAATGGCCATTGAAGCCACCCCGGATGCCATCAACACCGTGAAAATGAACGACAAGGCCACCCAGGAGCGGATTGCCAAGGAGAAGGCCGCGGCTATGGAGCTGTCCAAAAAGCTGCGGGATATGACCCTCACCGTCACCGCCAAGGGCGGCGGACAGGGAAGGCTCTTCGGCGCCGTTACCAACCAGGAAATTGCCAACGCCCTGGCTTCTGCCGGGATCACCCTGGACAAGCGGAAGATTCAGGTATCCGAGCCCATCAAGACCGTGGGCACCTACACCGTAACCTGCAAGCTGGGCTACGAGATTTCCGCCCCCCTGACCGTTAAGATTCAGGAAGGCTGAGGAAAAAGACTGCTGAAACCGAGGGACGAAAGAGAGGAAGAAACCTATGGCCCTGGACGATGAACTGCTGTACCGGCAGCAGCCCCAATCCCTGGAAGCAGAGCAATCCGTTCTGGGGTCTATCCTCATTGACAGCCGGTGTGTAGCGGATGTGGTGGGGATCGTGAAGCCGGAGGACTTCTACCTCCAGCAGAACCGGGAAATGTATGAAACCATCTACACCATGTTCAACTACTCCCAGACCATCGACCCGGTGACGGTTCTGGACAAGATGAAGGAACTGGGCTGCTACCACGACAACTCCCCGGACTACATCCGCCAGCTCATGGAGATCACCCCCACCGCGGCCAATGTGGTGCGCTATGCAAACATCGTCCGGGACAAGGCCATGCTCCGGGGGCTGAATGTGGCCGCCTCCGAGATTACGGAAATGGTCTCCCAGGAAATCGGCACCCCCAGTGAAATGCTGGAGGCCGCCGAACGGAAGATCTACGCCCTGCGCAAGGGGGAGCGGGGAGACAGCCTGGAGCATATCGGCACCATCATGTACAAGGTCTTCGACCGGCTGACGGAGCTTGCCCAGTCCGACTCCATGATCCCGGGCCTCAGTACCGGCCTGCGGGACCTGGACACCCGGATCAACGGCCTGAACAAGTCTGACCTTTTGCTGATTGCCGCCCGTCCTGCCATGGGTAAGTCCGCCTTTGCCCTGAACATCGGCATGAACGTGGCCAAAAAGTACAAGACCACGGTTGCCATGTTCAGCCTGGAAATGTCCCGGGAGCAGCTGGCATTGCGGCTTCTTGCCAGTGAGAGCTTTGTGGAGTTGCAGAAGCTCACCACCGGCAAGCTCAGCGAGGAGGAGTGGGGCAAGCTTGCCATGGCCTCTGCCTCCCTCAGCCAGACGGACATCCGCATTGACGACAACCCCTCCGTCACCGTGGCGGATATCAACGCCAAGTGCCGCCGCCTGGACAACCTGGGCCTTGTGGTCATCGACTACCTGCAGCTGATGCAGAGCTCCGGCTACGGCAAGGGAAACGACAACCGGGTGGTGGTTGTGGGCGAGATTTCCCGCTCCCTGAAGATCATGGCCAAGGAGCTGAATGTGCCGGTGATCTGCCTGAGCCAGCTGTCCCGGGCGGTGGAGAGCCGGACGGACAAGCGGCCAATCCTGTCGGACCTGCGGGAATCCGGCGCTATCGAGCAGGACGCGGATGCGGTGATGTTCCTGTACCGGGACGAATACTATAATGAGAATACGGAAGATAAGGGCCTTGCCGAGTGTATCGTGGCGAAGAACCGCCACGGCGAAACCGGCACGGTGAAAATGCAGTGGTTCGGCCCTTATCAGACCTTTACAGACCGGGAGTGGAAGCATGCTGAATAAGCTTCTTGCCTGGGTACGAAAAACCGGAATGATCCGGCCCGGAGACCGGATCGTCTGCGCCGTCTCCGGCGGTGCGGATTCGGTGGCGATGCTCGTTGCCCTGTATCTTCTCAGGCAGAAGCTGGATATCACCCTGGAGGCCGCCCACTTTAACCACTGCCTCCGGGGGGCGGAGTCGGACAGGGACGAGGCCTTTGTCCGCTCTCTTGCCGACCGCTACAATATCCCCCTGCATGTGGGCAGAGGCACCGTCACGGCAGGGAAGAAGGGACTGGAAGCGGCGGCCCGGGATGCCCGGTATCGGTTTCTTTCCGGTCTTCCCGGCAAAATCGCCACGGCCCACACCGCCGATGACAATGCTGAGACCCTGCTCCTGCACCTGATCCGGGGCACCGGACTCAAGGGGCTGGGCGGCATCGCCCCGGTGCGGGGCAGCATCATCCGCCCCATGCTCACCGTGACCCGGCAGGAGGTGCTCGCCTTTCTGGACGAGTGGAAGCTGCAGCATGTGGAGGACAGCTCCAACGGCACGGACCAGTTCCTTCGCAACCGGGTGCGCCACGACATCCTGCCGCTCCTGGCAAGGGAAAACCCCCGGATCGCCCAGAGCCTTTCCCGGACCGCCCTGCGGCTGCGGGAGGACGAAATGGCTCTGGAAATGCAGTGCGATTTTACGCAGATGCCCACCGTTTCCCAGCTTCGCTCCCTTCCCCCCGCCATCCGGAGCCGGGTGCTGGAACGGTTTTTGAAGGACAAC
Source organism: uncultured Clostridia bacterium (assembly GCA_945482615.1). Classification (GTDB taxonomy): domain Bacteria; phylum Bacillota; class Clostridia; order Oscillospirales; family Oscillospiraceae; genus Faecousia. Next base: position 3,046 of record CALYRG010000035.1, on the reverse strand, counting down.
GGTGTCCGGGAGCCGGAGGACAGCCACATCGCCCTGGTGGAGGCGCTGGTGTTTTCGGATCGGCCCTCGGCAAGGGCCAACCTTCCCGGCCCGGTGACGGTGGCCCGGAGCTATGAGCGTCTGGTGTGTCTGCCGCCTTCTCAGAGGGAGGAGCAGGTCGCCCTGCCCTGCCCCGGAGAAGTGACCTACGGCCGCTGGCGGGTGGTCTGCACACCGGCATCTCACATTCAGAATACGGGAAGGGTCTTTACCGTGTGCCCCGAAGGGCCCATGCTTCTGCGGCCCCGGCAGCCGGGAGATGCCATCACCCTTCCCGGCGGCACCAAGAGCCTGAAAAAGCTGTTTATCGACCGGAAGATTCCGGCGGACTGCCGGGGAAGCATTCCTGTTTTGTGTGACCAGGCGGGAATCCTGGCCGTGGCAGATATTGGCGTAAACCAGCCAAGGGCGGCAAAGCTGCTCCCAGCCTGTACCATTTCATTTGAAAACATATAAAAGGGGTAATGATCATGGATAAGGATATCGCAAAGGTTCTGCTGACCCAGGAACAGATCGCAGAGCGCATCCGGGAACTCGGGCAGGAGCTATCTTCCGAGTACGCCGGGAAGAATCCGGTGGTGGTTGGTGTGCTCAAGGGCGTTGTGATTTTCTACGCGGATATGATCCGGCACATCACGGTTCCCTGCCAGATGGATTTTATGTGCATTTCCTCCTATAAGGGCACCAGCTCCACCGGCACCATGACCGTGAGCAAGGATATTTCCGCAGACATCCGGGGCCGTCATGTGCTGATTCTGGAGGATATCTTCGACACTGGAAATTCCCTGGAATATACCGTCCGGCATCTGAAGGAAAAGGGCCCTGCCTCCCTGAAGATATGCACCCTGCTGGATAAGCCGGAGCGCCGAAATCCCAATGTGACCGTGCAGGCGGACTACGTGGGCTTTACCGTTCCCAATGAATTTGTGGTGGGCTATGGCCTGGACTATAACGAGGGCTACCGCAACCTTCCGTATGTGGGCGTCCTCAAGCCGGAAGTGTACGAGACAAAATAAAAGGAGAACCGTCATTGAAAAACCGTAGATTTTCCCTGATTCCCATGCTTTTGTACCTGGCAGTGCTGGTGGCTGTGTTTACCTGGGCCTCCCAGCTCTGGGACCAGAACACGCCCCAGCTGCCCTATTCCCAGGTGGTGGAGCTGATCCGCAACGAGCAGGTCAGCAGCTTTGTGGTGGAGGACGATACCATCACCCTGAACCTGAAAACCCCCATCGATGGGCAAAGCGCCATCACCACCACTCTGGCCGACCCGGAGCAGTTCCGGCTGGAAATGAAGGACACCCTCACGGCTCAGGTGGAGTCCGGGGTGATGGAGTACTATCACTTCGTTCCCGAGAAGAGCTTCTCTCCCTATTCGCTGGTGCTTCCGCTGCTGCTGGTGGGCCTGGTGCTGCTGTTTGTCTGGGCCATGTTTATGAGCCGGGCCAACAATAACAATCCCCTGAACAACTTCGGCAAGGCCCGGACGGTGCTGGGGGTTCCCGACGGCAAGAAGGTCACCTTTGACGATGTGGCTGGGGCGGACGAGGAGAAGGAAGAGCTGCAGGAGGTGGTGGACTTCCTGCGCTGCCCGGAAAAGTTTACCGACATTGGCGCCCGGATTCCTCACGGCATTCTGCTGGTGGGCCCTCCGGGTACCGGCAAGACATTGCTTGCCCGGGCTGTGGCCGGGGAGGCCGGGGTGCAGTTTCTGTCCATCTCCGGCTCCGATTTTGTGGAGATGTATGTGGGCGTGGGCGCCAGCCGCGTCCGGGATCTGTTCGACCAGGCCAAGAAGATCGCCCCTGCCATCATCTTCATCGATGAGATCGACGCGGTGGGCCGCAAGCGCGGCTCCGGTCTGGGCGGCGGCCACGATGAAAAGGAGCAGACCCTGAACCAGCTGCTGGTGGAGATGGACGGCTTTGCCCGGACGGAAGGGGTTATTGTCCTGGCAGCCACCAACCGCCCGGATATTCTGGATCCCGCCCTGCTGCGGCCGGGCCGGTTTGACCGGCAGATTCACGTGGGCCGTCCGGATGTAAAGGGCCGGGAGGACATCCTCAAGGTTCACGCCAGAGACAAGAAGCTGGACGGCACCGTGTCCCTGAGGACCGTTGCCAGAGCCACCGCCGGGTTTACCGGTGCGGACTTAAGCAACCTTCTCAACGAAGCCGCCATCCTGGCGGCCCGGGACAACCGCCCGGTGCTGACCATGGAGGATCTCAACGAGGCCCTGATGAAGATCACCGCCGGCCCCGCCAAGAAGAGCCGGGTGCAGACCCGCAAGGATCTGCGGGAGACGGCTGTTCACGAGGCGGGCCACGCCGTTGCCATGTACTGCCTGCCCACCCACGATCCGGTGCAGCACATCACCATCATCCCCCGGGGCCAGTCCCTGGGCGCTACCTGGTATCTGCCCCGGGACGATTCGTCCAACCTGACCCGGAACCAGATGTATGAGCAGATCGTCTCTCTGCTGGGCGGCCGGGTTGCGGAGGCCCTGTTCATCGGCGATATCTCCGTGGGCGCTGCCAACGACATTGACCGGGCGACCAAGCTTGCCAAGGACATGGTGGCGAGATATGGCATGTGCGAAAAGCTGGGCACCGTCTCCTACCTCAGTGACGGAGAGGTGTTCATCGGCCGGGACTATCAGAACACCAAGAGCTACTCCGAGAAGGTGGCGGGCACCATCGATGACGAGGTTAAGCTCCTCATCGACCGGGCCTATGCCCAGTGCGCCGACATTCTCAAAGCCCACAGTGAGCAGCTGAACCGGGTAGTGGATTACCTGCTGGATAAGGAGTCCATGACCGGCGACCAGTTCCGCAGCATCATGGAGGGCAAGGAGGCTGGAGAATACTCCACCACTGCCATGTTCGACCACGTCAAGGAAGAACCCTCCGAAGAATAAGATCATGTGCTTATCGGTTTTACGTAGGTTAAGCAGTATATTGTCAAGGATCGCTGTACCCTTGATCCCAGGCAGTGCGTCTACAGAGCC
>CALYRG010000034.1 GCA_945482615.1 uncultured Clostridia bacterium | reverse complement strand
TCACCAACGCCATGGAGGGCCACCCGGACAACCTGGCTCCGGCCTTCTACGGCGGACTCACCGCCTCCATGGTGGACGGCGGTCTGCCGGTGACGGTGAGCTTCCCCCTGCACCCCGGCTGGGAGTTTCTGGCCCTGATACCGGACTTCGACCTGCCCACCACCCTGGCCCGATCTGTGCTTCCCCAGCAGGTCAGCCGTGCAGACGCCATCTACAACATCTCCCACGGTGCCATGGTGCTCAAGGCACTGGAAAACGGCGACGAAAAGCTCCTGCGAAACGCCATGCAGGATCGGCTCCACCAGAACTACCGGAAAAAGCTGATCCCGGACTACGAGCGCATCGAGGCGCTGGTACGCACCACCGGCGCGGCCTTCTGCCTCAGCGGCGCAGGCCCCACCTTACTCTGCATCACCAGGGACACCCGGCTGGAAGAAAAGCTGTCAAAGAAGCTGGATGCCATCACCGAGCACAGCTGGCGGATTCTCCCCCTGGGCGTGGAATTTCAGGGCGCCCATGTGCTGAAAAGCGAATAACCGTTTCCCCTCCGCCGTCTCAGGAATGTTCATTTCCTGAGACGGCTTTATTCTGCCAATATCGGATTAATTCTCAATTTCACCCGGTATTTTCATTGACATTTCCGAAAAATATGGGTAAAATAGCATCAATATCGGTTGTACGGAAAGGAGGAACCACCATGGATGCTGGCAGCGGCAGTATACCCGGCCGAAGTAGCCGGTTGCCTGTCTCCGTGGCAGGCCCATAGGCCGCTTTGGCCGAGTCATATTGCCTTCTTGTGCTTTTTCTCAAAACAATAAGGAGGTTTATTATGACAGAAAGATTTGAACTTGTGCAAAAAGCCCTTCTGACCATGCTGGAGGAAAAGAAGTACGCCACCCTGCGGGATATCCTCATAACCATGAACCCCAGCGACGTGGCAGGATTGTTTGACGGTCTGGAAGAAAGCCAGATCCCGCTGCTCTTTCGGCTGCTGCCCAAGGAGCAGGCGGCAGAGACCTTTGTGGAAATGGAGCCCGATGCCCAGGAGCTGCTGATCCGGGGCTTTTCCGACAACGAGCTGAAGGAGGTTCTGGACGAGCTGTACGCCGACGATGCGGCGGATCTGGTGGAGGAAATGCCTGCCAATGTGGTCAAGCGGATTCTGAAGCACGCCGACCCGGAGCTGCGCAGCTCCATCAACCAGCTCCTTCGCTACCCGGAAAACTCTGCCGGCTCTCTGATGACCACGGAATATGTCTCTCTGCGGCCTGAAATGACGGTGGGCGAGGCCATTCTGCGCATCCGCCGCCAGGGCGTGGACAAGGAGACCATCTACACCTGCTATGTGCTGGACAAGGACCGCACCCTGCTGGGTCTGGTCACGGTGAAGGCACTGCTGCTGGCAGAGGATGACGCCACCAGGATTGCCGATTTCATGGTCACAAATCTGATCAGCGTCACCACCCAGACCGATCAGGAGGAAGTAACCCGGATGTTCAGCAGGTATAACTTCCTAGCCCTGCCGGTGGTGGATGCGGAGAACCGGATGGTGGGTATCGTCACCTTCGATGACGCCATGGATGTCATGGAGGAAGAGGCCACCGAGGACATGGAGATCATGGCCGCCATCACGCCCTCCGAAAAAACCTATCTCAAAAGCTCCCCCATTGAGCTGTACCTGCACCGGATTCCCTGGCTGCTGCTGCTGATGGTGTCCGCCACCTTCACCGGCATGATTATCAGCTCCTTTGAGGACGCCCTCAGTCTGCTTCCTGTCCTTACCGCCTTCATTCCCATGCTGATGGATACCGGCGGAAACTGCGGCTCCCAGGCCTCCGTCACCATCATCCGCGCCCTGAGTTTGGATGAGCTGCGGTTTTCCGATGTCTTCACCGTCATCTGGAAGGAAATCCGCACGGCTGTCCTGTGCGGCCTGACTCTGGCGGTGGTCTGCTTCCTGAAGGTGCTGCTGGTGGACCGGCTGCTGATGGGCAACACCAGCATCAACCTGGGTGTGAATGCGGTGATCTGCACCACCCTGTGCGTTACCGTTGTCATGGCAAAGCTGGTGGGCTGCTCCCTGCCATTGCTTGCCAAGCGGCTGGGCTTTGACCCCGCCGTCATGGCAAGTCCCTTCATCACCACCATCGTGGATGCCCTGAGCCTTCTGGTGTATTTCCTGTTTGCCAAGGCACTGCTGGGCGTCTGACCCTACCCGGAAAGAGGCTGCGCAAAGGGCGGGTGTCCATATCCTTGCAGCCGCAACAGCACCGCAGCATACAGGCCGTCTCACAAGTGAGACGGCCTGTATGTGTACTTATTCGGTTTTTTCTGTGTTGTCACCAAGGGATTTCTGTTTCTTTTTCAGCTTTTCCTGCTTTTTTTGGAGTTTCATTTCCTCCCGGTGCAGGCGCTTGGCCTCCCGGGCGGGCTTGCTGCGGCGGTAGCGGACAAGGAGCTTCACCGCGGCAAAGAGGATCAGACCATAGACCACCAGATAGGGCAGATTGGCGACAAGGAATACGACCACATCAACGATACCTTCCCCAACACCCTTCAGGCTGCTGGTAAAGCCCTTGGTGATCCGCTCCAGGAAGGTAGGCTCCTCCACAGGCGTGTACTCCTGAACCTCACTGATGGATAAGTAAATGGTGGCGTAGTCCACCTGATTGTCGTACAGCTTCAGCTGGGAGCCGTAATTCTCCAGCTCATAGCGCACCTCTGTCAGCCGGGACTCGATCTCCAGCAGGTCGGACATGTTCTCAGCCTTGGCAAGCAGCTCCAGCAGCCTTGTTTCCTCCGTGGTCAGCGCCTTCAGACGGTTTTCGGTGGTGGTGTAGCTCAGGGTGATGTCCTGCAGACTCTTGCTGTTGGAAACCACGTTGGCCACGGCGCTGACGTCCTGGGTGAACCGATCCACATCGGCGGCAGGAATCCGCACCGTCCAGTTCGCGCTGCGGTAGCGCCGGGAGGACGAGTAGGTGCTGCCGTTGTAGACGTTCTGATCTTCCACATAGCCGCCCAGCTGGGCGATTTTTTCGTTCAGAGCTGCCGTCAGGGCATCCAGATCATCGGTCTCGGCGTTGAGATGAACGGTAATGATCCACTTGCGGTTTTGTGGAATCTGAGCGATGCCGTCATTTCCTCCGGCGGCCAGAGCGCCCCGATCCATGGAGGCTTCCTCCTTCATGGCCGCGGGTGCTTCTGCTGCCATAGCGTTGTCGGCATACATGGCGTACTCCATGGTGGATTGACTTTTTGCGCCGCAGCCGGCGAGAATAGACACTGCGAGAATGAGAACAAGGACAAATGCAATCATACGATTCTTTTTCATGGGTAATTCCCTCCTTCATTTCTATCTCTCGACAAACAGGTGAAAGGGTTGCAAAAAATGGAACATTATTTTTCTGACGGTATCTCTTTCTTCCGGCGGTGGAACAGGCCCTGAATCCGGGCAATCCCCCGATCCCACAGATCGAAGAAGCGCTGTATCGCAAAGAACACCGTAGGCGTCATCAGCAGAAGTGTCAGCATCAGCAGCTTGGTTGCATTACTGCCGGAGCCCAGCTCGATAAAATCTCCGAGCAGCAGGAACACAGCCACCAGACTGCCCAGCATTACGGCCCAGATCAGCAGCCGGAAGCGGTTAAAGGGCTTGCAGACCTGGAAAAGCACCATCAGGCCCACAACGCCGAGAATTGCGGCGCACACCGGATAGATTTCTTCAACGGACAGGGCAAAGACCACACTGAATGCCTGGCATATCAGAACGGCAAACACGTTGGTGAGCCCGCCGGGGAAGGCCCGGCGCAGAACGCCCCGGAGGAAATGTCCCCGAATCCGCTCATAGTTTGGCTCCATGGCCAGGAAAAAGGAGGGGATACCAATGGTCAGCGCGGAAAGCACCGTCAGATGGATGGGAAGCAGCGGATAGGGCAGGTTGGTAAACAGGGAAATCACGGACAGGAACAGCGAGAAAATATTCTTCACCAGGAACAGGGTGGCTGCCCGCTGGATATTGTTGATGACCCGCCGTCCCTCGTCCACGATTCCGGGCATGGCGGCAAAATCCGAATCCAGCAGCACAAGGCTGGCCAGCTGACTGGCCGCCTGAGCGCCGGAGGCAACGCCGATGGAGCAGTCTGCCTGCTTCATGGCAAGCAAATCGTTGACACCGTCGCCGGTCATGGCCACGATGTGCTTCTGCTTTTGCAGGGCGCGAACCAGCTGCCGCTTTTGCTCCGGTGTCACCCGGCCGAAGACCGTGTTCTCCTTCACCGCCCGGGCATAGTCGGCATCACTGGTGAGGGTGCGGGCATCGACGAAGTGTTCGCTGCCGGGGATTCCGGCCCGGCTCGCAATGCAGCTTACGGTTCGGGGATCGTCTCCGGAGATGACCTTCACGGTCACACCCTGCCGGAGAAAATAGGCAAAGGTATCCGGGGCGCTTTCCCGAATCTTTCCGCCCAGAATCAGCAGTGCCAGAGGGGAAATAAGGTCCGCTTCCAGCCCCTGCTCTGTGAGAAGGCCTCCGTATGCGGCCAGGAGCAGAACCCGGCGGCCCTGCTGGGTCTGCTGGTCAATCAGAGCACGAAGACTGTCCTCCGGCTGATCCAGCAGAAACTCAGGCGCGCCCGCCAGGAAGGCACCTTCCTCTTCAAAGGCTGCTCCGCTCCATTTACGCTCCGGAGAGAAGGGAACGCGCACCGTTTCCTTCCAGGCACTTTTCCCAGGGAACAGACTTTGTATGGCTTTGGCAGTGGCGTTGTCGGGCTGCTGCGTGCCGTAGAGGGCGGTGAGAATGGCCTCCAGCCGCTCCGGGCTGTCTCCGGTCAGGGGCAGGATATCCTCCACCTCCATATCCGGCTCCGTGATGGTGCCGGTCTTGTCCACGCACAGCACATCTACCCGGGCCAGAGCCTCGATGCAGTTGCTGTCCTGAACCAGAACCTTTTTGCGGCTGAGCTTCAGGGCGGAGGCGGCAATGGCGACGGAGGTCAGAAGATACAGCCCCTCGGGGATCATTCCCACCAGTGCGGCAACCGTCCCCTCCACGCTGCTGCGGAAGGGAAGGGCAAGCACCCGGTACTCCTGATAGAACAAAATGCAGCCTATGGGAACCAGGAGAATGCCCACAAAGAGAATCAGCCGGTCCAGGGAGCGCATCATCTCGGTTTTTCTGGCTCTGGGGTTTTTCTTGGCCTCCCGGGAGAGCTTTGCGGCAAAGGCATCCGCGCCCACGGCGGTCAGCTGCACCCTGCCCTGGCCGGACAGAACCACGCTGCCGGAGCGAACCTCATCTCCCGCTTTCTTGGCTACGGCATCCGATTCTCCTGTGATCTGGGATTCGTCCACCCACATGGTTCCCTCCCGGAGGATGCCGTCCGCGCAGAGCTGATCCCCTTGAGAGAATTCCGCAATGTCATCCCGGACAATCTCCTCCGGCGGGATTTCCGCGGCGGTTCCATCCCGGACGATCCGCACCGGACGGCGGGCCACCAGAGTCAGCTGATCCACCGCCTGCTTTGCGCGGATTTCCTGCACGGCTCCGATGACGGTGTTGATGACTGCGATCACCAGAAAGCCCATATTCAGCCAGGACGACCCCGCAAGGATCAGCAGCACGGACAAAAGCAGAAAGATGGCATTGAAAAAGGTAAAGCAGTGGGCAAAGATGATCTCCCGGGTGCTTTTCCCGGAGGGGGCGGGGGTTCCGGCGGCCCAGCCTCCGGCGGTGCGTTCCTCCGCCTGGGCGGCGGTGAGACCCAGCGCAGGGTCAGGGGTAATGACAGGAATCTGATTACGCGAAGTTTCTATTTTACGCATGGTACTGCTTCCTCACTGGAAATCCGTTGATGCGGTCCCACAGGACCAGAAGACTGCCGCATTTCACATCAATGGATGCGGCTGACTGGGTAAAGTGATTGCTGACGCCCAGGGGAAACCCCGGGGTAAGCGTAGCGTCCTTCAGGGGATAGTACAACCCCTCCAGGGTCACGCCGGTGGCAGCCGGGCCCAGGCAGAAGACGGAAAGAATTCCGCTGCATCCGGCAGGGAAATGCAGGGAGCCGTTCTGAACCACGGTGGCAATTTGCGTACTGCCCGTCAGATATCCCCAGGCGTTGTGCTCGCACAGGTATTGCAGCGCCTGGAAGTTGGCCACGGTGTGGTCAAGCCGGGGGCCATCCAGACTGCCATACAGCAGAAATTCCCGGAATCCCAGCTGAAGCCCCCGGCGGATCGCCAGCATGGCATCGGTATCATCCTTTTCCACCGGAAACACACTGGCATCGTCGGGAACATAGCCCAGGGAATCAAAGTCACCCAAAATGGCGTCCGGATGCAGTCCCAGGGCGTCTGTATGCCGCAGTCCGCCGTCTGCCGCGATGACATAATCGCCGGACCGGATCGGCTCCGCCAGAGCGTCAAACCCGGCGGCACAGAAGATCACGCATTTGCCCATATCATTCCTCCCGCGGCAGATGATTACCATTATGATAGCACATGGAAGCCAAAAGGGAAATAGGGCAAGTGTAAAATGTTTCTGAACACGGCTGCCGACGGCTTTGGGCGTAAACAAAAAATCCAAGTAAATTTAACAAATTATCAATAAAAACTGGAACTATAAACCATAAATAGGAAAACTCCGAATTATTTACAGGAATTATGCGTTGCATTCCTTTCTGCGTCCCGGTATAATTTTTTTGCGAATGATCGCAGCCCGGCCTTTTCCCGGCTGGGCAGACCCAGGAAAGGAATGTAAACCAATGAAGATTGCGATTGTGCAAAGAACACTGGCAGTGCTTTTGGCCATGGCGCTTGCAGCGTCCGCGCTGCCCATGGGCGCTATGGCAGACCATGAGGAAACGACTGCTCCCACAATGACCCTGCAGGACGCAGATGCTCCGGAAGCGGAGCAGGAGCCTGCTCAGGAGGAAGCGCCTGCAGCTTCTGTGGGTGAGACCGGCTATCCCACGCTGGAGGAGGCTGTTGACGCGGCAGCGGCAGGACAGACGGTTCACCTTTTGATGGATGTCACCTTGGATACGCCGCTCACAGTCACCAAAAACTTGACTCTGGAGCTGGGCGGGAAGACCGTCACCGGAACCATTTCCGTTCCGTCCGGTATCCTGACCCTTGGGGGCAGCGGCCTGGTCTCCGGTGAGGGCACAACTCCCACCGTCCGGGTTGGCGATGACAGTGCCCAGGGGGCGGCAGGTCTGATCGTGGAGACCGGTGTCACCGTTTCTGCCTCCGCCGGTATCGGCGTGAAGCTGAGCGGCGGCGCAGCGCTGACCGTCAAGGGAAAAATCACCGCGGCTCACGCGGCCATCAGCGGCAGCGCCGGACAGGCAGATACCACCATCCGGATCGAGGATGGCGCTCAGGTGATCTCCACAGGCAGCGCCGCTGTCTACCAGCCCCAGAATGGAAGCCTTACAGTTGCGGGCGGAACCATCAAGGGCAGCACTGCCATTGAGGCCAAGGCCGGAACCGTGCGCATCAGCGGAAGTCCGCTGGTGGAAGCTACCGGAACCATGGCACACAGCCCCAGCGGCAGCGCCCCCTCCACCACCGGCTATGCCCTGGCAGCGGTGGAGCATGAAAGCCATGGAGGCAATCCCACCTTCACTGTCTCCGGCGGCAGCTTCAAGGGCGAGGTTGGGACGCTGACCGACAGCGCAAGCAGCGCAGGAGGCGGCAGCATCAGCCTCTCCGGCGGCAGATACACCACGGATGTCAGCCGTTTCACCGCCGCCGGAAAGGTGTGCCTTTCCGCGGAGGGGGACTACCCCTACATCATCGGTACGGAGATTGCACAGGTGGAGCTGACAGTGACGGAGCCTGCCGTAGGCGCGGCTCCCTCGGATGCGGCAGTTCTCCCCGCAGATGCAGGGTATACGGCCGGAAAGGTCACCTGGTCCAGACGAACCGGAGAGAACCAGGGCGTCTATATGGAAGACGGGGAGACATTTGCCCCGGGCAAGGATTACCGCTGCACCGTGACGTTGACGCCGAAGGAGGGCTTTGCCTTTGCCGGAAGCGTGACGGCACCCCAAGGCTGGACGCCGGTGCGAAACGATGACGGGACCGTCACCCTGACCAGCAAAACCTTCAAGCTGGAGGCCCAGGCGGAGCCCACCCAGATTACCAAGATCTCCAATGGCACGGTGCCCCGGGTTCCGGAGCCTGGTGAGAAGCCTCAGACGCCCGATCAGATTACCGCCGGGGACGGCTACAAGGTAGAGAGCGTGACCTGGAAGGACAAGAAGGGCAATGTCCTGGCCCAGGGCAAGACCTTTGCACCCCACACCATCTACACCGCCATCGTCCAGCTGACGGCAGGAGAGGGCCGGGTGTTTGCCGACAAGCAGGCCCTGAAGAAGGGCCTTCCCAACGGCTGGAGTGTAGATGCGGTGAAGGACGATGGAAAAACCGCCGTAATTTTCAAGACCTTCGCCGAGACCGGACACCTGGATGCCGACCGGGACAACAACTGCGATACCTGCGGCCAGGAGGTCAACAGCATTCCCTATACCGGGGACGTTTCCCGGGTGGGACTTTGGACGGCTTCCATGCTGGCAGCTGCCGCGTGCCTGACGGGAATTGGATTTGTGCTCTATAGAAAAAAGAAGCTGGAAGGATAAAAACCCTTCTACGCCAATGAAACAGCGCCCGACTCCTGATTTGGAGCCGGGCGCAAAGTATGTTGTGTACGCCGGATCAGGCGCGGCCGTAGAGCCGGGTAATGCGCAGGATATCGGCGGCCAGCTCGACGGAGTCAAAGCCGGGCTCCGCACGCCAGGTCCAGTTGCTGCTGGACAGTGTGCCGGGACAATTCATCCGGCCCTCTTTCCCCAGCTCCAGGTAGTCCTGCATCTGCACCACGCAGAGTCGGGACACGCTGGACTGGGCTGCCCGGATCATACCCCGGATGTAGCCTTCCTCCTGGTTCAGTCCCAGATAGGCTTTGGCGACGGCCACATCCTCCGGAAACGCCTCATCAAACCACTGCTTCAGGGTCACATTGTCATGGGTTCCCGTGTAGCACACCGAGTCCACCGGGTACAGATGGGGCAGGTAATTGCCTGCCTCCCGGGAGTCAAAGGCAAACTCGATGATCTTCATGCCGGGATAGCCGGAATCCAGCTGAAGCCTGCGAACCTCCGGTGTGATGTAGCCCAGATCCTCGGCGATGAAACGCAGCTGGGGCAGGGCGGCGCGGATGGCGGATACGAAATCCATGCCCGGGCCCTTGACCCACTGGCCGTCCTTTGCGGTGGAAGCACCGGCGGGAACAGCCCAGTAGCTTTCAAAGCCCCGGAAGTGGTCCAACCGAACCACGTCAAACATTTTCGCGGCGGCGCTCAGGCGGCGGATCCACCAGGCATAGCCGCTTTCCTTCATGGCTTCCCAGTTGTACAGGGGATTGCCCCACAGCTGGCCGTCGGCGGTGAAGGAGTCCGGGGGACATCCGGCTACCATCCGGGGCTTCCGGTCTTCATCCAGCTGGAACAGCTGGGGATTGGACCACACGTCGGCAGAATCCAGCGGAACATAGATGGGTACATCGCCGATGATGTCGATGCCCTTTTCCCGGGCGTAGGCGCGAAGGGCCTTCCACTGGCGGTCAAACTGGTACTGCAGGAAGCAGTGAAGCCGGATGCTGTCCTGCAAACGCGCTTCGGCAGCAGCCAGTGCCTGAGGCTGATGGAGCTTCAGCTCCTCCGGCCAGTCCAGCCAGGGGACATTCCCCTGTTCGACCTTGATGGCCATGAACAGGGCATAGTCCGTCAGCCAGTCCTGGTTGCTTTCCAGGAAGGCTTCATAGTCCGCATCTGCCTGAAAGCGTCCGGCAGCCAGTGCCAGCACAGCCATACGCCGGTTGTACTGGATGCCGTAGTCCACCCGGCCGGGAGCGGATTCCCAGGCGAAGCCCTCCAACTCCTCCGGGGTCAGAAGGCCCTGCTCTTTCAAGGCATCCAGGTCGATGAGATAGGGATTTCCCGCCCAGGCGCAGAAGGACTGATAGGGAGAGTCTCCAAAGCCGGTTGGGTTCAGTGGCAAAAGCTGCCAATAGCGCTGCCCGGCAGAAGCGAGAAAATCCACAAAGTGGAATGCCTCCTTGCCCATACTGCCGATTCCGTAGGGGCCGGGCAGAGAGGTTATATGCATCAGAATGCCGCTTGTACGCATATTTTGTTCTCTCCTTGTTTGCGGATGTCGCGGATGCTCTCCTTGCGAAGCAGGCAGAAGGGCACCGTTTCATGGACGGCAGGTGCGCCGTTTTCAATGGCATCCAGCAGCAGCTCCACACCCCGGCTGGCCAGGCGGGCGGTGTTCTGCTTTACGGTTGCCAGCTTGGGAACCAGGAAATTGCCCAGGGGCAGCTCGTCCACGCCCATCACGGAGATATCCTCCGGAACCCGGAGTCCGTGATCCCACAGGGCGCGGATGGCGCCGATGGCCATGACATCGGCATGGGCGAAAATGGCGGTGAAGCGGCAGCCGTTTTCCAGCAGGGTCTGCACGGCCTGGTAGCCGTCCCGGTAGGAGTAGCGCACCCCCTGGAAATCCCGGCTGGGGTCAAAGGGAATACTATGCTCCCGGAAGGAGCGCATGCATCCTTCATAGCGCAGGCGGCTGGTATCGGAGGTGGCGCGGTCGCCGCCGATGATGGCGATGCGGCTGTGGCCCAGAGAGATCAGAAGATCGATGGCGGCTTTGGCGGCCTGGGCATCATCGGTGGAAACGCTGGACAGGTTCTGGAAGTGGAGCTGGGAGGCGTCGTGGGTGATGACCACGCAGGGTACATCGATGGAACCAAAGTCAGAGAGGAAATTCTGATTGCTGCCCCCCAGAAAGAGAATGCCTACCGGTTTTCGCTCCCGGCACAGATCCACAGCCCGGGCGACCTGGTTGTCGTCCTCGTCGCTGTAGTCCACTGCCAGCTGATAGGGGCTGGAGGCGATCAGGGCCTGGATCGTCTCCACCATGGCACCGAACAGCTCGTTGGCGTTGCCCTTGACCATGACCAGAATGGTGTTGGACTGGTGCTGCTTCAGCCGCCGGGCATTTTCGTTGATCTGAAAGCCCATCTCCCGGGCGGCGTTCAGAATGGCATCCCGCGCCTCCCGGCTGACGTTGGGCTGGTTGTTCAGCGCCCGGGAGACGGTGCCTACGGCGTAGCCGGTCTTCGCGGCAAGGTCTTTGATGGTCACAGGTCGTCCTCCTTTCGGCTAGTCGTTTCCCGCCAGCCGGTATTCATAGGCCCAGCCGTCCACGATGGTGTCCGTCACAATGGCCCAGGTTTTATCCGATGGATCTTCGGCATAGGCGGTCAGGGCGGTCACTACCGTCCTGCGCCACTGGGCCGGGTTGGGCGCCAGACGGTAGGCCCAGGTCACGCTGGGACGGCCCTGGGCGAGCTGCTCCAGAGCGGCCGCCAGAATGGGATTGGGGTGAATGGGCGCACTGCGGTAGCAGATCCCGCCGAACAGGTCCGCCATAACGGCGATGGCCTGCCGGTCTGTCACCAGATAATAGAGGAAATCCAGGGAGGCAGCCTGATCCTCCGGGGATGCCTGGGCGTTCACCGCCCAGTGGTGCAGAGCGTCCATGCACAGTCCGGACTGCTCCTCACCCGGGATTCCGCAGTAGATGGGGATTACCGCCAGCTCCTCCACGGCCCGGGAGAGCTCTGCATACTCCCAGCTGCCGCCCTGATAGAACACGGCCAGGGAGGAAGTAAAGGCGATCCGGGATTCCTCGTCGTCGATGCCGGATAAAAACCGGGGGTCTGCCGGGGCATTGGCCAGGTACAGGTCAAAAATGGAACGCAGGTGGTCAAGGTACTTGCCGGTAATGGCGGGGGGCGTTTCGGTGATGCCGGCCTCCCGGAACTCGTAGTACAGCGGCAGGCTGACCAGCTCCCCGGAAAAACGCAGGGAGGAGGGGGAAAGTCCGGCGGCTGTGAAGGCGTCGAAGCCCAGGGCAACGGATCGGGACTGGATATCCTCGGCCACGGTTTTCAGGGTTTCAAAGCTGTGGATATCCTCCAACCTGTACCCGGCCTGACGCAGCAGGGTCACATTGACCAGGATCCCATAGACCCCCAGCTCCAGCGGAAGGGCGGCCAGGGTGCCGTCCGGATGGAAAATGGTAAACTCCTGGGTCAGCAGCTCTCCGGCCAGCTTGCTGCCGTCCAGGGGCAGGGCGTAGTCCAGGGGCAGCTGCCCGGCAGCGGCGGTGAAGGCCGTGGGCGCTTCCGGCCCCGCCAGAAGCTGGGGCAGATCATCGTCCCCGGCGAAGATGATTTCCACGGGAATGCCGGTCTGCTCCGTGTATGCCTTTGCCAGCGAGCGGAAGGATTTCTCCGTGCCCGGAATGGTGGTAAGAAAGCGAACCGAGGGGGTGTCCGGTTCCTGGGGAGCAGGGGAGGATGCCTGGGAATCGTCTCCTTTGCCGCAGGCACACAGGCACAGCGCCAGGATCAGCAAAATTGCAGTCAGCTTTTTCATGGAAGCCCTCCTCCCGGAATGAATTGTGCCATCAGCATACCATATAATCGTGAACAATTCAACCGAAAAAGCCCCCTGTCATCCTCTTTGGGGCGACAGGGGGCAAATTGGGGGATTACTGTTTTACCTTCTTATCCCTGGCAGGGTCATACAGGTGATACAATGGGATGAAGGGGAAGACCAGGGGGGTCTTCCCGGCGTAGGCCTTATATTCTTCCATTTGGCCATAGCGGGCAATGTGACCCTTCTCCATCCGTTTGGCGCCGTCCAGCATGATGTAAATGATGCAGACGTAGCCGAAGACGGCAGCAACCCACTGCCACACGCCCTGATAGACGGTGACACCGGACAGGAACACGCCGGTCCAGAACAGCATCTCGCCGAAGTAGTTGGGGCAGCGAACCAGCCGGAACAGGCCCTGGGTTGCCACCATGTCCGGGCGGGCTGCCTTCTGCGCACTTTTCTGCTTGTCGGCCAGGGCCTCGATAACGGCGCCAGCGGCCATGATAACGACACCGACATACAAAAGGGCATCATCGGGAGCACCGTTGCCCAGGCGGAAGATGAGACCTGCGGTCTCGCAGATGTACAGCAGACCCATGAACAGCCAGGCAAATGCCTTGACGAATACCGGGGGCTCCTTACCCACCTTGGTGTCCAGGAGCTTTTTATAGGTCTTGTTGCCCATCTCCCGGAGGAGCAGGAAGGTGCCCAGCCGGATGCCATAGCAGGCGGCAACCACCAGAGCGGCCACCAGACCCGGGGTGAGTCCGCCGCCGACGGCTCCCCAGACCAGCACCGTCACGGCGATCCCGGCAACGGCATAGCCGTAGCCGATGGACATGAACCAGACGAAGCGCTGAAAGCCCATGCAGCAGCACAGAAGGGCCGCCGCCAGACAGATCCAAACCAGCATCATTTCTTCGCCGCCTCCTCTTTGGCCTTCAGCTCCGCCTCGATTCTGGGAGCGTAGCTCTTACCGGCGATGTATTCCCGGAAGCTCTTGCCCGGAACCTCGGTGTCGCCGTAGCAGTCGTTGGTCAGGGTGAACTTGGAAAACTTGATCACATCGGTGCGGCCGGACTTTTTGATTTTGGGCAGCCGGGCCAGAATGTCCATCATAAAGGCGGGAACCACCTTCACCGGGCCGTCGGTGACGCCGTCGGCGGCGTAGAACATCTGCGCAATCTCCCGGTAGGTGTAAGTCTCGGTGCCGCCGACATTGTAGGTCTTTCCATCGTCACACATGGTTTCCAGGATGAAGCGGGCAAAGTCGGCGGTGTCGATGACGTTGGCAACAGGCTCCTTCTTCACCTTTAGCAGCTGGACAGACCTGGATTTGATCATGGGCCAGAACACATGGGCGATGTCGTAGAAATAGCCGGTGGGACGGTAGATCACGTAGGGCACAGAGGACTTTTTCAGCTCCTCCTCCATCCGGAACTTGGCGTGCACCATGGGGATGCCCTCGCCCTTGTCCGCATTGATGACGGAGATGTAGGCGAAGTGCCTGACACCGGCCTTTTCCGCTTCCTTCAGCAGGTTCAGGTTTCCCTGATAGTCGATGTCGTAGTTGGTAAAGCGTGTGGAAGCACCGGTGAGGCCCACAGTGGTGATAACCACGTCCGCGCCGTCGCACAGCCCGGCCAGGGTGGCAGGGTCGGTGACATCGATCTTTCGGGTGGTGAAGCGGCTTTCGTCCAGGTCGCCGGGGACGTTTACAACGGCATCGGCGGCGATGATTTCGTGCTCCGTCTGGCACAGGGCCCGCAGGATATCGCTGCCCAGCTTGCCAAAGGCACCGGCAAGAACAATTTTCATAACAATCTTCTCCTTATCGAAATGCAGTTACACAGCGGTGGCCTCTGCCTTCCAGACCTTGGACAGCTCCAGGGTGCCCAGCAGGAAGAAGCCCATGGACAGGATGTTGGTCAGCTGAGCCACCCAGTGCATAGAGCTGGAGCCGTCAAATTTGGCACCCAGATAGCCCATGGCCAGCATGAACACAAAGGCCAGGATAAACAGCACCGGAATGCTCCGCTTCTTTTGGGCACCGATGACGGCGAGCAGGATTTCCGCGCCCCCCAGACCGACGATCTGCATGAAAATGAACGGCAGGGTTGTGGTGACAACGGCGGGGGCCGCAAAAACCTTGGTTTCCCTGCCCTTCCAGAAAATACCGGTCAGCCCCAGGAAAAACAGCAGGAACCCCGGCCCCTGAAGGGGGAAGAAGGAATGATCCAGCAGCACGTAGTCGCAGACATTCAGGGCATACAGCAGCTTCCACAGGGCCTTGAAGCAGCCGCCGATGAGCACCATAATGGAGCCGCCTGCCATGATGGAATAGGCGCCCTTTACCAGCCGGGGGTACAGCTCCCGCTGGAGGATCACCGCCGCCCAGAAGAACAGAACCACCGGGATGAAGTCCACCAGGGCCATGGTGACAGAAATGCCGTCCATATTATCGACGCTCCTTCTTTTCCTGGGCGCGCTTGTCGTTGATGATCTTCACATGCTCCTCGTCAATGAGGGTGACGCCGTTTTCCTTGGCCCAGGCCACGCAGCCGTTGAGCACGGTTTTCAGGAAGGGGCGGGGCACCTTGACGAAGTTTTTCAGGGCCGCATCGGTAAACTTCACCGTGCTGTCCACCCGGTCGGCGGCATAGCGGATGGAGGCCAGGTCAACCTCCTTGGGCGCCGGGATGGGCTCAGCAATGGGGCGGCTCCACTTGGGGAAGGGGGTATACCAGAAATTGGTGGAGTCCCGGTAGCCGTAGTCCACAGGCACAGGTGGGAAGTCCTTTTTCGTGACACCGTTTACAATGGCGTTGTAGTAGCGCTCCTTCATCAGAATCTTGTCGATATAGAGGATGAAGTGGGCGCCGTACTTGGAGGTGATCCCGTTGAAGTCGTTGTAGGGGCCGGGGTGGCCGTCATCAATGTCCTCCACCCGGAACTTGTCCGCGCCCTCCAGCTGGCTGGCCCAGGTGCACTCGAACACCTGGAAGGCCTCCTGGATGACCTGGGGCCGCAGAGGATCGGAAGGATCGGCCTGGCCGTCCTCCATGGTGAAGTGAAGCTCCTTCATCTTCTCCTCCGAGGGACCGGGGAAGCCCAGGCGCACAGCCTCCTTGAAGGATGCTTTGTCATCGGGGATGAAGTTGATGGCGCACTTGTGGGTGCGAAGCAAATTCTGGGCGGTGTTGGAGGTGTTGCGGCACTCCAGAACCATGGCATAGCGGTCTTTACCCGCGATGTAGTAGGGGAAGCACAGGGAATAGGAGCCGATGTTCAGACTGCCATCGGGGTTGATTGTGGAGATGCACACGGTGGGCATGGGGAAGAAGGCGGAGGTCTGGTAGAAGTTGTCTACGATCCGCAGATCCTGAAAGCTGCTCATGAATATCACCTTTCCTTATTCGAATATCCTTTACCGCATCCAGGTGGACGCCAAAAGGGCAAATTGGTGGGAACCCAGATCCGGGTTCAGGGCGCAGGAGAGCATGGTTTCCGCCAGCACCCCGGACAGGGGCAGCAGGTCGGTTCGGCAGTTGACTTCCAGCACCCTTTCCAGGGGCTGCGCAAGCTGCTGCCGGAGGGTGATGTGGTACTTGGCGGTGTAGCCCACGGCCCTGCCGCCGCCGTACTGGGCCCATACGGAGCGGTAGCGTCCGGTAAAGCCCTCCAGAATCCGGCAAAGCTGACCCAGACCGTCGGACAGAGTTGTCTTGCTTTCGGCGGCCTCCGCCATTCTCAGAAGCATCTGCTGCCAGTCGTCCAGAATCAGCCGGGCCACCAGAGCATCCTTGCTGGGGTAGTAGTTGTACAGCGTTCCCACGGCTACGCCGCACTGGGCCGCCAGCGTGCGCATGGACAGGGCGTTATACCCCTGCTCCAGCAGGGTCTGCCGGGAGAGACTGAGAATCCGGCTGTCCAGATCGGGAATCCGTTTTGGCATAAGCATTCTCCTTTTTATGAACACGTTCATTTTAGCATGAAGGGTTTTGGATTGCAAGAGATATCCGTTGAAAATAATCGATAAAAATACACCCATATTTTGCAGCAAAATGCCCTCCGCCCGCGATTGCGGATGGAGGGCGCATTTTGGAAGGGGGAGGACAAATTTATTTGGCCGGTTCTTCCTGCGAGGTCTCTACAGCAAAGGCTTCCCAGGGGCGAAGAACCATGGAAGGGGCGAGATGGGTATCGTCGAGGTTGGAGATCAGAAGGTCACCCCTTAGAAATTCTGGAGGCAAGGGAAACGCAGCCGGCTTTCCGGCGAGATTGCTCACGGCAAGAAGCTTCCTGCCCTCCCAGCTGCGGGTATAGGCGAAGACCTGGGGATGCTCCGGCTCCAGCAGCCGGTAATTTCCGTATACAATGACCTCCCTTTCATGGCGCAGGCGGATGAGCTTCTGATAGAACCGGAAAACAGAATCCTCCCGGGCAAGCTGCTCCTGGGCATTGATTTCCCGGTAGTTGGGATTCAGGCCGATCCAGGGGGTGACCTCGGAGAATCCGGCCCCCGGACAGCTGCTCCACTGCATGGGGGTCCGGGCGTTGTCCCGGCTCTTGTAGCGCAGATACCGCAGCATCTGCTCCGGCTCCAGGACACCGTTTTCCGTCAGCTCATGGTAGGCGTTGATGCTTTCCACATCCCGGAAGTCGGCAAGGGTGTCAAAGACTCCGTTGGTCATGCCCAGCTCCTCGCCCTCGTAGACGTAGGGCGTGCCCTGCATCATATGGATGGTGAGGGCCAGCGCCTTGGCGCTTCGCTCCCGGGCTTCCTGCGTGCTGTCGTCTCCCAGCCGGGATACGATCCGTGGCTGGTCGTGGTTGCACCAGTAGAGGCTGTTCCAGGCCACGTCCTGAAGCCCATATTGCCATTTGCTTAAGTTTTCCTTCAATGCAAGCAAATCCATTTTTTTGGTGTTCCACTTGAAGCTTTCGCCGCCATCCAGATCCATGTGCTCAAACTGGAACGCCATGGTCAGCTCGGTACCCTGGGAATTGGCGTAGTGGGTCGCCTGCTCCACGGTCAAACCGGAGCATTCGCCCACGGTGAGCAGGTCGTATTTGCTGAGCACCTCCCGGTTCATTTCCTGCAAAAATTCGTGAACCCGGGGGCCGTTAATCACGTAGGGGGCAAAATTGCCGTACAGACTGCCGGGGCTCTTTTCGCCGTCGGGCAGCCGGGGATCCTTGGAGATCATGGAAATAACATCCATGCGGAATCCGTCCACACCCCGGTCACACCACCAGCGCATCATACTGTAGACTGCCTGCCGCACCTGGGGATTGTCCCAGTTCAGATCCGGCTGGAAGTCACCGAAGGTGTGCAGATAATACTGCCCGGTAGCTTCATCCAGCTTCCAGGCACTGCCGGAAAAGGCCGAGCCCCAGTTGTTGGGAGGGCCGTCTTCCTTGCCGTCCCGCCAGATGTAGAAGTCCCGGTAGGGATTGTCCCGGCTTTTTCTGCTCTCCTGGAACCACCGGTGCTGATCGGAGGTGTGATTCACCACCAGATCGATCACGATTTTGATTCCCAGACTGTGGGCTTCCCGCAGAAGGGTATCAAAGTCCTCCAGTGTGCCAAACTCCGGTGCAATGGCCTGGTAGTCGCTGATATCGTAGCCCATATCCTTGCCGGGGGACTGATAAAAGGGGGAGATCCAAATCACATCAATGCCCAGCTCCTTCAGATAGGGGAGCCGGGAGGTGATGCCGGGAATATCACCGATGCCGTCAGAATTGGAGTCCTGGAAGCTGCGGGGATACACCTGGTAGACAACGCTCTCTTTCCACCATGCTTTTTTCATAAGCTCACTCCTGTACAGATAGAATTCTTTCTTTGATGAATGGGGCATCTTTCATATCCGGTTGAACAACCCGAAAGACTAAACGCCCAGGAGCATCTTGGCAAACAGGAAGTACACCAGCAGGCTCAGGGCATCCACAATGGTGGAGATAAAGGGACTTGCCATGACGGCGGGGTCCAGCTTCACAGCCTTGGCGGCCATGGGGAGCATACAGCCCACCATCTTGGCGGCAATGACCGTAACGCACAGAGCCAGGCACACCACAAGATCCACAAGGAAGGTGATGTGTGTGTTTCCCATCAGCAGCCTGTCCACCAGCCAGATTTTGATAAAGCATACGATGGCCAGGGCGATGCCGCACATCACAGCGGTGCGGATTTCCTTCCACAGCACCATGCCAATATCCCGGAACTTCAGCTCTCCCAGACTCAGGGAGCGGATCACCGTGACGGAGGCTTGAGACCCGGAGTTGCCGCCGGTGCCCATCAGCATGGGGATAAAGGCGGTCAGGGCCACTTGGGCCGCCAGGGCATCTTCAAAGGAAGTGATGATCAGGCTCGTGAAGGTGGCCGATACCATCATCAGCATCAGCCAGGGGATCCGGTTTTTGAACAGGTCAACGGGGGAGCTTTTGAGGTAGGGCTTTTCCGAGGGGGTCATACCACTCATCAGCTCGATATCCTCGGTGGCCTCCTCCTCCAGAACGTCCATGGCGTCGTCGAAGGTGACGATGCCCACCATCCGCCGCTCGCCGTCCACCACCGGCAGGGCCAGGAAGTTATACTTGCTGAACATCCGGGCCACTTCTTCCTGATCGGTCTGGGTGGTGACGTAGATCAGGTTTTTGACCATGATGTCTGCAATCTCGGTGGAGTCATCCTCTGCCAGCAGCAGATCCTTCACCGTGACCAGACCCAGCAGGGTGCGGTCCTTGTCCAGAACATAGCAGGTATAGATAGTCTCCTTGTCCACGCCCTGGCGGCGGATGCGCAGAATCGCCTCCTCCACCGTCATGTGCAGCCGCAGGGAAACATACTCCGTGGTCATAATGGAACCGGCGGAGTATTCGGGGTAGCGCAGAATCTGATTGATGGAGCTGCGCATCTCCGGGTCGGCGTGCTTCAGGATTCGCTTGACCACGTTGGCGGGCATCTCTTCCACAATATCCGCCGCGTCATCCACGTACAGCTCGTCCAGCACTTCCTTCAGCTCATTATCGGAAAAGCCCCGGATCAGAAGCTCCTGAGCATCGGGCTCCATTTCCACAAAGGTCTCCGCCGCCTGCTCCTTATTCAGCAGCCGGAACAGCAGCGGAATCTGCTTTTCTTCCAGACCGTCAAAAAGCCCCGCCACATCGCTGGGGTTCATGGTTACAAGGATATCCTTCAGAACGGCGTACTTTTTCTCCTCCAGCATGGTGAGGAGTGCTTTTTCCACAATTTCAAATCGCTCAGCCATTGACTCACCTTCCTCAAAATATTGAAAAGAAGGCAATATATGCCAGATCGAAGCAGTCTAAAGGCCTGCCGTGGAAACAGGCAACAAGCTACTTCGATCCGGTATATTGCCGCTGCTGCCAGCATCCATGGTAGTCCCTCCCATTCGGAAATTGATTCTTGGTAGCAGAAATATTGTACCCATTTGCGCCGGAAAAGTCAATGAAAAAGAGGCCGTTTTCCGTTCCAATGCGCTCACTTGTTTCCCAATGACCATTTCATCTATTTCGTCATTTTCTCCTGCTTGACCTTATGGTCGATGATATGCCGGCTGGCAAGTTCCTTTCGGATATCCTCCACGGAAATGCCCATCTGCACCAGCAGCACCAGCACATGGTAGGCAAGGTCGGCAATCTCATAGATGGTCTCCGCCCTGTACTCGGCCTTGCCCGCAATAATGACCTCGGTGCTCTCCTCTCCCACCTTTTTCAGAATTTTGTCCAGACCCTTCCGGAACAGGTACGTGGTGTAGGAGCCTTCGGGCAGCTCTTTCTTCCGGCTTTCCAGCAGCCGGTATACAGCCCCTCCAATTGGAATTTGTCGTTTTTTTCGCCCAGAATGGGATTGTGG